>CADEGR010000008.1:35230-66494 GCA_902826935.1 uncultured Alphaproteobacteria bacterium | reverse complement strand
TCTAGGTTGCCGGAGGGCCTGGGTGAGCATGGCTCAAGCGTCGATTCAGCCGGCACAAGGCAGCGCCGCGCGCCAGGGCCAGCGCGCGCCCGAGACATCTTCGCTACGGCCATCCGTTGCTGGCTGATTGGGCTTTCAGCCTTGGCGCTCAGTCGCCGGCGGCCTGCTCGACCGGCTTGAGCATGCCGAGATCGAGCGAGTCGACATAGCGATCATGCAGGCGGCCGCTGGTCTTCTGGTCGTAGTGGCGGAGCGCTTCGGCCGCGCAATCGCACTTCTCGTAGACCTCGTGCATGATCACGGCCAGCGTCAGCAGCTCGCGGACGCCAAGCTCCGCCAGCCGGTCGAGGCCGCGGACATAGATGGCATCGCCCCACAGCAGCCGGCCAGCATGGAAGAAGTAGGTGGCGGAGCTGTCGAAGGTCTTGTAGCGCTGCCGGCCAAGATGGGCGAAGTCGAGCAGGCCGAAGCCCTGTGCCCGCATGAACCGGTCGATCTCGGCGAACAAGGGCTCGCCATGATAAACCTCCGCGAATTCGACCTCGACATGGCAGACCAAGGTCCGCGCAAGGCTGTAGCTGGCACCTTCGAGCACGGCGAGGCTGCCGCCTTGGACGTCGATCTTCAGGAAGTCGATCGGTCCGCCAAAGCCGTCCTCGGCCGCCAGGATGTCGTCCAGCCGATGGGTCTCGACCGCCTCGGTCGCGACCGTCTCCAGCGCCTCGCCCAGGAGCGAGAACTGACTGACCAGGTCAGCGTTGCCAGGCAGCAGCGACGAGGTCGCGCGCATCCGGTTCTGCCGGAACAGGGCCGGACCGCCGCCGCCCACGAAGCGCTTCAGGGTGCGGATCGCGTAGGTCCGACCATGGCTGGCCGCCGCCTGACTCTTCGGCTCAGCCGCGTCGTCCTGATCGAATGGATCGAAGCCCAGGACCTGGGCCGGCCAGCTGCGCATCAAGGGCGCGTAGACATCGTTCTCGAAGGCCAGCGCCTCGGAGCCGATGTCGACCACGGTCAGCTGGCCGATCGCGGCGGCGATCTCGGCCTGATCCGGGAAGGGGCCATGCCGGCGCAGCAGCGGCCGAGCGCGATCGAAGGCCGGGGCGCTCTGCCGGTTGAAGTGCAGGATCGCGAGCGAGCGTGCCAGCTCCTGCAGGGAGGAGTGGGCGCCCAGCTGGGCCGCGACGTGGTCCTTGGTCGCCTGATCCGCGGCACTGCCAAACATCAGGCCCATCAGAAAGTCGGCGATCTGATCGGCGCACCAGTCCGGCACCCTGCCGCCATGGCGGTAGTTGCTCAGCAGCACAGAGTTCAAATCCTCACAATGCCGGCGCAACTGATCACGCTCCGCGACCAGAGCTTGATGCTCGCGGATCGCGTTCCGATGCGCCGTCTCGATTCGACCTAGAAGTTCACGCGTATGTACGAATTCTGCATATTGTGCGCCGGTTATAATCCGACTACGGGAAAAGGCAAAGCGGGACTTGCGGCGTAGCCTGAGCAGATAGGCGGTGAGCCACGGCGGCAAGCGGCGGCTGAGCGCATCCCACAGGCGCCGTGGCTGGCGCAGCCGCCAGAGGCGGGCGAGCAGCGGCCGAGCGGATCGCAAGATGGATTGGGTCATTTGGGCCTGCGGCTGCCATCGAATCGGGACGCCGGGCGGCAAAGCCGCGGCCACGCCCTCGGCTGCCGCCAACGCCGCGTCGTGCTCTAGCAGAATGTTCTTGAGCTGGAACAGATAAAGTTCGTCGGCCGTGGTCTTCTGCGCCGCATGCTGGCGGCTGCGGCCAAGGGTGTCGGGCAGATGGACGACGCTCGCGCCGGCCATGGCCATGCGGATCCAAAGCTCCCAATCCATCGCCCAATAGAGATGCTGCTTCAAGAAGCCGCCGGACCGCCGCCAGATATCGGCGGTGAACAGCACCTCCGGCTGGAAGAAATAGTCGCCCTGCTCCCAGGAGCTTTGCCACAGATATTGCTGCGCCAGCCCGAGCGGCACCGGCCGGAGATAGGGCAAGGCGGGATGGTGCAGATAGAGCACCTTGCCGTCCGCCGCGATCCGTTCGCAGCCGCCGACGACCAGGTCAGCGCCATAGCGGCGAAAGGCCAGCGCCGCCCGCCGTAAGGCGCCGGGTGCCAGCATGTCATCGCTGTTGATCCAGGTCAGCAGCTCGCCGGTCGCCAGATCGAAGCCTTTGTTCAAGCCGGCCGACTGGCCCTCATCCGGCTCGATCACCAGCTTGCTGATCCGGTCCTGGAATCGGCGGATGATGTCGATGCTGCCATCGGTCGAGACCGCATCGATCACGATATATTCAAGGTTCGGGTAGTCCTGGTCGAGCACCGAGCGCAGGCAGTCCTCGATAAAGGCGGCCTGATTGTAGCTGACCGTCACCACCGAGATCTTGGGCCAGTCGCCGCCATCCGGCGCGGCCGCGGGATCGAGGAACGTCGGTCCTGGTGCCGCACAGATCAGCCCGTCCTGGCAGGCATGGATGGCGCCATCCCAGGCCCGCAGCAGAACGGATGCAAGGGGTGCCTCGGCCGCGATCAGGATCAGCTGGTGCGGCCACAGCCGGCCCTGCAGCAGTTGGATGTCGAGCTCGCTCGCAGCCTGACCGAGGATGATCGCCTGGACCGCCCGCCGGGCGTCAGGTTCCGTCTGGGCGAGCCGGCCCGCCAGCGACTCGCGGGCGGCCCGATAGCGATCCGGCATGCCGCTCGAGGAGCGCTGGCTGGTTCCTTCGCCGGCGGCCAGCACTTGGACCTTGTGGCCCTGCGCCTGGAGCGCCTGGCCGAGGGGCGTGCGCGCCCGGCCGCTTGCGATCTCCCAGATCGAGCTGTTGGCCGGCAGCCGCCCGGCGAGCCAGTCGAGCACCCGGATGGGTAGCGGTTCCGGCGGGCTTGCCGGCGCGCATGCAGGCGCCGCGGCCGGCGCCGACCATGCTTTGATGGGGCCCGCCGGCTGGACCGTGAGCTCGAAGCAGGCCGGCCGCGCCAGGGCTTCGATCCGGCGCTGCTGGGGCGAGCCGTGCTCGATCGCATTGCGCAGGCGGCGCAGGCGCGGCTCAAGCGCGCGCACCTCATGCGCGATGATGCGGCGGCAGAGCGCCAGCTCCGCCTGGGTTCGCAGACGCAGCTGGCAGGCGTGCCGGCCATGCCAGCCTGTAATCTCGAAGCCGCTGGCCGGTTCAGCGACAGGCTTGGAAAGCTCGGCCATGGATTGCCTGGAAGTGCAAGAGGCGGGGCTGCTGATGCGCGGCTGGCGGCTGCTTACCATCCGCAGGGCCAGGGCGTAAAGGCTGCGGCGCGCATCGGCCAGTGCTCGTGGAGCGCGCATCATTCGCAACCAGAGATGCTGGCGCCGGCAAGCTGATCCTTGATTGCGCGCGCTCTGGCCAGGTGCTAACACGCCGCCGGAGGCGGTCGCGGCGTTGCCGGGTCCTTATGATCGGAGCTGTGATGCACATTCTCCATAAGCGCACCTGCCGGGTTTGCCAGTGCTCCTCGCTGGTGCCGGTGATCGATCTGCAGCCGCAATATCTGCAAGGCTCGTTCGTCAAGCGCGGCGCGGTCATGCCACCGCGGCGCAAGCTGCCGACCAAGCTGGTGCGTTGCGACGTGTCGGCGAGCGAGGAGGCCTGCGGCCTCCTGCAGCTGGCCCACACCATCCCGCCCGAGATCCTGTACGCCAATTACTGGTATCGCTCCGGCACCAACCAGACCATGCGCGATCATCTGAAAAGCATCGTCGACCAGGCGATCGAGATGGTCGATCCGATCGAGCATCGGGTCTTGGACATCGGCTGCAACGACGGCACGCTGCTGCGGCACTATCCGTCGGCCTTCGAATGCTGGGGCTTCGATCCCTCCGACATCGCCCAGGAGATCAAGCCGCCGATCGAGGTGGTCGGGACCGTGTTCCCGAGCTCGCAGGGCCATGCCCGGCTCGGCGAGCGCAAGTTCGACATCATCACCACCATCGCGATGTACTACGACCTCGAGGATCCGATCGACTTCGCCCTCAACGTCAAGAAATATCTGGCAAAGAAGGGCATCTGGGTGGTCGAGATGTCCTACATGCCGCTGATGCTGCAGCTCAATTCCTTCGACACCATCTGCCACGAGCATCTCGAATATTACAGCCTGGGCGTGCTCAACTACATCGCTAAGAAGGCCGGCCTGCGAATCTTCAAGGTCGGCCTGAACTCGATCAACGGCGGCAGCATCCAGTGCTACCTCTGCCACGAGGACTGCATCGACTACGACACGCGCGAGGACGAGAACGACATCCGCCGGCTCCAGGTCATGGAGTTCGAGATGCAGCTCGACAGCGATCAGCCCTACGAGGCGTTTCAGGCGCGGATCGAGCAGCTGCGCGAGGAGATGACCAGCCTCCTGGCCAAGATCCATGCCGAGGGCGAGACCATCCACGTCTATGGCGCCTCGACCAAGGGCAACGTGCTGCTGCAGTGGTACAATATCGACAGCTACAAGATCGAATATGCCGCTGACCGCAACCCGCAAAAGTCAGGGGCGATGACGCTCGGCACCAACATCAAGATCATCTCGGAAGCGGAGTCCCGGGCGATGCAGCCGGACTACTTCCTGGTCCTGCCCTGGCATTTCAAGCGCGAGTTCCTGGAGCGCGAGGCGGCGACGATCCGGGCCGGCACCAAGATGATCTTCCCGCTGCCCAGGATCGAGATCGTGACCGCCGACAATCTCGACGAGCACCTGCAACATGCCGAGATGACGCCGGAGCGGCTGGAGCGGATCCTCGGGCTCTGACGCGACCGACGATCGGGCGAGGCGAGGGCAGAGGATGCCGCGGGCTTTGGTGATCGGGGTCAACGGCCAGGATGGCGCCTACCTGGCGGAGCATCTGCTGGGCCAGGGCGTCACCGTGACCGGGATCGGCCGCCAGCCAGCCCCGCGCCATGTCGCGGCCCAGCCGGGCTTTGCCTATCGCCAGCTTGATCTGGCGGCACCCGGGGATCTGCCTCGCCTGCTCGCCGAGACGGCCGCCGATGAGATCTACTATCTCGCGGCCGTGCACGGTGCCGCCGGCTTTGCCTATGAGGCGGAGTGGCAAGCGGCCCTGCAGGTCAATCTCGGCAGCTTGCAGCTCTGCCTGGAGCATCTGCGCCGGCACGCGCCCGTCTGCCGGCTGCTCTATGCCAGCTCGGTCAAGAGCTTTGGCGAGCCGCCGCCCCCGGTGGTGTCGGAAACCACGCCGCGCGCCTCACACTGCCTCTACGCGATCACCAAGAACGCCGCGACCGATCTGATCGGCTATTACCGTGCCCGGCATGATCTGCGGGCTTCGGTGCTGTTCCTGTTCAATCACGAATCGCCACGCCGGCCGGCGCACTATTTCATGCCGCGCCTGGTCGAGCTGCTGGCGCGAGCGCTGCGCGGCGAGCCGCCGGGGCCGGCCCTGCGCAGCCTGGATTTCGCCTGCGACTGGGGCAGCAGCCTGGAATACATGCAGCTGGCCCGGGCGCTGCTGGCCCGGCCGGACAATCAGGACTACGTGCTGGCGACCGGCCGGACCTGGACCGGGCGGGACTTCACCGAAGCCTTGTTCGCACGAGCCGGCCTCGATTGGCAGGACCATGTCCAGCTGGAAGAGCCGCCCGGCACGCGCAGCTTCCCGACCTGTCAAGCCGACATCAGCCGGTTGCGCGCGGTGCTGGGCGCCGGCCCCCAGGTCAGCGCGCTCGATGTCGCCGCCTGGATCCTGGAGGTCAACCATGGGCTCCGCCTGACCCAAGCGAGCACCATGTCAGCCAAGGCCGCCTGTCGATGACCCGGGTCCTGCTCGGCCAGCTCGGCGCCAATGGCGACTGCCTATACGCCACCACGATCGCGCGCCAGATCAAGGCGGACTTCCCGGGCTGCCATCTGACCTGGGCGATCTCGTCCTTGTGCCGCCGCGTGCTGGTCAACAACCCCCATGTCGACGAGGTCTGGGAGATCCCGGTCGGCCAGTGGCTGGACATGGACCGGACCTGGCTGGCCTTCGAGGCCGAAGCCTGGCGGCGAGTCGCGCGCGGCGAGTTCGATCACGCCTTCATGACCCAGATCTGCCCGAGCTACTTCGCCAATTACGACGGCACGATCCGGCCGTCCCAGTTCCGCAACTATCCGCGGCCAATCACCGTCCCGGTCGAGACCGTGATCGTGCTGACCCAGGCCGAGCGGGAACGGGTCGAGGAATGGGTCTGGACCAACAATCTGGACGCCTATGGCCAGGTCGTCCTGTTCGAATGCTCGTCCAAATCCGGCCAGTCGTTCCTGACCCCGGCGCTGGCCGTCAAGGTCGCCGAACGGGTCCTGGCAGCGGTGCCCGATTGCTGCTTCGTGCTCTCGACCCACGAGCCGATCGAGACCGGCAATGAGCGGATCATCCATGGCGGCAAGCTCGGCCTGCGCGAGACGGCCGAGCTGACCAAGCATGTCGATTTGTTCGTCGGCTGCGGCAGCGGCGTGACCGTGGCTGCCACCAGCGCTGCCGCCAAGCCCGGCCTGCCCAACATCCAGATCCTCGATCGCGGTACCTCGGTTTTCGCCTCGTTCAAGCACGACGCCGAGCATTTCGGCCTGCCGGCCGGCCATTTTCTGGAAACCACCACCGCCAATCCCGCCCAGCTCGCCGAGATCGTGCGGCTTTCCCTGGTCGAAGGATTGGCGGTGGCACAAGTCCGCCACGGCGAAACCCTGCCGCTTGATTTCAAGTGGTATTTCGAGCTAATCGAGCGCGTGCTGCTGCGCCAACGGCGCTATCTTGATGCTGCCAACTCGGTCCTCGTGACCGCCGAGCGCTATGGCTGGCGAGCTGACCTCAGTGCCTTCGGCCGCGCCTTGATCCTGCCATTCCTGGAGTTCGATGAGCGAGCTGTCTTCAGCAACCGTAAAGCGGAAATCGAACGCTTCCGGGAAGCTATCGGTCAGGCCGTGGCGGCCTGAGCCGCTGCAGGCGGTGCTGGCGTCATGATTGCCGTCACCTCGGGCGTGCCCGGCTCGGCCCTGGAGGACGTATCGCGCGCCGCCGTCTCCTGGCGCCTGTGGCACGGCCTCGCCTGGACCGACGTCAAGCGCCAGTTCTACCCGTCGCGCCTCGGCGCCTTGTGGCTGCCGATCCTGACCTCGATGCATATCGCGGTCCTGACCTTCATCTTCAGCCATATCAATCAGGTCGAGGCCGGCACCTTCGCGCTCTATGTCGGCAGCGGCTTCATCACCTGGCAATACATGTCTGACATCCTGATGGAGGGTGCCGGGCTGTTCCGCCAAGCGGAGCCCGCGATCCGCAACTCGATCCAGCCGCGCAGCCTGTTCGTGTTCCGGCTGGTCCAGCGCCATGTCATCCGCCTGGGCCTGAACGCGCTCCTGCTCCCGGCGATCTGCCTGCTGTTCTGGCATGTGCCGGAGCCGCCGATCCTGTTCCTGTTGTTCAGCGTGGCGCTGCTCCTGGTCGCCGGCCCCGGCATCGCGTTGCTGGTGGCGCTGATCGGGCTGCGCTTGCCGGATGTCCGGCTGCTGATCACGCTCCTGGTGCGGATCAGCCTGTTCGCGACCCCGATCTTCTGGCTGCCGGAGCGGCTTGGCCCTTATGCCGAGCTGGTCCAGTTCAACCCCTTCTATCATTTCATCCAGCTGGTCCGGCAGCCGCTGCTCGGCCAGGTGCCGGATTTGACGTCGATCGCAGTGGCGCTGGTGCTGACCGTTCTGGCCTGGCTTGCGGCCTTGGTGCTGTATCGCGCCTGGCTGCCCAAGCTGATCTTCTGGCTCTAGAGCATGAGCGCATTCCTCTCCCTGCAGGACGTCTCGGTGACCTTCAGCATGACCGCGCGCGGCATGCCTGCGCCGAGCGCCGGCGAGGGCCGAATCGAGCGCGCCGGTCGGAGCGGCGAAGTGGTCGTGCATGCGCTCGACCGGGTCAGCTTCGAGGCCCGGCCGGGCGACCGGATCGCGCTGGTCGGTCCGAATGGCGCCGGCAAGTCGACCTTGCTGCGCACCGTCTGCGGCATCTACCGGCCGAGCTCTGGCCGGGTCGAGGCGCGCGGCCAGATGGGAGTCATGTTTCAGCCCGGCCTGGGCTTCTCGCCCGAGGCGACGGGCTACGAGAACATCTGGCTCGCCGGGCTGTTCCAGGGCATGCGGCCGGCCGAGATTGAGCGCTCTCTGCCCTCGATCATCGAGTTCTGCGATCTCGGCGAGTTTCTGTACCTGCCGGTCAATACCTACTCCTCCGGCATGCGCATGCGCCTGACCTTCGCGATCGCGACCGCGTCCCAGCCGGATATCCTGATCCTGGACGAGGTGATCGGGGTCGGCGACAAGGACTTCATCCAGAAGGCCTCGGACCGCAGGCGCGCCTTCATGGCCAAGACCAACATCCTGCTGCTGGCCAGCCATTCGCGCAACATCGTGCTGGAAACCTGCAACCGCGCGATCTGGCTGGAGCAAGGCCGGATCGTGCAGGATGCCGATGCTGCCTCCGTGCTGCACGCCTATCTGGGCGAGCACCACCAGGAAGCGGGCGCCGCCTGATCAGATTTCGCGCTGCCAGGCGTCGCTATAGAGCGGGAACAGCTCGCCGAGCGGCATGGTCTCGCCGGTCGTCACTTCCTGGACCGGCAGCGCCTTGATCAGCTCGGCCTTGGCCGTGCCGCGCACATAGGTCAAGGCGCCATCAGGCCCACGCGAATCCCGGTGGCGCGGTGGCCAGGCCACGACCCGCGCGATCGCGCCCAGCACCGGCCCCGCCAGATCGTCACGCAGGAAGAAGGCGTTCACGCCGTTGCTGTTGGTGCCCAGGAAGCGATAGCCCTTGGCCTCGGCGAGCCTGGTCAGGGCCGGTAGCGAGGCGCCGAAATACTGGCCCGAATGGTGCGCCTTCAGCCGCTCGAAGGTCGGATCGTAGGGCACCGTGATGGCATGCCGGTCGCCCAGCACGCCGTTGAACTCGGCGATGATCAGCGCTGGCCGGACCGAACGGATCGCCTTCAGCACCCAGTAATCGTTGCCGTCGATGTCGACGCTCAGAATGCCGAGCTCGCCGGCGAAGCCCGCCTGCTCGATCAGGCCATCGATGTTCTCGGCCGTGACGAAGGCGCTGTGCGCCACCAGATCGTGCATCCAGTGCAGCGTCTCGCCGCGCACCTGGGCCATGTAGTCGGGATTGCCGTCGAGGATCAGGCCGCGCCAGCCGCGATGGCGCAAAAGGAAGCGGGTATTGGCCTCGCCGTAGTTCTCGACGCCGAACTCGACGAAGGAGCGCTCGATCATCGGCAGCTTGTGGCACAGCCATTCGATGATGCCATCCTCGCCCCATTGCGAGGTCACCCGGAACTCGACATCGGCCAGGCTGTCGATCCGTTCCAGCCGGCGCACCTGCTGCGCGGCGATCTGGCCGGACAGGAGCAGCTGGCGCTCCTGCAGGCTGGCGCTCAGGTGGAAGCGATGCGCCAGCGATTGCTGGAAGTGGTCGAACTTGCCGACCACGAGATCGGTCACCCGTTTGAGCATGCCAGGACCTGTCGGTAATCAGGGAATGGTGCGCGCCGACGCGCGCCTAGCTGTAGCGATTGCGCCGGCCGGAGGAAAGACCTGGCGCTCCTGGCCGGCAGGCGTCAGGCCGCCTGCGCCTGAGTCTGCTGCTGGCGGACCAGCTCGTAGAGGCGCAGGTCCTCGGCATTGTGCTCTGCCAGCCACTCCCGCAGCGCAGGCTCGAGTGCCGGATCGGTAGTAGCCGGCGGGCTGGCATTGCGCCGCTCGATCGTGAACACGTCGGGCCAGCCCAGCGTCCGCTGCAGCCGGCGCACGAACGGCTCGAAGGTCTCGACCAGACCGACCTCGTGAAACCCGCCGTCGAGCCGGTCGCGCGCCGCCGCGAAGCAGGGCGCGCCGCCGATCAGCCGGCATTGCAGATTGGCGCATTCCGGATTGTCGATTGCCGCCATGTGCTGGAAGAAGGCGAGCGGCGGCATGCCCCGCGTCTGGTCGTGCAGGCGATGGGCCGGAAAGGTCGTGACGAAGCGATGATAGGAGCGCAGCCGCTCGATCGGATCCCGTAGGATCGTGACGTAGCGCAGCCGGCGCCCGCTGAACAGCCGGCTGCGGCCGCCGGGCAGGCGGTGGTACCAGCGCCCGAACCCATGGTGGAAGCCGAACGGCATATGCCCGCCCAGGGCCAGGAGCCGGCCTGCCTGGCGGCGGGTCAGCTGCGCCGGCGACCAGCCGGACAGGCGCGGATGATAGTTGACGAAGCGCCGGCCATAGACCTGCCAAAGGACCGCGTTGAACGAGGTGCCGGCGGCCTTGGGGATATGCACGAACAGCAGAAGATCGTTCGGATCGAGCCGATCGAGCCAGGCCGGCTCCGCCTCGCGCAAGCTGGCTGGCACCGGATTGCCGCGGTAATGCGGCGGCAAGGCTGCACCGGCCTCGGATGGTTGCGGCATCGGTCCTCGCAGCGCTCTGCGATCCGCCGGCCAAGGCGGCCGGCATGCTGCCGCATCATCTATCTGAAGTTCTTCAAATTGGCGACAAAAACAACTTTCAGTTCTAAACTGGCGATCGCCGATGGCTGGTGAAGGCTAGAGCTGGCGCCACCAGCCCTCGTCGTGCTCATAGCCCAGCCGGACCAGGATCTCGGTCGCGCCCGTTTCGTGGAGGGCGCGCGCCGCGGACTGGTCGAAGGTGTCGCGCCAGTTCGAGCCGCCGCGGTTCGCTTGCCAGGCGGTGAACATGCTGTCGTGCTCGACCGCGACGTCGACGCCCCATTGAGCCGCTATCTCCGGCCGCTGCTGCACCTCGGCCGGCAGCGCATCGGCTTGGAAGCCAGGGTTTGCGGCGTCGTCTGCAGTCGCCAGGCTGATCGGCGCCTGGCGCAGCGCTTCGTAGCGCAGGAGAGTCTTGCGATCGTGGCTGGCCAGATCAACCATCCGGCTGGCATGGGCCGCCCAGGAGCCGAACACGTAGGATTGGGCAGTCCAGCGGATGAAGTCGGCCAGCTCGCCGCGCCGCTGGTGCCGGTGCAGCCCCTGGCTGAGCGTCATCCACGCCAATGACGCCATGCAGTCGCGGCCGTCGCGGAAGATCAGGACGCAGTCGTCGGCGCGGTATCGGTCGAGCGGCCGGTGGTCCTTGACGATGCGCGGCCGCGGGTAGGTTTTCGGCTGCCAGCGCTTGTCGAAGGGCGTCATCGAATGCGGCAGCGCCGTGAACACGTCGCCATCCAGCATATGCGCCAGCAGCGCCAACGCGAAGGTGGCGCCTGAGCGCGGATAGGAGAGGCAGTAGATGATCGGGTGCAGGCTCTCGGTCGGCGCGTGCTCGTCGAACCAGGCGGGCTCGCTGCAATAGACGCGCCGGATGATGCCGGCCAGCCGTTGCCGCTCGGCAAAGTTGCCGGCCCGGTGCGCCGCCTGCATGGCGAGCTGCAGCTTGGCCAGCCCCGCCTCGTCGCGCTCCTGCGCGTCAGCCGGGGTCGGCTGCCGCCGACGCTTGAAGTTGAGCAGGCCCATCGAGCCGCTCACGAACCTTCGTTCGTCATCGTCGCGGTATACTACAGTATAGCAAATGCGCAAGTCTGGCGCGCCCGATCGCGACTGCCAGGGCTGGTGGTCCGGTTGACAAGCTTGGGACCTTCGCGCTAGTCAGCCCGGTCTGCAAAAGACCGCGTCCTCAGGCATCCGGCACCAACGGCCCCCGCGGCAGCCGCAGGATTGGCGATCCAACAGCCATGTTGAACTACCTGCAAAACGCCTTGGGCCGCCACTCGAGCCAGCCGCAGATCCACTATGTCGACTGCGGCGTGGACAAGGTCGTCTACACCCTGCCGAAGAGCCGCCGCGAGGATTTGCCGAGCGTGCTCGCCTTCGCCATGCCGAAATCCGGCTCGGTTCTGCTCGACCGCATGCTGCGCGAGGTCTGCGCCGAGCTGAAGCTCAGCTATGTCTCGATCATGGAGGAGTTCTTCCGGCTCGGCATCCCGGACAATCTGTTCCCGGCCGACACCGCGAACATCTTCGTCGGCCAAGGCTACTGCTACGGCGGCTTTCGCTATCTGCCGAAGAGCTTCGAGATTCCGATCATCGGCGAGGCGAAGAAGATCCTCCTGGTGCGCGACCCGCGCGACATGCTGGTGTCGCACTACTTCTCGATGCTCAAGAGCCATCCCGAGCGTGGCAAAGCGCTGCAAAGCTCCGAGCAGAAGATGAAGTCGCGCGAGCTGGCGCAGGAGCTGGCGATCGACGACTACGCCCTGCGCATGGCCAAGCGCTTCCTGATCTTCCTTCAGCACTATCAACATTTGTGCGAGGCCGAGCAGGTCAAGGTCTACCGCTACGAGGACGTGATCTACCGAAAAGCCGACTGGCTGGCTGATATCTGCGCCTATTTCGACTGGCCTGTGGCGGCATCGGCCTGTGCCACGATCGCCGCCCGCCATGACGTCATTCCGAGCGCCGAGGACGAGGCGAACCATATCCGCCAGGTCCATCCCGGCAACTACAAGAAGAAGCTGCAGCCGGCGACCATCGAGCAGCTGGATGCGGAATTTGCCGCGACGATGCAATTTTTCGGCTATGAAGAGCGCGGAAACTAACGAGGCTGGTTGAACGGCGGCCTCGGCAGGCGCGGAGGACGGACGTGCGGCCAGCGGCGGAATCTCAGCTGATCCAGATCCCGGTGGCGCCGGGCGAGCTGATCGACAAGATCACCATCCTGCAGATCAAATCCGAGCGGATCGCCGACCCCGACAAGCTGGCCAATGTCCGCCACGAGCTGGCGGTCCTGGCCGGCGAGCGGGATCGTCATCTGGGCGGCGAGCCCGAGCTCGACCGGCTGGGGCAGGCACTCAAGGCGGTCAACGAGCGCTTGTGGGAGCTGGAGGACGCGATCCGCGAGCA
Organism: uncultured Alphaproteobacteria bacterium; assembly: GCA_902826935.1. Lineage (GTDB taxonomy): Bacteria > Pseudomonadota > Alphaproteobacteria > Geminicoccales > Geminicoccaceae > CADEGR01. The sequence goes on along the minus strand of CADEGR010000008.1, from coordinate 53,571 downwards.
TGAGCGGCAGCGCCGGTTCGATGATGCCTTCGTCGAGGTCGCGCGCAGCATCTACAAATGCAATGACGAGCGCGCGGCCTTGAAGCGCGCGATCAACCTGCAGCAGGGCTCGCAGATCGTCGAGGAAAAGTCCTACGCGGCCTACTAAGCCGCCGTCAGCGCTCGGCCCGCCACCGCCACGCCACTCAAGGTCGAACGCGTGCTTGGACGCGGCGTAAGAAGATTGTTAAGCTTAAGATTGTGAAATCCTGGTTCAGCCGGGGTTCAAGGGCGGGCTGGCTTGCTGGCTCGACCTTGGCCCGGATCGACGATGGAACAGGTGGATGGGCATGCTCGGGGTCGCCGCCAGGCCGCTTGCGCAAATGTCCTTGCTGTGGCCGCTCGGCGCGCTGCTTCTGTTGATCCTGCTCGGGCTGGCCGCCTGCGTCACGGCGCCGGCGCGGCCGGAAAATCTGTGTGCCGTGTTTAGCCAAAAGAGCGATTGGTTCGAGCATGCCGCTGCCGCGGAAGCGCGCTGGGGTGCGCCGATCCACGTCCAGATGGCGATCATGCGCCATGAGAGCCGCTTCACCCACAATGCGCTGCCGCCCCGCAACTACATGCTGGGGTTCATCCCCTGGGGCCGCATGTCCTCCGCCTATGGCTACGCCCAGGCGACCAATGGCACCTGGGATCTGTATCGCAAGGCCACCAACCAGGCCGGCGCCGATCGCGACGAGTTCGGCGATGCGATCGACTTCATCGGCTGGTACCTGCACCGCAGCCGTGAGACCGTCGGCCTGAGCCTGACCGACGCCTACAGCCACTATCTCGCCTATCACGAAGGCCAGACCGGCTTCCGGCAGGGCAGCTACAAGCGCAAGCCCTGGCTCTTGCGCCGCGCCAACGAGGTCGCCGGCACCGCCGCCCGCTACCGCAAGCAGCTGGCCGGCTGCCGCGCCGAGCTCGAGGATCAGGGCTCGTGGTGGTGGCCGTTCTGAGGGCGCGCCGTCAGATCGACGGCGTGTCGTCGTCGCCAAGTGGCGCCGCGGCCAGCGCGCTGCGCTGCCGGCCCCCCGGATCGAAGTTCGCTGGTGCCAGCCAGCGCTCCATGGCCGCGCGCACCCACGGCCAATGGCGGCCTAAGAGCGCGAACCAGGCGGTATCGCGGTTCCTGCCCTTGATGATCATGTGCTGGCGGAACCGGCCCTCATAGGCGAAGCCCAAGCGCCGCGCGGCCCGGATCGAGCGCTCGTTCGAGGCATCGCATTTCCATTCGAGCCGCCGATAGCCCAGCTCGTCAAAGGCATGGCGGGCCATCAGATACATGGCTTCGGTGGCCAGGGCAGTGCGCTGCAGCGCCGGACCGTACCAGATGTGGCCAACCTCGATCACGCCATCCGGCGGCCGGATGTTCAAGAACGCGGCCATGCCGCTCGCGGCTTCGTGGCCTTGCGCGCCGATCGCGAAGAACAGGGGATCGGCACTGCCAGCGCAGCGGGTCAGCCAGGCGGTGAAGGCGTCGAGATCGGCAAACGGGCCATAGGCCATGTACTCCCAAAGGGCCGGATCGACCGGCGGCGCATGGCTGGCCTCGTAGAGGGCGGGCGCATGCCGGGCTGGATCAATCGGCTCGAGCCAGGCTAGCCGGCCCGCGATCGACTGGCGCGTCGGCGGCCCTTTGGCAGGCTGTGGCGGTCCAGGCGACGGTTCGATCATCGGCTCGCCAGATGGGCCTGAATGCGCGCCAGCGCGCGCTCGATGTTGGCGATCGAGTTGGCGTAGGAAAAGCGCAGATAGCCCTCGCCATGGATGCCGAAGCTGGTGCCGGAGACGGTCGCCACGCCGGCTTGCTCCAAGAGCTCGTCCTGCAGCCGGCGCGAGCCGATGCCGGTGCCGGTGATGTTGGGGAAGGCGTAGAAGGCGCCGCCGGGCAGCGGGCAGCGCATGCCCGGGAGCCGGTTCAGGCCGTGGACGATCAAATCCCGCCGCCGGGCAAATTCCCGGATCATGGCCTCGGCCTCTGCTTGGGGCCCGCGCAGGGCCTCGATCGCGGCATATTGGGTCGCCGCGTTGACGCAGGAATAGATATTGACCGCAAGGCGGACCGCGGGCTCGACCAGCGGCGCCGGCCAGACCCCGTAGCCGATCCGCCAGCCGGTCATGGCGTAGGTCTTGGACCAGCCATCCAGGAGGATCAGCCGATCGGCGAGCTCGGGATAGGCGGTCAGGCTGGCATGGGCGGCCCCATCATAGACCATGCGCGCATAGATCTCGTCCGAGAGCACCATGACCTCGGGATGGCGGGCAAGCCCGGCGACCAGCCGGTCGAGCTCGGCCTTGGGCACCACGCCGCCGGTCGGATTGCCGGGACTATTGACGATGATCAGCCGGGTCCGGGGCGTGATCCCGGCCAGCACCTCCTCGGCCCTGAACGAATAGCCGCTCGCCTCGTGTAGCGCGATCGGCACGGCCTTGGCGCCGGTGAACTCGATCACCGAGCGATAGATCGGGAAGCCGGGATCGGGGTACATGATCTCGGTGCCGGCCTCGCCGAAGAGCGTGATCGCAAGGTACATCGTGACCTTGCCGCCGGGCACGATCACGACCCGGTCTGGCGCCACCTCGACGCCACGCCGCGCCGCCAGGTCCGCCACCACCGCCTCTCGCAACGGGAGAATTCCCTGGGCCGGGGTGTAGCCATGATGGCCGTCCTTCAGCGCCTTTCGGCCGGCTGCGACAATATGCTCGGGCGTCGGAAAGTCGGGCTGCCCGATGCCCAGATTGATGATGTCGCGGCCTTGCTGGGCCAGGCTTTGCGCCCGCGCCAGGACATCGAACGCCGTCTCCGTGCCGAGCCGACCCATGCGGCCTGCAAGCGCCATGGCTACCCCCTGGATGGATGTGATTATTCAACCATCCGTCGATTGTGATAATTTGCTTCTTTAAGCTAAAATTGCGCTTAAACTTTACGGACTTTGCTGGCGACACGAGCCTGTCGAGGCGCGACCGATGCCGGTCCGAGGCGCAAGCTATCCCAGAGAAGCGCCGCGTGCCAAGCGACGAACGCAGCCGATTAGGGCCGGCATGGCTAGCGGGATGCGGAGACTCCAACGTGTTCATAGAGGCTGACGCAGAGCCGAAGCCGATCGGGCAGAGGCGTTGGCGGGCAACGCTGTTGCTGCTGCTGAGCGCAACCCTCGTGATCGGCGCGGCCATTGTGGTCCGCCAGCAGACCGCCGACCTGCTGGCGCAGGAGGCCCAGGCCAAGGCGGCCACTCTGGCACGCAATCTGAACCGGGAGATCGAGGGGTTTGGTGCCAAGCTCGCCGCCGGCGGCTGGTCGCCCGATGACCTGAGCCGCCTGCACCCGCGCTTGCACGGCGACCACATCCAAGGCTATCGCCTGTTCGATCTGCAGGGCCGGGTGCGCTACAGCGCCCCGCCGGCCGCTGGGCTGGACCAGCGATCTGCGGCAGTCCATCAGGCACATGTCCAGCCGGTGCTCGAGCAGGCAGCGAGCGGTCATGGTGGCCAGGTGATCGACGGCGCCGGCTTGATGACCGAGGCTATCATGCCGCTGGTCGCGGACGGCCGGCTGATCGGTCTGCTCGAGGCTGACATCGATCAAGGCGCGCTGCAGAGCAAGCTAGCCCTGCTGTGGTGGGCCAGCATCGTCTGCCTGGCCGCGGTCGTCCTGCTCGGCACGATTCCGCAAGCCTGGCTCGGCTGGCGCCGCCGGCAGGCGCAGCATCTGGCTGAGCAGCGCCTCGCGGCACTGACCTGGCGCGATCCCCTGACCGCTTTGCCCAATCGCGCCCGCATGAACCATGACCTGCGCCTGGCCCTGCAGGATGCCGCCGCGATCTATGCGCCGCTGGCCCTTTTGACCCTCGATCTGGACCGCTTCAAGGCGATCAATGACGACTACGGCCAAGCCTTCGCCGATGGCGTGCTGATCGAGCTGGCAGAGCGCCTGTCGCTGGATTTGGGCCCGGACCTGCTGATCGCGCGGGTCGCCGGCGACGAGTTCGCGGTTCTGCAATGGGGCCGGCCGCAGCCCGCCGCGGCGATGGCGCTGGCTGACCAGCTGCGCGAGATCGTGCGTCGCCCATTCTGGCGCGGTGCCGAGCCGATCACGATCGATGCCAGCGTCGGGATCGCGATTGCCCGCGAAGGCAGCGATTGCGTCGACGACCTCCTGGCGCGCGCCAATTTGGCGCTGCGGCGCGCCAAGGAGCAAGGGCGCGGCCGGCATCGCTGCTGCGAGCCCGGCATGGAGCTGCAATCGCGGATCCGGCGGACGCTGGAGGCTGATCTTCGCCATGCTTTGGCGACCGACCAGCTGACGGTCCACTATCAGCCGCAGATCGAGCTGACGAGCGGCCGGATCCGGGGCTTCGAGGCGCTGCTCCGCTGGCAGCATCCGCGCCATGGCTGGCAGCCGCCCGCAGACGTGGTGGCGCTGGCCGATGCTGCCGGCTTGAGCCTGGAGCTTGGCGCCTGGGTCCTGCGCCGCGCCGCCCGCGATGCCAGCTGCTGGCTGGGCGAGCCGACGGTGTCGGTCAATGTCTGCGCCGCCCAGATGCGGGCACCCGATCTGGTCGAGCAGGTGACCGCGGCCTACGTTGGCGCCGGCTTCCCGCCGGCGCGGCTCGAGCTCGAGGTCACGGAAGGCAACCTGATCGACGACAGCCCGGCCGCGCTGGACCGGCTGCGCCAACTGAAGGCGCTCGGTGTGCAGATCGCGATGGACGACTTCGGCACCGGCTATTCTTCGCTGCGGCGGCTCCGCTGCGTGCCGTTCAATCGGCTGAAGATCGACCGGTCCTTCGTCATGGGGCTGGAGCACAATCACGACGACGTCGCGATCGTGCGCGCGATCATCGGGCTGGCTGGCAGCCTGGGCATGGGCGTGGTTGCCGAAGGCATCGAGACCCCGGCCCAGCTTGATTTCCTGCAGGCCGAGGGCTGCGAGTGCGGCCAGGGCTTCTACTTCAGCCGGGCGGTCTCGGCCTGCGAAGCCGCGCGGCTATGCGGCCGGCTCTGGCAATGGCCGCGCAAGCCGGCTTCCCTGCCAGCCAAGGTGATCCCGCTCGCGGCACATGCATAGGTGCCGCGTCAGGCGCGCAGCCTGGCCAGCAGAGCTTCCGCCTCGATCAGGTCCTCCGGCTGATTGGCGTTGAAGAAGGGGTCGATCGGCCGCGGCTCGAACGGCACCTCGACCACGCCATGCCGCGCCGTCCAGCGATCGACCTTGCGCAGCGCCTCGACCGTCATGGCGTGGCGCAGATCGGCCGCCAGGCGCACCGACCACAAGCCGAACACCGGATGCGCCTGACCCAGGGAGCTGGCGCAGGCAAGCGGCAGATCGGCGGCAATCGCAGCACTTCGCAGGCGCGCCACCAGATCGGGCGGCAGGAACGGCGTGTCGGTGGCGACCGTGACGATCCAGGCGCAATCGGGCCGGGCGGTCCTTGCCCATTCCATGCCGGTCAGCACGCCGGCGAGCGGGCCGGCGAATTCCAGCAGAACGTCCGGCAAGACCGGCAGGCCGAAGGCGGCGAACCGGCCGGGCTCGCCATTCGCGTTCAGCACCAGCGTCTCGACCTGCGGCCGCAGGCGCTCGATGACATGGGCGAGCAACGGCCGACCACCGAGCGACCGCAGGCACTTGTCGCCGCCGCCCATGCGCCGCGCCTGACCGCCCGCCAGGAGCACGCCGACGACGTCGGCCGCCATGGCGCTAGGCCCGCTCACGCGGCGTCATCCGCGCGCCCGGCCTTGCGCTGGCTGACAGCTGCTTCCTCGGCGACGTGGCGCGGATCGGCATCGAAGCAGAGCCGCTCGGCGCCCGCCAGCGCCAGGAAGCGCTTGCCGCGCGCCCGGCCTATGAGGGTCAGATTGGCCCGCTTCGCCAGCTCGACTCCCCAGGCCGTGAAGCCGGAGCGCGAGATCAGGATCGGGATGCCCATCTGCACGGTCTTGATGACCATCTCGCTGGTCAGCCGGCCCGTGGTGTAGAAGATCTTGCCCTGCGGGGTCAGCCCATGCCGGAACATGTAGCCCGCGATCTTGTCGATCGCGTTGTGCCGGCCGACGTCCTCCATGTAGAGCAGCATCCGGTCCTGCTCGCACAGGACGCAGCCATGGATGGCGCCGGCCTTCAAGTAGAGGGACGGCGTGGTGTTGATCTGCTTGGCGAGCGCGTACAGCCAGGAGGTCTTGAGCACCGCGTCGGTCGGCAGCACGACCTCGTCAAAGCGCTCCATCAGGTCGCCGAATACCGTGCCCTGGGCGCAGCCGGAGGTCCGGACCTTCTTTTGCAGCTTGGCTTCGTAGTCGGTCGGCCGCGCGGTGCGCACGACCACGACCTCCAGCTCCTCGTCATGCTCGATGGCCAGGATCTCGTCATCCGGGCGCAGCATGTTCTGATTGAGCAGATAGCCAACCGCCAGATAGTCCGGATGATCGCCGATCGTCATCATCGTGACGATTTCCTGGCTGTTCAGAAACAAGGTCAGCGGCCGCTCGTGAATCACGGCGGTCTCGACCGGCCGGCCGTCCTGATCGACGCCTGCGACGGTCTGGGTCAGGCGCGGATCGTCCGGCACAGGTGCCAGCAGCAGATCAGGCATGGCAGCTATTGTGGGGCGGCCAGGCGGCCGGTCAAGGCGATCCCGCCAGGATCGTCCTATTAGCTGCGGGCGACCGCCAGATCGGAGGCCAGGATCTCGACGATGGGCTGGAGCCGGGCGGTCAGCCGGGCCGTCTGTCGGTCGAGCTCGGTGATCATCCCATCCGGCTGGCCATGCGCCGCTGCCGAGCGCGGCCAGCCGGCCAGGCGGCCGCGACCCTGCTCGAGCAGCTCGCGCACATCCGCGAGCGTCCGGCCACAGCGCATGGCGATAAGGCGCCAGTCCGCGACCTGGTGTTCGATCGTCCGGCCATCGGCAGGGTGAGCGCCCGCCGCTGCGGTGGCCGCGCCAAGCTGCGGCAGCTGGCGCTCGAGCGCGTTCAGCTGCTCGGCCACACCCTCGACCGCCGCCATGGCGCCGACCAGCTTGGCGGCCAGCTCGGTCCGGCCGCGGACGGCATCCGGCGCACTCGCCCGCAAGCGCCAGATCGACTGGTCGATGGGGCCGAGGTCCGCCGTCTGCTGCTTCAACCTGGCCAGGCTCAGCGCCACCTCGCGGCTGTCGCTCGCCGCGCCAGCTGGTGCCACGTCCGCCATCTCGAGCCCGACCATGGTGACCGGCGCCTCGGCCGCCGCCACCGTGGCCTGGTTCGCCGACGTGGCAGCAGGAGCCTCGATCGCCAGCTCGGGGGCCGGGGCGGCGAGGCTGGGCCAGCGGTCCGCGTCCGGCTGGCTGCTCCACCAGAGCGCGCCCAAGGCCATCGGTCCGGCGACCGCCACGCCGCTGCCGAGCGCCGCTGCCGCCTGCTTCAGGCTGAGCCGCCGCCAGGCCCGCACCGCGGCGCCGACCGTTCCGGCGGTCGGCAGCCGCAGGCTGGGCTGGTCGGCCGCCTCGATCAGATAGTCGATCCGGGCTTCGATCTGGCGCAAGCGAGGCAGATCGCGCTCCAGGTCGTCCGAGCGCAGCTCGAGATTGACCAGCTCGGCCGCGAGCGAGCGAAATTCGCGCAGATGCGGCGAGTCTGCCGGGAAGGCGAGGCAAAGCGCATCTTCGAGCGCCGCCAGCTGCTGCTCGCGGGGCCAGTCGGTCAGGTGGCGCAGCCGATTGTGCAGTCGCTGCAAGGCGAGCGCCCGCGGGGTAGCCATCTGCGCCTCCTTGATGCGCTTGCGACGGAGCGCCGCGTAACTCAATTCAGAGTTAAATCTCTTAGTATAAAAATTGTCTTTAACGCAAGAAAAATCGCCATAAAATGTAATTAGAGAGCGGAATGATCCCGCTCAGATAGAGGGCTTAGCGCGCCATGATATGGCCCCCGGGCTCGCCCTCGGCGCCGCCGCGGCTGCAGGGGCCCGAGCGGGGGCACGCCAAGCGCTGGGTGCTTGACGTGTGATTTTTCAAGGGCATGTTGAGCGCAGCCGGACAGCTAGCGCATGCCGCCCGAACCGACTGGCATGCGCATCGCTCCTGCGGCTGCTCAGCCTGTGCCGTGGTGGCGTGGCAATGGCCCCGTTGGGAAGGCCTGAAGATGACCAACCCACAGCGTTTCATCAACCGCATGATTCTGTTTCTCGCGCTCGCGATGCTCGCGATCGCCGTGGGGCATCAGATCATCCTGCGGATGTTCATGAACAATGTGATCTTGAACCTGCTGATCCTGTGCGTCCTGGCGTTTGGCATCCTCTATATCTTCCGGCGGGTCTGGATCTTGAAGCCCGAGATTCGCTGGATCGAGGGCTTGCGCACCAACAAGCCGGGCTATGCCATGCAGTCGCCGCCGCAGCTGCTGGCGCCGGTGGCGACGGCACTGGGCGAGCAGGAGCGGCGCGGCCGGGTGGTGCTGCCGGCCAACTCGATGCGCTATCTCCTGGACAGCATCAGCGCCCGCCTCGACGAGAGCCGCGAGATCTCGCGCTACCTGATCGGCCTGTTGATCTTCCTGGGCCTGCTCGGCACCTTTTGGGGCCTGCTGCTGACGATGAGCTCGCTGGGCGACGTGATCAATGGGCTCACCGTCCAGGAGGGCGACGTGGCCGCGGTCTTCGACGCCTTGAAGGCAGGCCTGGCCGCACCGCTCAAGGGCATGGGCACGGCGTTTAGCGCATCCTTGTTCGGCCTGGCGGGCTCGCTGGTGCTGGGCTTCTTGGATCTGCAGGCCAATCAGGCGCAAAACGCCTTTCACAACGATCTCGAGGAATGGCTTTCGGGCTTGAGCCGCTTCAGCGACGCCGGACCGCGCGGCATCGGCAATGTCAGCGACGTCGCGATTCCGGCCTATCTGCAGGCCTTGCTGGAGCAGACGGCGGAGAACCTGGAGAGCCTGCAGCGGGCGGTCCAGCGCTCGGAGGAGAACCAGGCATCAGTCCATGGCGGCCTGGTCAACCTGACCGAGCGCCTGTCGACCTTGGGCGATCAGATCGCGACCGAGCAGGCGCTGCTCGGCCGGCTGATCGGCAGCCAGGACGACCTGCGGCCGGTGCTGGCGCGCCTGGCGGAGAGCGAAGGCAAGGCGCTCGACGAGTCGACCCGCAACCACATTCGCAACATGGACGTCTATCTTGCCCGGCTGCTCGACGAGTCGGTGCAGGGGCGCAACCAGATGATCCACGAGCTGCGCAGCGAGATCAAAATGGTCGCGCGCACCATCGCCGCGGTCGCGGCTGACTCCCGCACGGTCTCGAGGCAGGCCTAGCCATGGCCCGGCGTCGCGAGCCGCGCTACACGGTCGACATCTGGCCCGGCTTCGTCGACGCCCTGTCCACGCTGCTGCTCGGCATCATCTTCCTGTTGATCGTGTTCGTGCTCGGCCAGTTCCTGCTCAACCAGCTGATCGCGGGCAAGGATACCAAGCTGCAGCGGCTGGAGCAGGCGATCGCGCAGCTAACCGATCAGCTCAGCTTGGAGCAGGCCGGCACGGCCGAGCTGCGGTTGTCGGTGGCGCAGCTGACCGCCGATCTGCAAAGCGCCCAAGCCGAGCGGGACGACGCCACCGCCGAGCTCACGACCGCCCGCGGCGAGCGCGACGATTTGCGCAATCAGCTCGTGACGCTCGAAGACGAGAAGAACCTCCTGGCCGAGACGCTGAACAAGCTGCGCCAGGGCGAGACCCGCCAGGCCGAGCTCGAGACCGATCTGCAGCGGGTAAATCAGCTGCGCGCCGAGCTCGAGGCCGAGCTGACGCAGGCTCGCCAGTCCGTGCAAACCGGCCAGCAGACCCTGGAAGCGCGCCTGGCCGAGCTGGTCCAGCTCAAGCGCGACATCGAGGCGCTGACCGAAGCGCGCAAGAAGCTCGATCAGGAGGTCGCCGAGATGGCGGCCCTGCTCAAGGCCGCCGATAGCGCCAAGCAGACCGCCGCCAGCGAGATCGCGCGCCTGTCCAATCTGCTGGAGACCGCCCGGCGTGAGGGCGACACGGCCAAGAACGAAGCCCAAAGCCTTCGTCAGAACCAGACGGCGGCCGACCAGAAGGCCACCGATCTGGCCGCTGAGGTCGCCCGGCTGCAGGCGCTGCTCAGCACCGGGCAGGATCAACAGACCAAGGACCAGAGCCAGATCGCGACCTTGCAGCAGGATCTCGCCACCGCTCGCAAGGCGGTCACCGAGCAACAGGCCGAGCTGGAACGGCTGCGTTCCCAGACCAAGGTTGCGAGCGATGATGCGGCCGACCGTGAGCGGCGGATCGGCGAGCTGGCGGTGCAGCTGCAAGCGGCGCAGACCGCCGAGAGCAGCAGGACGACCGATCTCGAGGCGCTGCGCAAGGCGCGCGAGGCGCTGCTGCTGGAGCTTGGCCAGGTGCGCGACCGGGCGGCCGAGCTGGATGCGCGCCTGGCGCGCGCCGACGAGCGCACGGCGTTGGCCCAGCGCGAGCTGGAGCAGCGGGAGCTGCGCATCGCCGAGCTGCTGCGCAGCGCCGGGCGCGCGGAAGCCAGTCTCGACAGCGAGCGGCAGCAGACCCAGAGCGCGCTTGGCCAGGTCGATATCCTGAACCGTCAGATCAACGCCCTGCGGGTCCAGCTGGCGGCCCTGCAGCAGGTCCTGGTCGAGGAGAAGAAGAAGGTCGAGACCCAGGATGTCACGATCGCGGAGCTTGGCAGCCAGCTCAATCTGGCGCTCGCCGGCAAGGTCGAGGAGCTGAGCCGGTTCCGCTCCGAGTTCTTCGGCCGGCTGCGCCAGATCCTGGGCAATCGGCCGGGCATTCAGGTGGTCGGGGACCGCTTCGTGTTCCAGTCCGAGATCCTGTTCCCCTCGGCATCGGCCGATCTCGAGCCGCGCGGCGAGGAGGAGCTGCGCAAGCTGGCCCAGACCCTGCGTCAGGCGATCGCAGAGATCCCGAGCGATCTGCCCTGGGTGCTGCAGATCGATGGCCACACCGACAAGCGACCGATCCGCAACGCCCAGTTCCCGTCCAACTGGGAGCTGTCCACGGCGCGCGCGGCCAAGGTCGGCAAGTTCCTGATCGATCAGGGCATTCCGCCGGGGCGGGTGGCCGTAGCAGGCTTTGGGGAGTTCCAGCCGATCGATCAGCGCAATGACGAGATCGCCTTCCGGCGCAACCGCCGGATCGAGATCAAGCTGACCACCCGCTGAGGATGCGGCATCATCGTTTGCTCAAGGGCCCATGGATTAAACGCGCGTCACAAGCGTTTATCGGGCAGAGCGACTATTGCCAACGGGACCAAGCTGCGCCCGCTGGCGCTGCCGTATTGGCAGCCAACGAGAACAATCGGTGCCGGAGCGCTGGCAAGCGCAACCGGTCGGACCAAGGAGGTGCCACGTTGAGGAAGGAGGGTTTGCGAATGCCGGAAACGTCACTCATGACCATCCAGCTGCCGGCGAGGCTGCGCGAGCGGCTGACCGAGCTTGCCGTCGACCAGGACGAATCGCCATCGACCCTCGTGCATCGGGCGGTCGAGGCTTATGTCGCGAAGGAGACCGGCCGGCTGTCGTCCGACTGCCCGGATCGGCATGAGCTGGTCGACGTCTTCGCGCGCTGGATCCGCGCCAGCTAGTTGCCGACCCCCGGCGCGGGCGGTCCTGCGACCAGGCCTGAGCGTCTACTCTGCCGCTAGCTGACCGCTGAGATCGAACTGCAGCTCGGCCAGGCGGGCATAGAGGCCGCCTTCGGCGAGCAGCGACTGATGGGTGCCGCTCGCGATCACCCGGCCCTCATTCAAGACCATGATCCGATCAGCCTTGAGCACGGTCGCCAGCCGGTGGGCAATCACCAGGCTGGTCCGGCCATGGCGCAGCAGCTCGAGCGCCTGCTGCACCAGCCGCTCGCTCTCGGCATCCAGCGAGCTGGTGGCTTCGTCCAGCAGCAGGAGCGGCGGGTCGCGCAGGATGGCGCGCGCGATCGCGATCCGCTGGCGCTGACCGCCCGACAGCCGTACCCCTTTCTCGCCCAGGAACGCGTCGAAGCCCTCCGGCAGGCGCTCGAGAAACTCGGTCGCATGGGCGGCGTCGGCGGCGGCACGGACCTCCGCGTCGCTGGCTTCCGGCCGGCCGTAGCGAATGTTGTCCCAGGCATTGGCCGAGAAGATCACCGGCTCCTGTGGCACCAGCCCGATCTGCCGGCGTAGCGCGACCGGATCAAGCTCGCGCAGATCGACGCCGTCGAACAGCAGCCGGCCGGCGGTCGGATCGTAGAAGCGCATCAGCAGCTGGAAGATCGTGGTCTTGCCCGAGCCGGACGGGCCGACCAGAGCGACCGTGCTGCCCGCCTCGACCGACAGGTCCAGGGCGGTCAGCACCGCACGCTCGGGCTGGGACGGATAGGCAAAGGCGACCCGCTCCAGCCGCACCGCACCGCGCGCCGGCAGCACCAGCGGTCGCGGCTCGCTGGGGGCGGTGATGATCGGCTGGGTGTCGAGCAGGGTGAACAGGCGCTCGGTGGCCCCGGCTGCCCGCTGCAGATCGCCGAAGATCTCGGCCAGCGCGCCGACCGAGGAGGCGACCACCGAAGCGTAGTACACGAACGCGGCCAGCTCGCCACCGGTGATGCGCCCCGCCAGCACGTCCTGGCCGCCGATCCAAAGGACCGTCACGATCGCGCCGAACACCAGCGTGATCACCACGCCGGCCAGCACCGCGCGCGCCCGCGCATAGGCCACGGCGGCCGTGAAAACCTCCTCGGCCAGGCTCGTGAAGTGGGCGGTCTCGCGCGCCTCCTGGGCAAAGGCCTGAACGGTGTGGACGGCGTTCAGCGTCTCCTCGCCATGGCCGGAGAGGATGCCCACCTGGTCCTGGGTGCGGCGTGACAGCACTCGCACGCGGCGGCCGATGATCACGATCGGCACGACCACGACCGGCACCACGATCAGCAACAGCGCGGTCAGCTTCGGGTTGGTCGCCGCCAGCAGCACGAGACCGCCCACCAGCAGCAGCACGTTGCGCAGCGCCTGGGACAGGCTGGCGCTGATCACGGTCTGCACGACCGAGGTGTCGGTGGTCAGCCGGGACAGCACCTCGCCGGTGCGGGTCAGCTCGAAGAAGCCGGGCGAGAGCTGGATCACCCGGGCGAAGACGTCGCGCCGCAGATCCGCGATCAGCCGCTCGCCCAGCCAGGTCACCAGGTAGGCGCGCGCGAAGGTGGCGCCTGCCAGCACCAGGATCACGATCACCGAGGCTTCGAGGGCGTGGTCCAGGGCCGAGGCATGGCCGGCGGCGAAGGCGCCGTCGATCAGGTAGCGCAGGCCGATGCCGAACACCAGGACCGCCGCAGCCGCCAGCACCAGCGCCACGCCGGTCGCGATCACCGGCCAGCGATAGGGCCGCAGATAGGCCCCAAGCCGGCGCAATTGCCGCAGATCGCGGCTGCCGGCACGGCTCGCGTGCTCGTTCGACCCGGTTCCTCCCCTGTCGCGCATTCGATCCGCTCACCTGATTGATCCGCCTGCGACCGCCGCGAAGTGGTGATGCGGCACGCAAATGCACGCGGCGCCCCTTGCTTGGCACCGTGCCATTGGCTATATAGCGCCGGTTCCCGAAAGGAGAAAGCGGGTGAAGAAGGACATTCATCCCGATTATCACGAGATCACGATCGTGATGACCGATGGCTCGACCTATCAGACCCGCTCGACCTACGGCGAGGCGGGGGCCACCTTGACGCTTGAGATCGACCCTAAGGTGCATCCCGCCTGGACCGGTGATCGCTCGCGGCTCATCGAGCGCGGTGGTCAGGTCGACAAGTTCAACAAGCGCTTTCAGAGCTTCCGCCGCAAGAAGGCGTGAGCGGGCGGAGATCCCGATGAAGATTCGCAACTCCCTGAAATCCGCCAAGCTGCGCCATAAGGACTGCCGGATCGTGCGCCGCAAGGGCCGCGTGTTCGTCATCAACAAGACCAACCCGCGCTTCAAGACCCGCCAGGGCTGATCCGCCGCGCCATCCCGGCGCCGCAAGCTGACGGAATTATCGCCCGGCTCGAATGTTCGCCCCGGCGTGGTCAAGGCGATCGGCCGGCTCGCGCATGTCGTTGGTCCCTGGCTTTGACCGCGCAAGGCGGCTTGGGGGGAACGGCATGATAAAAGCCATCAACTTCGTCAGCATTCCGGTCTCTGATCAGGACCGGGCACTCAAATTCTATACCGAGGTGCTGGGCTTCCAGCTCGCCACCGATGCGCCGCTGGAGGAAGGCCAGCGCTGGATCGAGTTGCTGATTCCGGGCGCCGAGACCAAGGTCGTGCTGCACACGCCCAAGGGGCACGAGGACCGGGTCGGCAGCTTCCAGAATCTGGCCTTCGTCTGCGACGACGTGCTCGCGACCTATGAGGATCTGAAAGGCCGCGGGGCCGAGTTCAAAGGCCCGCCGACCGAAGCGCCCTGGGGGGCGATGGTCCTGCTCAAGGACTCTGAGGGCAACACGCTCTGCCTCGCCACCCCGACCTGAGCCGGCCGGCCGCCGCCCCGGTTTGACCGGGAGGTCGGCGCGCGCCATCTTGCCGGAGGGGCAGCTGGTCGGGAGCATGCCATGCATATGCCGGAGCCGGATCAGGCAGCGCTCGCCAAGCGCGAGGCGATCGTCGCGGCGTTGCGCGCTATCGTCCCGGGCGAAGGGGTGATCGCCAGCGCCGACGAGCTGCGCGCCTATGAATGCGACGGCTTGTCGGCCTATCGCGCCGTGCCGATGGCGGTGGTCCTGCCGTCTACCACCGCCCAGGTCGCCAGCATCCTGCAGCTGTGCGAGCGCGAAGCGATCAAGGTCGTGCCACGCGGCGCTGGCACCTCGCTGTCCGGCGGCGCCTTGCCGCTCACCGACGGCATCGTGCTTGGTCTCGGCAAGTTCAACCAGATCCTGGACATCGACCTCGCCAATCGCTGCGTGGTCGCCCAGCCGGGCGTCACCAACCTCGCGATCACCCAGGCGGTCGAGCATGCCGGGTTCTACTACGCGCCCGATCCATCGTCACAGATCGCCTGCTCGATCGGCGGCAATGTCGCCGAGAACTCAGGCGGCGTGCACTGCCTGAAATACGGCCTGACCACCAACAACCTGCTGGGCCTGGAGCTGGTCCTGCCGAGCGGCGAGATCATCCGGCTGGGAGGCAAGCATCTGGACGCTGACGGCTATGACCTGATGGGCATCCTGACCGGCTCCGAGGGCCTGCTGGGCGTGGTCACCGAGGTCACCGTCCGGATCTTGCCCAAGCCCGCGACCGCACGCGCCATGCTCATGGGCTTTCCCTCGAACGAGCAGGGTGGCGATTGCGTCGCCGCGATCATCGCGGCCGGCATCATCCCGGGCGGCCTGGAGATGATGGACCGGCCGGCGATCCACGCCGCCGAGGCGTTCTGCCATCCGGGCTATCCGCTCGATGTCGAGGCCTTGCTGATCTGCGAATTGGACGGTCCGGCCGCCGAGGTCGACCATCTGCTGGAGCTGGTCGCCGGCATCGCCCGCCAGCACGGCGCCAGCGACATCCGGGTCAGCACCAGCGACGCCGAGCGCCAGCGCTTCTGGCTCGGCCGCAAGGCGGCCTTCCCCGCGGTCGGCCGGATCTCGCCCGACTACTACTGCATGGACGGCACGATCCCGCGCGGCAAGCTGCCTTATGTCCTGAAGCGCATGCAGGCGCTGAGCGCGGACTACGGCCTGCGGGTCGCCAACGTGTTCCATGCCGGCGACGGCAACCTGCACCCCTTGATCCTGTACAATGCCAACGAGCCGGGCGAGCTGGAGCGCACCGAGGCGCTGGGCGCCGAAATCCTCAAGCTTTGCGTCGAGGTCGGCGGCGTCTTGACCGGCGAGCACGGCGTCGGCGTCGAGAAGCGCGACCTGATGCCGTTCCAGTTCAACGAGATCGACCTGAACCAGCAGCAGCGGGTCAAATGCGCCTTCGACCCAAGCCAGATCCTGAACCCCGGCAAGGTCTTCCCCCAGCTCCACCGCTGCGCCGAGCTCGGCCGCATGCACGTCCACAAAGGCCAGCTGCCCTTCCCGGACCTGCCGCGCTTCTAATCTTAGCAATACCATCTGATGAACTTAACTATCGGCTTCTGGATGCTCAAAATGAGTCCAATATTCTTGATCAGGATCCACACTTAATTTAATGCAAAAATGCTTGATGTAAGGGCTTCTCCAAAGTGATCTATACAATAAAGGTGCTTCGGCGTGCCTATTGTGATAGATAGTCATTGTGTGCAAGTCAGAACCATTTGCGGTTAGTCCGGCAGCCGCGCTAATTTTTGTGTTCTGTTTTGAATGCAAAAGCGGCGATTGTTGTTTGCATTCTTGTCCCCGCCATTTTGCAAAACGTCCATACATAGCTAGTTGAAAATCAAGCTGTGATGTGCCTGGGGTCCAGGTTGTATTTACAATGATAGCAACAAAGGGTATAGGATCATCGCGCAAGAACTTCGTTTTCTTTGTAGCATCTTTTAGCCTTCCTCGCAATCGTTCGCCCGGATTGATCCATTGTCCGCCTGGTTCACCCCGCCTAGCTCTCAGCTCATATTCGTTCTCTTCGTCGTTGGGCGCTAAGTCCTTAACCTCGATTACGAATTTGCCATCCGGGCAAACGACCAAGAAGTCAGGACGCTGCGCCCCTTTTTCATTTTCTGTCGGGATCGACTTAATGTCGAAGCCATGCTGGCGAGCCCATGCAATTGTTAAGCGTTCGCCCAGGGTCACATGGGACATGGTGCGAACTGCTACGCCGGCAGCGGAATGAACTCAGCATCGTCCTCCGGCGGCAGCTGGAAACGGCCGTGCTGCCAGTCGCCCTCGCGCCAGGCTTCCTTGGCGGCTTCGATTCTGGCTTTAGAAGACGCCACGAAATTCCACCAGATGTAGCGCGGGCCATTGAAGGGTGCGCCGCCCAGCAGCATCAGCCGCGATGGCTGGCGCGCCAGGATGGTGATCGGATCGCCCGGGCGGAACACCATCATCTGGCCGGCTTCAAAGCGATCGCCGGCGATCTCGATCTCGCCGCTGACCACGTACAGCCCCCGATCCTCGTGCTCCGCGCCCAGCGGCAGCTTGGCGCCGGCCGCCATCACCGCATCGGCGTAGAACATGTCCGAGTGGACCGCGACCGGCGATCGCTCGCCATAGAGGTTGCCCAGGATCAGGCGCACCTCGAGGCCCTCGCCCGTGATGAAGGGGAGGGCGTCCTTCGGCTGATGCTCGAAGGCCGGCGCGATATCTTCCTGGTCTTCCGGCAAAGCGACCCAGGTCTGGATCCCGAACAGGTCGTGGCGGCCGCTCCGGATCACGGGCGGCGTGCGCTCCGAATGGGTGATACCCTGACCGGCGGTCATCCAGTTGACCGCGCCCGGCTCGATCGGCAGCGACGTGCCCAGGCTGTCCCGGTGGTGGATCTGGCCCTGATACAGGTAGGTCACGGTCGCCAGGCCGATATGCGGATGCGGCCGGACATCGATGCCTTGGCCGGTGACCAGCTCGGCCGGACCCATCTGGTCGAAGAAGATGAACGGCCCGACCATCTGGCGCTTGGGCGAGGGCAAGGCACGCCGCACCTGGAAGCCGCCCAGATCGTGGACCCGGGGGATGATCAGGGTTTCGATCCGGTCGACCTGGTCGCCGGTTGGACAATGCGGCTCGAGGGCTGGATTCCAGCTCATGCGGCGGCTCCTTTGCGGCAGGTGGTTGGACGTATCCTAGCGCGTGCGCCGGCAACGGTCAGGCGGCGGCGCTCGGGCAGTGGCGGGAACAACTCTGGAAGATTATCTACTTTTGAGATAATGTATCAAAGGTTGCTATAAGCCTTGCGGCCAACGATCGGATATTGTTAGATAAACCCCATGCTACGCTTGCTCCATTTTCCACTCTGTCCCTATTCGCGCAAGGTCCGCTTGGTCCTGGCTGAGAAGGAAGTGGCCTTCGAGCAGGAGTCGATCGAGCCTTGGGCGTGCCGTGATGCTCTCATACTCGTCAACCCCGCGGCCGAGGTGCCGGTCATCGAGGACCGAGACCGGGTGATCGCCGACAGCGGTGCGATCTGCGAGTATCTGGACGAGACTCAGCGGGGTGCCAGCCTGCTTGGCAAGTCCGCGGTCGATCGGGCGGAAACCCGGCGGCTGATCGGCTGGTTCGACGGCAAGTTCGTGCGCGAGGTCACCCAGCTGGTCTGGCAGGAGAAGGTGATCAAGCGGCTGCGCGATCGATCGACGCCGGATTCCGCCGCGGTGCGGGCCGGGCTGAACAACATCCACAGCCATCTCGACTATGTCGGCTTCCTGTTCGGCCGCCGCAACTGGCTGGCCGGCGA
>CADEGR010000008.1:33885-35130 GCA_902826935.1 uncultured Alphaproteobacteria bacterium | reverse complement strand
CGCTGGGCTTCGATCGCATCGGGATCGCGCCCGCCGGCCTGCCGGCCGAGACCGCCGAGCGCTATCGCCAGGCCCTGGCCCTGGGCCGCCATGGCCAGATGGCCTGGCTGGGCGACACGGAGCAGCGCCGCGCCCAGCCGCAAGCGCTCTGGCCGGCGATGCGCAGCGTCGTCGTGCTCGGCCTGAACTACGGGCCCGCAAGCGACCCGCTTGCCAATCTGCAGCGGCCGGAGGTCGGTAGCATCTCGGTCTATGCCCGCCACCGTGACTATCACGAGCTGATCAAGGGCCGCCTGAAGCAGCTGGCGCAATGGCTGCACCATGCCAGCGGTGCTGCGGTCAAGGTGTTCGTCGACACCGCACCCTTGCTCGAGAAGCCGCTTGGCCAGGCGGCTGGCCTTGGCTGGCAGGGCAAGCACACCAACCTGGTCGCCCGCGATTTTGGCTCCTGGCTGTTTCTGGGCGAGCTGTGCACCGACCTCGTGCTGCCGCCAGACCAGCCGGAGCACGACCATTGCGGCGCCTGCCGCGCCTGCCTCGACATCTGCCCGACCAAAGCCTTCCCGGCGCCCTATCAGCTGGACGCCAGGCGCTGCATCTCCTATTTGACGATCGAGCTGCCGGGCCAGGTGCCGGCCGAGTTCCGCGCCGCGATCGGCAATCGGATCTATGGCTGCGACGATTGCCTGGCGGCCTGCCCGTGGAACAAGTTCGCCCAGACCGCGCAGGAGGCCAAGCTGCAAGCCCGGCCTGATCTCGAAGCGCCGGCGCTGCCGGCCCTCGCCGCGCTCGACGATGCCGCCTTTCGCCGCCATTTCAGCGGCTCGCCGATCAAGCGGATCGGCCGCGACCGCTTCGTGCGCAACGTCCTGATTGCCATCGGCAATAGTGGCCTGCCAGCACTCGCCGAGGTCGCGGCGGCCCGGCTCGCCGATCCCGCACCCCTGGTGCGGGGCATGGCGGTCTGGGCGCTCGCCCGGCTGCTGCCAGCCGACCGCCTGGCAGCGCTGGCGGCGCAGCATCGCGCGACCGAACCGGAGGCGGAGGTCCAGGCCGAATGGCAGGCGGCCCTGGCATGACCGGCCGGCTGTTCTGCTTCGGCCTCGGCTATTCCGCCTTGACCCTGGCGCGGCGGCTGCAGGCCGAGGGCTGGTCGATCGCCGGCACTACCCGCGATCCGGCCAAGCAGGCCGAGCTGCAGGCGGCCGGCATCGACGCGCATCTGTTCACGCGCGAGCGGCCGCT
>CADEGR010000008.1:0-33785 GCA_902826935.1 uncultured Alphaproteobacteria bacterium | reverse complement strand
CGCCGGGTCCAGGCGGAGGGCCGCTGGCTCGCGAGCGGCCTGCCGGTGCACATCTTCCGCCTGGCCGGCATCTATGGGCCCGGGCCCGGCCGCAACGCGCTGGACAATGTCGCACGCGGCACCGCCCGGCGGATCATCAAGCCCGGCCAGGTGTTCGGCCGGATCCATGTCGACGACATTGCGGCCGCCCTGGCCGCCTCGATCGCCCGGCCCAATCCTGGGGCGATCTACAATGTCGCGGACGACGAGCCCTCGCCGCCGCAGGACGTGGTCACCTTCGCCGCTGAACTATTGGGGGTCGAGCCGCCGCCCGAGGTCGCCTATGAGGAGGCCGAGCTCTCGCCGGCGGCGCGCAGCTTCTATGCCGACAATCGGCGGGTCGACAACACGCGGATCAAGCAGGAGCTGGGCGTCCGCCTGCGCTATCCGAACTACCGCGACGGCCTGCGGGCGCTGCACGCGGCCCTGGTTGCCAGCTCAGGCGTCGGCGGCGAGCCGGATGATGGCCGCCCTTAGCCGGGCGAGGTCAGCCGGCGTCGACAGCCGATGATCGCCCGCCTTGATCAGCTCGATGGTCACGTCGTTGCTGGTCAGCTGCTCCGCCAGGCGCATGGACGTCTGCCAGGGCACGTCCGGATCGCGCTGGCCATGCAGCAGATGGACCGGACAGTCGATCGCGATCGGTCCAGCCAGCAGGCAACGGCGCCGGCCATCCTCGATCAGGGCTCGGGTGATCGGATAGAGGCTGCCATCATAGGCCGAGCGCACCAGGCAGTAGCCGTTCGCCAATAGCTCGGCCCGCTGGGCTGGCGTAGCACCCTGCCAGATCAGTGCCTCGGTGAAGTCGGGCGCCGCCGCGATGCCGACCAGGCTGTGGATTCGCGTCGGCCGGGCCAGCGCCAGCAGCAGCATGATCCAGCCGCCCATGCTCGAGCCGACCACCAGCAGCGGCCCGTGCGTGATCTGGTCGACGATCGCTTCGGCATCGGCCGCCCAAGCGCTGATCGTGCCGTCCTCGAAGCGGCCGCTCGAGGCGCCGTGGCCGGTATAGTCGAACAAGGTGCAAGCGAGGCCCTGCTGCTGGCAGAAGCTGGCCAGCATGGTCGCCTTCTGGCCGGTCATATCGGACCTGAAGCCGCCGCAGAACAGGAGGCCGGGCGCCCTGCCGGGGCTGTGCCGAAAGGCCAGCCGGCGGCCGTTGGCGAGTTCGAGGAAGTCTGGCTTGCAACTGGTCAAGGGATCGTCGAGTTTCCGCAATGCCGATTTCATGCTAGCACCCGGGCCAGAGCGGAGCCAGGTCGACCCCATGACAAGCGACGTCGTCAGTGACCTCGAGGCCCCGCCCAGCATGGACGATCTGGCCCTGACGAGCTCGGCCCCCGATCCACAAGCGAAGTCGCCGGGTCCGCGCGTCCTGCAGGTGCTGCCGGCGTTGGGCCATGGCGGAGTCGAGCGCGGCACCCTGGATGTCGCCCGCTACCTGATCGACAAGGGCTGGTCCGCCATGGTGGTGTCGGCTGGCGGCCCGACCGAGGACAAGCTGAAGGCCATCGGCGCGCTCAGCGTGCAGCTGCCGGTCGATTCCAAGAACCCGCTGGTGATGCGCGCCAATGTCGGCCGGTTGGCCGCGCTGATCCGCGAGCACGGCGTGCGCCTGGTCCACGCCCGCTCGCGGGCACCGGCCTGGAGCGCCTATTACGCCGCCCGCCGCTGCGGCGTGCCCTTCATGACCACCTTCCACGGCGTCTACAGCGGCAGCGAGCAGTTCTTGAAGCGCCGCTACAACGCGATCATGGCCAGCGGCGACCGCGTCATCGCGATCTCTGACTTCGTCGCCGAGCATGTCGCCAAGACCTATGGCGTGCCGGCCGAGCGCTTGCGGGTCATTCCGCGCGGCGTCGATCTCGACACCTTCAGCCCCGATGCGGTCACGCCGGAGCGCGTGCAGGCCCTGCGTCAGCAATGGGGCCTGGCGCCGGGCCGCAAGGTGGTCATGCTGCCGGGCCGGATCACCTGGGTGAAGGGCCATCTGCTGTTCCTGTCGGCGATGCAGGAGCTGAGCCGGCGCGACTATGCCGTGATCTTCGTCGGCAGTCGTGATCCCAAGGCGAGCTACGTCGCGCAGGTCGAAAAGGCGATCATCGAGGCCAAGCTGGAGCAGCAGGTGACCCTGGTCGGCGCCTGCGACGACATGCCGGCCGCCTATGCCCTGGCGGATGTCGTGGCGGTGCCCTCAGTCGGGCTCGAGGCCTTCGGCCGGACCTCGATCGAGGCGCAGGCCATGGGCCGGCCGGTGATCGTGACCGACGTCGGCGGCCTGTCGGAGACGGTGATGCCGGCCGCGACCGGTTGGCTGGTGGCGCCCGACGCGCCCAAGGAGCTGGCCGGCGCCCTTGAGCTTGCCCTGGCCATGCCCGAGGATGCGCAGGCGCGTCTCAGCCAGCGCGCCCGCCGCTTCATCGAGCGGCACTACACGGTCCAGCGGATGGGCCGCAAGACCATGTCGGTCTACCGCGAGCTGCTCGAAGGCCGCCGGCCGAGCGCCGACACCCAGGTCGAAGGTGTTGCCGGCAACCCTGACCGGTGATCGCGGCTGGCGACCGGCCGGCGCGCCACGGACGAGCCCGCACTGGCCAGGGCCAAGCCCAAAACGCCCAGGCCGGTCAGCGCGGCTGCGCCACCAATCGGACCGACGGTAGCCCGCGCTGGCGAGGAATTTCTGGCGAGCAGCCGGGTGCTGGACGGCAGGGCTTCGACGAGCGGAGCCGCGATCGATCGATCGGCGATGGTGCCGGCGTCAGGGCCAGCACCAAGGGCCGGCCGCAACCGTCTGTCAGCGCTGGAGCTTGATCGTACGCCCGCTTCGCTCTCGCCCGATGGCCGGCGCTTGCGCCCTTTCAGGCCGCTCGCCGAGCGGCGCGCCTTCGTGCCGTGCGATCGAGCGAAAGATCGTCGGGCAAGACAGCGTTCGCCGCCAGGGGCGCGCAGGGCAGACCTGCCAGCGGCAGCCGCTTTGCCGCAGGTGGCCAATGCCGCTGATGACCCGCCGGGCACCAGGCTGGTTCGTCGGCAGCAAGGGCTCGATCGACGTCCGCGCCCCATCGGCAGACCAGTGGTCGTCAATCGTCATTCGCCATGAGCGGTGATCTCCTCAAATGGCGGCCAGCGGTTTTAAGCCTCGCGTATCGACCAAGCACATCCTGCCGATGGGCTTGGCAAGCTTGATGCCGCTGCCCGCTTTGGCGCGGCGGACATATTGGCGAGCGAGCGTGACCTCGGCACCCCCCTTCCGCGCTGCCATCAAAATGCTCACCGCAAGGCAGAAGTCATGAGTCTGCCGCCTTGCGAGGCTCGCTCACGTCCCGCAGGCTGATCATCCAGCCGCCAACGCGGCCGACCGCCCGACCGCACCATGTTAGGCCCGCGCACGGACTCCCAGGATCGCATGGACCAGGATCAAATTGGCCGGCAAAGGTGACGACCTGGTGAAGGTCCTGGCCCAGGTCGTTCGGGCTGCCGTTCGATCGTGCCGTCGGGCGGATCGACGGCGGCCGCGCTGGGCCAACCTGGCAATGGGGCTGCTGCTCGGCCTGGGGCTGAGCCATGCCAGCATCACGGCCGCCGCCAGCACGACCTATGCCGAGGCGCTGCAGCTTTACCGAACCGGCGAGCTGGTCGCGGCCGCCAGCCTGGCGCGGGCGCTTGGCACCGCCGATGGCCTGGTGCTGGCGGCTCGCGCGACCCTGGTGCAGGCCGCCTATCGGGCCGGACCGGACGCGCAGCCTCAGCTGCTTGCGGCCGCCGCTGCCGACGCCAGGCAGGCGCTGCAGCAGGCGCCCGATCATGTCGACGCCCATCTGCAGCTGGCCATCGTGCTCGGCTATCAGGCCCAGGCGCTGACCGCCCTGGCTGCCCATGAACGGGGCCTCGGCCGCGCCGGCAGGCGGCATCTCGACCGGGCGCTGGCCTTGGCGCCCGACAATGCCTGGGCCAACGGCCTGCTCGGCATCTGGCATCTGCAGATCGTCCGGCGCGGCACCGCGCCGCTCGCCCGGCAGCTCTATGGCGCCAGCCTCGAGACCGGCCAGGCGCTGTGCCGGCGGGCGGCATTGCTGGACCCCGCGGCCGGCGACGTGCTCTATGGTTGCGCCACCTCGCTGCTGGCGGTCGATCCCGAGCACTCGGCCGCGCTCGCGCGCCGCCTCCTCCAGAGGGTCCGCGACCAGTCGCCGGCCGACGCCGCGGGTCGGCTGCTGCAGGCGGCCGCGCGCCGGGCCTTGGCGGAAGCGGGCTGAATGGCGCGGCGACATTGTGTCCGCTCGACGCGGCGCAGTATTGTCGGCCACAGTCGCGGCAACAGTCGCGAACCAGGGGGGCAGAACATGGCGGGCGGCTATCAGGCGAGCTATCGGCGCTCGATCGACGATCCCGCAGGCTTTTGGGGCGAGGTCGCCGAAGCGCTCGACTGGCACAAAAGCTGGGATCGGGTCCTGGATGACCGGCGCCCGCCTTTCTACCGTTGGTTCGCAGGCGGCGAGCTCAACACCTGCCACAATGCCGTCGACCGCCACGTCGCCGCCGGCCGTGGCGACCAGGTCGCGATCATCCATGACAGCCCGGTCACCCAGAGCATCCGCAAGCTGACCTATGCCGCGTTGCAAGAAGCGACCGCGCGCTTCGCCGGGCTGCTGCGCCAGCAAGGCGTCGGCAAGGGCGATCGGGTCATCATCTACATGCCGATGATCCCGGAAGCCGTGATCGCGATGCTCGGCTGCGCCCGGATCGGAGCGATCCATTCGGTCGTGTTCGGCGGGTTCGCCGCGAACGAGCTGGCGACCCGGATCGACGACGCCAAGCCGAAGGCGATCGCGTCGGCGTCCTGCGGCATCGAGGGCGCCCGCGTCATCCCCTACAAACCGCTCCTCGATCAGGCGATCGAGCTCGCCAGCCACAAGCCCACCAGCTGCATCATCCTGCAGCGGCCGCAGGCCGAGGCGGCGCTCACCCCCGGCCGCGATCTCGACTGGCAAACGGGGCTGGCCGCCGCACCCCTGGCTGAATGCGTGCCGGTCGCCGCGACCGATCCGCTCTACATCCTCTACACCTCGGGCACGACCGGCCAGCCCAAGGGCGTGGTGCGCGACCATGGCGGCCACGCCGTAGCGCTCCACTGGACCATGGCGAACATCTATGACGTCAAGCCGGGCGAGGTCTTCTGGGCGGCGTCCGATGTCGGCTGGGTGGTCGGCCACAGCTACATCGTCTACGGCCCGCTGCTGCACGGCAACACGACCCTGGTCTATGAGGGCAAGCCAGTCGGCACGCCCGATGCCGGCGCGTTCTGGCGGGTGATCGAGCAGCACAAGGTCGCCTGCCTGTTCACCGCACCGACCGCTTTTCGCGCCATCAAGAAAGAGGATCCGGAAGGCGCTCTGATCCGCAACTACGATCTGAGCGGCTTTCGCACCTTGTTCCTGGCCGGCGAGCGCTGCGATCCCGATACCCTGCACTGGGCCGAGACCAAGCTGCAGCGGCCGGTGATCGATCACTGGTGGCAGACCGAGACCGGCTGGGCGATCGCCGCCAATTGCCTGGGCCTCGAGCGGATGCCGGTCAAGCCGGGCTCGCCAACCAAGGCCGTGCCCGGCTACGACGTGCAGGTGCTGGACGAGGCGGGCGATCCGCAGCCGGCCGGCACGATTGGCAATATCGTGGTCAAGCTGCCGCTGCCGCCTGGCACCCTGCCGACCCTGTGGCAGAACGAGCAGCGCTACTACGACAGCTACCTCGCCCGCTACGACGGCTTCTACTTGACCGGCGATGCCGGCTATGTCGACGAGGACGGCTACCTGTTCATCATGAGCCGGATCGACGACGTCATCAACGTCGCCGGCCACCGGCTCTCGACCGGCGCCATGGAGGAGGTCCTGGCCGGCCATCCGGACGTCGCCGAATGCGCCGTGTTCGGCGTCGCCGACCAGCTGAAGGGCGAGCTGCCGCTGGGCGTGGTCGTGCTGAAATCGGGCGCCGAGCGGCCGGAGGAGCAGATGCAGGCCGAGCTGGTCCAGCGGGTGCGCGAGGTGATCGGCCCGGTCGCCGCCTTCAAGCTGGTGACCGTGGTGCAGCGCCTGCCCAAGACCCGGTCCGGCAAGATCCTGCGCGGCACCATGCGCAGCATCGCCGACAGCCGGCCCTTCCGCATCCCGGCCACGATCGACGATCCGGTGATCCTGGACGAGATCAAGGCCGCGCTGCAGCGCCTGGGCTACGCTAAGCTGTGAGCGCTGGCCCTTGCCGCTGGTCGACATCGATGCGCTGGAAGCGCTCCTGATCGAGCAGGCGCGGGCCGGCCGCAGCATCACCTATGGCGAGGTCCTGCGCTATTTCGGCCTGCGCCCGGGGCCTTATCTGGTCAGCCATCTATGCCGCGATCTGGGCCTGGTCTGCGCCCGCAACCGGGCGCGCGGCGAGCCCGAGCTCGCGGTCCTGGTGGTCCGCCAGAGCGATCGCCTGCCGGGTGCCGGCTTCTTCGAGAGCCTGCGGCGGGCGGGCAGCTACGATGGCCCGGCCACGGGCGCGCCGGCGCTTGCCCATGCCCAGTCCCTGACCGAGGCCGTCTGCCGCCACTGGGCCAGGCGGTAACACAGGCGCCAGTAGCGCTGGCGCACTAGGCGAGCCTAAGCGGCCGGCTCCACCCGCCGCCGCGCCCGCCAGCCGCCGATCGCCTGCGACTCCTGGTCCTCAGCGGCGTCCTGCAAGTCGGTCACCTGGCTGCGTGCGGCGGCTGCGGTGCGCCGCAGATCAGGCAGCTGCAGCTGGACCCCGCCGTCATCGGCCGTGGGCGGCGCACCATGCCGCAAGCGCAGATAGCCATTGAGGACCGCCAGCGTCGGCGGCTCGCTCGTGGCGCGGCGCTGGCGCCGGTTCTGCAAGGTCAGGATCAACCCGGTCACCAGCAACAGGACACCGGTCACAGTGACGATCAGGCGGAGTTCGCCCAGCCAGTCGAAAATCATGGCAGCCAGCTTTCGTAGCCCGGAGGCGCTCGCTAAAAAATTGTGCGTAGCACCATCATCAAGGATACGGCATCCTAGCCACCGGTTATGGTGCGGGCAAGCGCAGCGTCATCCATTTGTCGGGTCTTGGATTTTACCTTGCGTTGCGGTTCATTGTGCTTGTGCAAACTTGTCACGAGGTTGAATAGGCGGTGGGAGTTAATTCGCCCAATGGTGCTTTTTTGCAGCCCTAGCCCGATTGCGCCGCAGCTTGCCTGAGGGGGCTGCGGGCAATCTGCGTCGCGCTGCCGGTCCGCTCCTGATGGTGCTGGGCGCGGTGGTGATGGCGCTCGGCCTGACCGATTGGCAGCGCCTGAGCCACCGCGAGTCGCCGCCGGCACCACAGCCGACCGAACCGCAGACCCGCGGGCTGCACCTGCCCAAGGAGGCGGCCAAGGCGCCGGCCGGCCAAGCCGGGCCGCTGCTGGCGGCCATCACGCCGACCAGCCAGTCGATCAAGGAGAGCGCTGCCGAGGCGGTCTTCAAGGTCGAGCTCTCGGCGCCGGCCGAGCGCCCGCTGGTCTTGATCTTCGCGACGCTCGATGACAGCGCCAAGGCCGGCGAGGACTACGAGCCCATGCGCGGCGCGCTCACCATCGAGGCGGGCGCCGAGGTCGCGCGGCTGCATCTGCGCCCGGTCGACGACGCCCGGCCGGAAGGCACCGAGCGGCTCGAGCTGCTGCTCAGCACCGATCCCGCCATGCTCAGGCTCACCACCCGCAGGGTGTCCGCGACCATCGAGGACGACGACTAAAGGCCCTGGACGCTGCTGCGTGGGCCGAACAGGATCAGGCCGGCGCCGGCCAGGCAGATGAGGCCGCCCAGGAGGTCCCATTTGTCCGGGATCCGCTGCTCGATGCGCCAGAGCCAGAGCAGCGAGGCCGCGATGTAGACGCCGCCATAGGCGGCATAGGCGCGGCCGGCGTGGCTGCTTTCGGCCAAAGTGAGCAGCCAGGCAAAGCTGGCGAGTGCCAGGCAGCCCGGCACCAGCCAGAGTGCCGACTGGCCGAGCCGCAGCCAGGCCCAGAAGGCGTAGCAGCCGGCGATCTCCGCCAAGGCGGCGCCCGCATAGACGAAGGTGGTCCGGAGCATGGGGCGGCACCTCGGCGGCTTGGAGCTTGCAGCGCCAAGCTTTGCGCCCGCAGGGCAGCCCCAGGCAAGCCCCCGCGCGAGGCTGGATGGCGCAGGCGGGAGTCTGCTCACGGGGTGGGGCAGAAGGCCTGCTGCAGCGCCTCGACCACGGTCAGCACCTCGCCCCGCGCGATCCGGTAGTAGACCGTCGTGCCCTCGCGCCGCGCTTCGACCAGGCCGTCGGCGCGCAGCCGCATCAGCTGCTGCGACATCGGCACCTGCTCGATGCCCAGCTCCTGCCTGAGCTGGCCGACCGATTTCTCGCCCTGGCCCAAGGCGCAGAGCACCAGCAGGCGTTGTGGATGCGACAAGCTGCGCATCAGCTCGGCGGCCCGTTCCGCGGCGGGGATCATCGTCGTAACATTCATAGACTTGAATTTAATACTCTTGAATGTTAGATGCAATGGAGCCGAGACGCTGGTTGCGAATCAGCCAGACCATCGGCCGGCGGGCCGCGGCGATTGCGCCAGATCAAGCGGCGCGACGCCGTGTCCGCCATGATGGTCGGAGCCTTGTGCTGCCGCAAGCCCGACCCCAATCGTCCGGCCGGTGCGGGCCGGCCCTACTCGGGGAGGGAGGGTGATGGCGCATATCGTGGTGCTTGGTGCCGGCCTGGGCGGCGTGCTCATGGCCTTCGAGATGAAAGCGAAGCTGCGGCGGGATGATCGGCTGACGGTGGTGAACCTTGGGAGCAGCTTCCATTTCGTGCCGTCCAATCCCTGGGTCGCGGTGGGCTGGCGCGCGCCCGAGGAGATCACGGTCGATCTCGCGGCGGTCCTGCGCCGGCGCGGCATCGAGCTGCGGCCCGAAGGGGCGAAGCGCCTGCAACCCGAAGCCAACCGGCTCGAGCTGCTGGACGGCAGCATGCTCGACTACGACTATCTGGTGATCGCGACCGGGCCCGAGCTGGCCTTCGACGAGGTGCCGGGGCTGGGCCCAAAGGGCCATACCCAGTCGATCTGCCAGCTTGATCATGCGCTCCACGCCAAGGCGGCGTTCGAGGCGCTGGTCAAGGCGCCAGGACCGGTGGTGATCGGTGCCGCCCAGGGCGCATCCTGCTTTGGCCCGGCCTACGAATTCGCCTTCATCCTCGATACCGCCTTGCGCCGGGCGCGGGTCCGCGACCGGGTGCCGATGACCTTCGTCACGCCCGAGCCCTATATCGGCCATCTCGGGCTGGATGGCGTCGGCGACACCAAGAGCCTGCTCGAAAGCGCCATGCGCGAGCGGCACATCAAGTGGCACGTCAACACCCGCATCAATCAGGTCGAGCCGGGCCGGATGCTGGTCGAGGAGGTTGGCGAGGACGGTGCGGCCAAGGCGGCCCACGAGCTGCCGTTCGCGCTCTCGATGATCCTGCCCGCCTTCCGCGGCGTCGCGGCGATTGCCGGAATCCCTGGTCTGACCAACCCGCGCGGCTTCGTGCTGATCGATCAGCACCAGCGCAACCCGGCCTTCCCCAATATCTTCGCCGTCGGTGTCTGCGTCGCGATACCGCCGGTCGGCAAGACGCCCTTGCCGGTGGGCGTGCCCAAGACCGGCTTCATGATCGAATCGATGGTCACCGCCACCGCCCACAATATCGGTGCTGTGCTGCAGGGCGCGCCGGCCAATGCCGCCGCGACCTGGAACGCGGTCTGCCTGGCCGATTTCGGCGATCAAGGCATCGCCTTCGTCGCCCAGCCTCAGATCCCGCCGCGCAACGTCAACTGGTCGTCGCAAGGCAAATGGGTCCACGCCGCCAAGATCGGCTTCGAGAAATACTTCCTGCACAAGGTCCGACGCGGCAAGAGCGAGACTTTCTACGAGAACCTGACCCTCGATCTGCTCGGGATCAAGAAGCTGAAGGCCATCCATATCGCCGAGGCCGACTAGCCGCGCGGCTGCCGGTCCTAAACCTAGTCTTTGCCGACGAGGAGATCTCTGATGTCGATTGATCGCGCTGTCATGATGTTCGCAGGCGGCATGGTGCTCTTGTCCTTGGTGCTGGGGCTCTATGTCTCGCCCTATTGGCACCTGCTCACCGCCTTTGTCGGCCTGAACCTGATCCAGGCGTCCCTGACCGGCTTCTGCCCGGCGGCCATGCTGTTCCGCCGGCTTGGCTGCAGGAGCGGCGTCGCCTTCCAGTAAGCGGACGCATCATGGTCTCCTTGGTCCATCACCGATACGGGCGCCGGCCACGCTTGGCCGCGGCCTTGCTGCTCGCCATCGCCGGCAGTGCGGTGCCGATCGGCGCGGGCGCGGCCGAGTTCCTGGTCGAGCCCATGACCATTGTCGAAACCAAGGCGGTGTTCGGCCGGGTCGAGAGCCGCACCATCGTGCCGGCGCGCGCGCGCATCGGCGGGACGATCCGGCGGATCGACGTGACCGAGGGCGACAGCGTCACCGAGGACCAGCCGATCGGCCTGGTGGTCGACGACAAGATCGCGCTCCAGCTCGATGCCGCCGATGCCCGGATCGACCAGCTGCGCGCCCAGGAGGCCAACGCCCGGACCGAGCTCGAGCGGGCGCAGCAGCTGCTGGCGCGGGGCGTGGGCGCGCAGAGCCGGCTCGACCAGGCCAAGACCGCGTTCGACGTGGTGGTGAAGCAGGTGGCGGCGGCGATCGCCGATCGCGCGGTGCTCGAGCAGCAGGCGCGCGAAGGCGAGATCCAGGCGCCGGCGAGCGGGCGCGTGCTGACGGTGCCGGTCACGGCTGGTTCCGTGATCATGGCCGGCGAGGAGGTGGCGCGGGTCGCGAGCGGCCACTATTACCTGCGCCTGTCGCTGCCCGAACGGCATGCCGCCGAGATCAAGGATGGTGATCCGGTCCAGATCGGCGCCCGCCGCGGCGCCGCATCGGAGGCCGGAACCAGCACGACCACTGGCCGGATCGTCAAGGTCTATCCCGAGATCGACGCCGGCCGCGTGATCGCCGATGTCGAGGTCGAGGGCCTCGGCAGCTACTTCGTCAACGAGCGCACCCTGGTCTGGATCCCGGTCGGCCGGCGCGAGCTGCTGGCGGTGCCGCCCGCCGCGGTGATCACCCGCCACGGCATCGACTTCGTCCGGGTCCAGACCGAAGCGGGGCCGCAGGAGGTCGCGGTGGTGCTGGGCGAGGCGATCGATGATGACGCCGGCCGGCACCAGGAGATCCTGACCGGCCTGATCGCGGGCGATCGGGTGCTGCTGCCATGAAGCTGGGCCTGGCTGGCGTCCTGACCCGCAGCTCGATCCGCTCGCCGCTGACGCCGCTGGTCCTGCTGGCTGCCTTCGCGGTCGGCCTCCTGGCGCTGGTCATGCTGCCACGCGAGGAGGAGCCGCAGATCTCGGTGCCGATGGTGGATATCCACATCCGGGCGGATGGCCTCAAGGCCGAGGACGCGGTCAAGCTGGTGACCGAGCCGCTCGAGACCATCGTCAAGAGCATCGACGGCGTCGAGCATGTGTACTCGCAGACCCGGGACGACGGCGTCTTGGTGACCGCCCGTTTCCTGGTCGGCACCAGCTCGGATGCCGCGATCCTGCGGGTCCACGAGAAGATCCGCGCCAATCTCGACCGCATCCCGGTCGGCATTCCGGAACCTCTGATCGTCGGGCGTGGCATCGACGATGTCGCGATCCTGGTGGTCACCTTGACGCCCACCACGAGCGCCAGCGATCGCTGGACCGAGAACGGCCTGACCCGGCTGGCCCGCGAGCTCCAGGTCGAGATCGCCAAGCTGCCGGAGGTCGGCCTCACCTATATCGTCGGCGAGCAGCCGGAGGAGCTCCGGATCGAGCCCGATCCGGAGCAGCTCTCGCTCTATGGCATCACCCTGCAGCAGCTGGCCGGCAAGATCGAGGGCGCCAACCGCTCGTTCCGGATCGCCAGCGTGCGCGAGGACCAGGAGCAGCGGGCGCTGATCGCCGGCCAGACGCTGCAGAGCCCGAGCCAGATCGGCAATCTGCTGCTGACCGCGCGCGACGGCCGGCCGATCTATGTGCGCGACGTCACGCGCATCCAGCTGGCGACCGCGCCCAACGAGACCCGCGTCGCCAGCCTGCAGAAGGCCGGCGAGGGGCTGGAGCGCCGGCCGGCGGTGTCGCTCGCGATCGCCAAGCGCGCCGGCACCAACGCCGTGGTCATCGGCGAGGCGATCCGGACGCGTCTGGCCGAGCTGCAAGGCCAGATCGTGCCGGCCGATGTCGCGCTGCTGATCACCCGCGACTATGGCGAGAGCGCCAACGAGAAGGCCAACGAGCTGCTGTTCCATCTCGGCCTCGCGACCGTCTCGATCGTCGCGCTGGTCGCTGTGGCGATTGGCTGGCGGGCCGCGGTGGTGGTGGCCGTGATCATCCCGACCACGATCCTGCTCACCCTGTTTGCCGCCTGGATCATGGGCTACACGCTCAACCGGGTCAGCCTGTTCGCGCTGATCTTCTCGATCGGCATCCTGGTCGATGACGCGATCGTGGTGATCGAGAACATCGCCCGCCACTGGGCGATGGCCGACGGCCGCAGCCGCAGCCAGGCGGCGATCGACGCCGTGGCCGAGGTCGGCAATCCCACCATCGTCGCGACCTTGACGGTGGTCGCCGCCCTGCTGCCGATGCTGTTCGTGGCCGGCATGATGGGCCCCTATATGAGCCCGATCCCGGCCAATGCCTCCGCCGCAATGCTGTTCTCGTTCTTCGTCGCGGTGACCCTCACCCCCTGGCTCATGCTGAAGCTGGGCGGCCACGCCACCGCGGCTGGCGCTGGGCATGGCGAGACCGTCGGCGCGCTCGGCCGGCTCTATATCGCGGTCGCGGGGCCGATCCTCGCCGCCCGCTGGCGGGCCTGGCTGTTCCTGCTGCTGGTCGGCGCGGCGACGCTGGCGTCGACGCTGCTGATCTACAGCAAGGACGTGACGGTCAAGCTGCTGCCGTTCGACAACAAGACCGAGCTGGCGGTCGTCCTGGATCTGCCGGAGGGCGCTTCGGTCGAGGCGACCGATCGCGCCTTGCAGGCGGCAGCGCTGCGGCTGGCGGCCGTGCCCGAAGTCGTCTCGTTCCAGAGCTATGCCGGCACGGCGGCGCCTTTCAACTTCAATGGCCTGGTCCGCCATTACTACCTGCGCAGCAGCCCCGAGCAGGGCGAGCTGCAGGTCAACCTGGTCGGCAAGGCGGAGCGCAGCCGGGCGAGCCACGCGATCGCGCTCGATCTGCGCGCGCGGCTGAAGGATCTGCCGCTGCCGGCCGGCACCAGCCTCAAGGTGATCGAGCCGCCGCCCGGACCGCCGGTTCTGGCCACCCTCCTGGCCGAGATCTACGGCCCGGACCCCGAAACCCGACGGGCCGTTGCTGCCAAGGTCCGGGCGGCCTTCGCGAGCGTGCCGTTCATCGTCGATGTCGACGATTCCTACGGCCGCCAGGCCGAGCGGGTGCGCCTGGCGATCGACCAGGACAATCTGGAATATCATCGGGTCGAGCAGAGCGACGTCTACGACACGATCCGCGCCTTCTACGGCGCCAGCACGGTCGGCTACTCCCATCGCGGCGCCGGTCGCCAGCCGATCCCGATCCGGATCGCCCTTAGCAAGAGCGAGCAGCTGGTGGGCGAGCGCGGCCTGGCGACCCCGGTGCCGGCCAACGCCCTGCCGGGCGAGCGGGCGATCGTCGAGCTGGGCGACGTGGTCCAGCTGGCGCGCGAGCCGGCCTCCTTCCCGATCTTCCGCCACAACGGCCGGGCGGCGGAAATGGTCACGGCCGAGCTGGCCGGCGCTTTCGAGGCCCCGGTCTACGGCATGCTGGCGGTCGCCGAAGCGCTCGAGCAGGTCGACTGGCAAGACGTGCCCAAGCCCACCATCGCGCTCCATGGCCAGCCGGCGGACGAGGCCCGGCCGACCCTGCTCTGGGACGGCGAATGGGAGGTCACCTGGGTGACCTTCCGCGACATGGGGGCAGCCTTCATGGTGGCGCTGCTCGGCATCTACATCCTGGTCGTGGCCCAGTTCGGCTCGTTCAAGCTGCCGCTGGTGATCCTGACGCCGATTCCGCTCACCTTGATCGGCATCATGCTCGGCCACTGGCTGTTCGCGGCGCCCTTCACCGCGACCTCGATGATCGGCTTCATCGCGCTGGCCGGCATCATCGTGCGTAATTCGATCCTGCTCGCCGACTTCATCCGCCATGGTGGCCAGCCGGGCGAGAGCCTGCGCTCGGTCCTGCTGGCGGCCGGCGCCATTCGCTTCAAGCCGATCCTGCTGACCGCGCTCGCAGCGATGATCGGGGCGGCCGTGATCCTGACCGATCCGATCTTCCAGGGCCTGGCGATCTCGCTGCTGTTCGGGCTCGCCTCGTCGACCTTGCTCACCGTGCTGGTGATTCCGGCGATCTACATCGCGCTCCGCGGCGATCGGCCGGCGCCGGCAGCGCCATCACCAGGATGATGGCGCCACGCCAAGCCATGGCTTGGCGCAGCCAAAGCCGCCAAGTCATTGCTCGGCGCAATTAAAACCGGCACGATGCTACCCAAGAGTGATAAAGCAGGGCCGGCGGGGTGGCCGTAGGGCGCCAGCCCCTGCAGCGGGTGGCAGAGCATGGCGCGCGTGCAGACGACGCAGAGCGAGGGCGTGGGCCGGTCGGCCGCGAGCGCGGATCCGTTGCGCGGCGTCGCCTTGATGTTCGCCTCCACCGTGCTGTTCGCGGCCATGCACACCATGATCCGGCATGTCAGCGACGAGCTGCATGCCTTCGAGATCGCGTTCTTCCGGACGCTGTTCGGGCTGATCTTCGTGCTGCCCTGGTTCCTGCGGCTGGGCCTGCAGCCCTTGCGCACCCGGCATCTGCCCATGCATGTCCTGCGCGCGCTGTTCAACGTCGTGGCCATGCTGGCCTTCTTCTACGCGCTGACCCAGATCCCCTTGGCCGAGGTCACGGCGCTCGGCTTCACCGCGCCGATCTTCGCTGCCTTGCTGGCCGGACTGATCCTGCATGAGCACGTCCATGCCCGCCGCTGGATCGCGATCGGGACCGGTTTTCTCGGCGTGGTGCTGGTGCTGCGGCCCGGCTTCGAGGCGATCGGCATCGGTCAGCTGATGGTGCTGGTGTCCTCGGTCGCCTGGGCCTGCGCCCTGATGACCATCAAGCGCCTGGGCGAGACCGACAGCAGCATCACCATCATCACCTACATGTCGCTCTTGATGATCCCCTTGTCCTTCGGCCCGGCCGCCATGGTCTGGCAATGGCCGAGCCTGGAGCTGCTCGCCTGGCTGATGGTGATCGGCCTGATCGGCGGCGCCGGCCAGTGGCTGATGACCGAGGCGCTGATGCATGGCGATGCCAGCATGATCATGCCGGTCGACTTCTGCAAGCTGCCCTGGACCGCCCTCTTCGGCTATCTCGCCTTCAGCCAGGTGCCGGACCTGTTCACCTTCCTGGGCGGCGCGGTGATCTTCGCCAGCACCACCTACCTCGCCCTCCGCGAGCGCGCCGCCCGCCGGCCTGCCGTCGAGGGCTAAGGCGCTGGCGCGCCGCCAGGCAGGCGGCCGGTGACCGGCTTCATCTATTTCGCCTATGGCTCCAACATGCTGCATCAGCGGCTGACCGACCGCTGTCCGAGCGCCCGACCCCTGGGTACGGCCATTGCATCCGCTCGCTGCCTGACCTTCGGCAAACGCAGCCTTGACGGTTCCGGCAAAGGCACGCTCGAGCCGGCCGGATCCGGCAACGACCTCGAGGCGCATGGCGTCCTGTTCGAAATCGCCGCCAGCGAGCGCGATCAGCTGGATCTATGGGAAGGTGACGGCTACTGGCGGGACGACGCCTTCCTGGTCGAGAGCCGCGACCGCAACGAAATCGTCAGCGCCACCACCTATCTGGCCAAGCAGCCGGAGCCCGGCTTGATCCCCTACGACTGGTACCTCGCCTTGGTCCTGGCGGGTGCCATCCAGAACGGCCTGCCGGCCCAGTACGTCGCGGCACTCGCGCGGGTCGCCACCATCCCTGACCCCGCGCCGAATCGCGCCTCTCGTCTGGTCGCCCACCGCGTCCTGAACGAATCCGGCTTTGCGCACCTCCTGCGCAAACCCACATGATTCTGTCACCTACTGTCCGGCGAACCTGAGCCCCGCCACCTCGGCCCGGATCTGGCTGCCTGTATCGTCGGCGTCCGCGCTCACGGCGAGGTTGACCGGATCGGGCGGCTCGCTGCCGAAGGCAGCGCGATAGTCGGCGACGAGATCGACGCTCTCCTCGAACCAGACGCCGCTCGGGCTGGCGGCCGGGCGCAGGATCTTCATCATGCCGGCACGGCCGTAATAGGGGCTGACGATCACCTGGCCCGCCGCACCTTGGCCGCCCCAGACATAGTTCAGCACGCGGCCCGGCGCGTCCTGGCCGGCGACGGTCTCGACCATCCGGCGCTTGACCCGCTCCCACCAGCTCGCCTGCTCAGGCACGAAGGGAAACGCCACGTAGAGCGCCAGCGAGCGGTCGTCCGAGCCTTTGACCGCCAGATCCGTGGCCGGCACCGCCTGATCCACCCGCCAGCGCCAATGCAGCCGCGGCTGCTCCGCCAGATCGACCTGGACCGGCTTTTGCAGCAGCGAGACGCTGCGATCCGCCGCCACCTCGATGGCGCCGTCCGGGCCGGCGCGGTAGCGGTTGGCGGGCTTGCCGTCGAAGGCCAGCTCCTGCCAGCCCTGCGCCGCGAGCGCCGGATCGACTGCCGGCGTGGCCAGGGCCGCCAGCGCCGCGCCGGCAAGCGGCAGCACCATCGACGCAGCGAGCAGTGGACGAAGACGCATGCGGCCGATCCTGGCCGATCGGGTTCAGCCTAAGGATACGCTCGTGGCCCCGCATTGGATGCAGCCAACGGCTGGGTCGAGCCAGCTCGCCCGTCGATGAAGGGATTGCCCCGGCCCTGCAGCCGCACGATCCGCTGGTTGCGCGTCCGCTCCGCGTCGTCGACCGGATCGCCCGCCGCCCATTCGTCCAGCAGCCGCCGCAGCGGTTCGGCCAAGGTCAGCCGATAGGTCGCCGCCATGTAGAAATGGACGCGGGCGATGTCGCCGCGGATCGCCGGCCGCGGCTCAATCATGGCGCGGGCCGGGTCGATCTCGACGTCGCAGCGGCCATAGGCGCGCAGCTCGCCCGGCAGCTCGCCGAAGCGATAGTCGCGCCGGGCAGCATTCACCTCACCGATCGCGGGCCAGAGATTGTGCAGGTCCTGATAGGCGCGGCGGAAGGCGGCGTCGATCTGGAGGCAGCATTGGCGGCCCTTGATGGCACGGCCCTGGCTGTTGCGGCACAGCTTTTCGTGCCAGCAGGCGTGGCCCTGGCCCAGCCAGGCTGCCGGCACGACATGCTCGACCTCGACCCGTCGGGCGCGGGCGAGATCCCGCCCGGGCTGATAGCCGCAGCTGGCGAGATCGGGCCGGCGTGCGGCGTCGTAGGCGCAACCGCAATAGAGGGTTCGGGCCTGGTCGGCGAACACGTCACGGTAGAGCGCACGCTTGACCGCGCCATAGTCGTCGGCGATCAGCCCGGCGGCCATGGCGGGCGTCCATGGCAACAGCGCCAGCAGCGCCCAGACGGCGCGGCGAAGGGATTTCATTGCGGCGTTTCCTCGTTCCCGCCGCATTATGGCGGCCGGACAACAAGGATCGGTTAACGGGAGCGGCCGGCGCGGGCGCCGGCGGGGCCAAGCCTAGGACTGCTTGTCCCGGTAGCTCCAGAGCGAGGTGCGCTCATAGCGCCAGGGATATTGGCTGATCATCTTGCGCACCGCCGTGATCCGATAGGCGATCAGGCCAAGAATTGCGATCACGACATATTCGACCAGAAAGGCGCCCACATCGAGCAGCGGCCCGTCGAACAGGGCGTAGACCAGGAAGCGGTTGAACAAGGCGAGGCCGAAGGCGGTGCCGAGCACCTGCCAGAAAGACCGCCAATGATCGGCGATCGCCTGGCCGGCCAGGATCGCGGCCCCGCCCGCCAGGACCACGGTCAGGCCCAGAAAGACGCCGATCGAGCTGCCGCCCATCACCCGCCCCGCCGCCTCAATGGCCGCCCTCGAGATAGGCCGCCCGGATCTCCGGATTGGCCAGGAGCTCGGCGCCAGTGCCCTGCATCACCACGTGGCCGGTCGCCAGCACGTAGCCGCGATGGGCGATCTTGAGCGCCTGATAGGCGTTCTGCTCGACCAGAAGGATGGTCAGCCCCTGCTCCTGGTTGATCTCGACGATCGCATCGAAGATCTGCTTGACCAGCAAGGGCGCCAAGCCCAGGGAGGGCTCGTCCAGGAGCAGCAGGCGTGGTCGCGCCATCAGCGCCCGGCCGATGCACAGCATCTGCTGCTCGCCGCCCGACAGGGTGCCGCCGCGCTGATTCTGCCGCTCGCGCAGACGCGGAAAGCGCTGGAACACCTTCTCGACATCTTCGGCGAAATAGCGCCCGCCGGTCGGCACCGCACCCATCTGCAGGTTCTCGAGCACGCTCATCGACGGGAAGATGCGCCGGCCCTCGGGCGCCTGGGCGATGCCCTTGCCGACGATGTCGTAGGGCTCGAGCCCATTCAGCCGCTGGCCATCGAAGCGGATCTCGCCGGCGCTGGCCTTGGGCCGGCCGCTGATGGTCATCAGGAGGGTCGACTTGCCGGCGCCATTGGCGCCGATGATCGTCACGATCTCGCCTTGCGCCACCTCGATCGAAACGCCGCGCAGCGCCTCGATCTTGCCGTAATGGCTGTGGACGCCGGCCAGCTGCAGCATCACAAGCGGCCTTCCTCGGCCAGGTCGGCCTTGACTGGCGTCGGCAGCGGCGCCTCCTCGGGCTCGCCGAGATAGGCCTTGATCACGTTCGGGTCCCGCCGCACCTCGTCCGGCTTGCCATCCGCGATCTTGCGGCCGTAATCGAGCACCACGATGTGGTCCGAGATGCCCATGACCACGCCCATGTCGTGCTCGATCAACAGGATGCCGATGCCGCTGTCGTCACGGATCGTGCGCAGCAGGTCGCCCAGCTGCGCGGTCTCGCGGGGGTTTAGCCCAGCCGCCGGCTCGTCCAGGCACAGCAGCTTCGGCTCCATGCACATGGCGCGCGCGATCTCGAGGCGGCGCTGCTGGCCATAGGGCAGGTTCTCGGCGTTCCAATCGGCCCGGTCGGTCAGCTCGATCCGGTCCAGCCAATGCCTGGCGAGCTCGATTGCGGCCTTCTCGGCCTTGCGGTAGCCGGGGTGGCCGAGCACGCCGAGCAGCGTGTAGCCGGAGGCGCGCATCAAGGCGTTGTGCTGCGCCACGATCAGGTTCTCGAGCACGCTCATCTGGCCGAACAGCCGGATGTTCTGGAAGGTCCGGGCGACCCCGGCGCGGGCGATCCGAAAGCCGTCGATCCGCTCGAGCAGCAAGGGCTGGCCCCGGCCATGGAAGGTCAGCTGGCCGACGGTCGGCTTGTAGAAGCCGGTCAGGCAGTTGAAGACGGTGGTCTTGCCGGCCCCGTTCGGGCCGATGATCGCCGTGATCTCGCGGTCATGGGCGGTGAAGGACAGATCGTCGATCGCGACCAGGCCGCCAAAGCGCATGGTCAGATGCAGCACCTCGAGCAGCGCCGTCATGGGCTGCTCCCGGCATCGGCCGGATGCAGCCGGATGGTCGGCTCGCGATGGGCCAGCAGGCCGCGCGGCCGCCAGACCATGATCCCGACCATGGCGGCGCCGAACAGGAGCATCCGGAACTGCTCGAACTCGCGGCCCAGCTCCGGTAGCAGGACCAGGACCAGGGCTGCCAGCACCACGCCGATCTGGCTGCCCATGCCGCCCAGCACCACGATCGCGAGGATCAGGGCGGACTCGATGAAGGTGAAGCTCTCCGGGCTGATGAAGCCCTGGCGGGTCGCGAAGAACGAGCCGGCAAAGCCGCCGAACATGGCGCCCAGGGCAAAGGCGGTGAGCTTGGTGTTGGTCGGATTGATGCCGAGCGCCCGGCAGGCGATCTCGTCCTCGCGCAGCGCCTCCCAGGCGCGGCCGATCGGCAGCTTGCGCACGCGCTGCACGAAGGCGTTGGTGATCAGCGCCAGGATCAGGATCAGGAAATAGAGGAAGACCACCCGGTGCAGGCCGGAATAGGGCAGGCCGAAGAACTCGTGGAACGCGGTCTCGCCTTCGGCCGGATTGCGAGTGAAGTCCATGCCGAAGAAGGTCGGCCGCGGGATGTTGGCGAGGCCGTCAGGGCCCTTGGTCACCGGATACCAGTTGAGCAGCACGATCCGCACGATCTCGCCGAAGCCGAGCGTCACGATCGCCAGATAGTCACCGCGCAGGCGGAGCACCGGAAAGCCCAGCAGCACGCCGAAGCTGGCGGCGAACAGGCCGGCCAGCGGCAGGCATTCCCAAAAGCCGAGATTGAAATGGATCGCGAGCAGGGCATAGGAGTAGGCGCCGACCGCGTAGAACGCGACATAGCCGAGGTCGAGCAGGCCGGCCAGGCCGACCACGATGTTCAGGCCCCAGCCCAGCATGATGTAGATCAGGACCGTGGTCGCGACATCGACCACGTAGCGGTCGGCAAAGGGCAGGAACGGCAGGACGAAGGCGAAGGTCACGCCGGCCAGGCCGAACCACAGGCTGTAGGGTGCGAGCAGCTGCGGCAGCCGGGCGAACGGCCGGGCCGCGGCCGCCAGCAGGTCGGCGCTGCGGCCGCCGAGCAGGATCAGCAGGAGCCGGCCGACGAACACCAGGGCCACGCCGATCGCCACCCAGCCGAGCCGGAACTGCAGCCCGGTGCCGCCCTCGATCCGGACGATCTGCATGCCGATCAGGGGCAGGAACAGGACCAGCGCCACGGCCGCGGCCAGGGCCGCCTCTTTCAGGCTGGCAGCCCAGTCGATGCTGCGGGCCGGTGCCGCTACCTCGCCGAGGACCCCGCCCGCCATGGCCTAGACCTTCTCGACCTCGGGCTTGCCGAGCAGGCCGGTCGGCAGGAAGATCAGGACCAGCACCAGGATTCCGAACGCGGCCACGTCCTTGTAGCCGGTCGCGAAATAGCCGGACCAGAAGGCCTCGACCAAGCCCAGCGCCAGGCCGCCCAGCATGGCGCCCGGGATCGAGCCGATGCCGCCCAGGACCGCGGCGGTGAATGCCTTCACCCCGGCGACGAAGCCGATATAGAAGTCGATCACGCCGTAATAGAGGGTCGCCATCATGCCGGCGACCGCGGCCAGGGCCGCGCCCATCACGAAGGTCAAGGAGATGGTGCGATCGACATTGACGCCGCACAGGCCCGCCATGACCAGGTCCTGCTGGCAAGCCCGCTGCGCCCGGCCGAGCGGCGTGCTGGCGATCAGGTAGGAGAAGCCGATCATCAAGACCACGGTCAGCAGGATCATGAAGATCTGGATGTAGCTGATGGTGATCGTGAAGCCGCTGGCGTCGCCGAACACGAAGCCGCCGATCACGACCGGCGGCAAGGCCTTGTTGGTGGCGCCCTGGGTCAGCTGGACATAGTTCTGCAGGAAGATCGACATGCCGATCGCCGAGATCAGCGGGGCCAGGCGGAACGAGCCGCGCAGCGGCCGGTAAGCGATCCGCTCGACGGTCCAGCCATAGGCCGCGGTGCAGGCCATCGCGACCAGGAGCACCATGACCAGCGACAACGGCACCCAGGTGACTCCGACCATGCCCAGCAGGCTGAAGCAGATCACGGTCAAGAAGGCCCCGATCATGTAGATTTCGCCATGGGCGAAATTGATCATGCCGATGATGCCGTAGACCATGCTGTAGCCGATCGCGATCAGCCCATACATGGCGCCAAGTGTCAGCCCGTTGATCAGCTGCTGCACGAAGTATGGCATCTAGACGGGGCGCTCTTTGGTTGTTTTCACTATTGCTGACGCGGATAAATCCCAAGCTAGGCCATCGGTTAGGGCGCCGCAAGCCCGATCCAGCCAGCCCATTTGCGCGGCCGACGGCAGGCCGACCAAGCCGGGCTCAGCGCGCCGGCCGCTCATAGACCACCAGCTCCAGCGCCGCCGCCCGGTCCAGCCAGGAGCGCTGGACCCGGCTGAGGCCGCGCCGGACCAGATCGAGATGGATCGCCTCGAGATCGGCCAGATCGCTGAACAGCGGCCGGCCGGCGCCGATCACCACCTGGTGCGCGATGCTCAGATGGAAGGCGTGGTAGCCCGGCCCGGCGCGCGCCAGGTCGTAGACCGCCGTGCCGCCGGCGACCGCGACCGTGCCATCCTGCCCCAGCAGCTCCGCGAGGACGTCCGCCAGCTGGCGCTGCGCCGGGTTCCAGACATGGGTGACCTCGTCCTGCTGGGTCAGGCCGGTCACCTGGCGGGAAACCACCAGCCGGCGCAGCCGGCGCGGATTGGGAGCGGCCTCATGGGTCCGCCGGCCGAGCAGGACCAGATCGGCGACCCGGAGCGCATCCTGGAAATACAGCCAGTCGGCATCGAAGCGCAGCGTCGCCGGCATGGCGCCCTGGGCATCGGCGATCAGCCCGTCGGCCGAGACGATGGCATAGCCGATCAGCCGAATCATGCCCTCCCCCAACCTCTGCTGACCATTGACCGCAAGATCCCGCCGGCGCTGCCGCGACAGCCGGCCGGTCGCCCGCTATGCTGGCTGGCAGCCGCAAGTCTGGAGACGACCATGCCTTATGTCATTATCACGCGCGACAAGCCCGGCCATCTTGAGCTGCGCAACCAGCACCGCATGGTGCACCTCGATTATCTGGAGCGCAACAAGGCGCGGCTGCTGGCGGCGGGCGGCCTGACCGACGAAGCCGGGCAGGGCGGCTATGGCGGCGTCATCATCCTCGATACCGACGATCGGGCCGAGGCGGAGGCCTTCATCCAGAATGATCCGTTCACCCAAGCCGGCCTGTTCGCCGGGATCGAGGTGATCCGCTGGCGCAAGGCGTTCTTCAACCATGAACGGTTGATCTGAGCGCCGGATGGCGCCCGGCTCGGCACCGGCGCGCTGCCTGGCGCGTCGGTGCCGGCAGGATCAATGCGGCACGCGCACCGTGAGGGGCTGGCCGCTGTAGCCTTCGGCCACATTGTGGGCGCGGATCGTCACTTCCTTGATTTCCTCAGGAATGACCACGCCGGCCAGGCCGGTCACATGGGTGGTCTTGTCGAGCCGCGGCTCGAAGATGATCCGCGTGCCCAGGATATCGCCATCCGGGGCCACGATCTGCCAGGCGTCGACGTAATTGTCCCAGCCGGTGTCCTGATGCTGCACCGTGACCGTGATCTGGTAGATGCCGGTGACCTCGCGGGCATCCTTCTTGATCTTGGCCGCGGTGACGGCGGGCGTGCCGGCCGCGGCGGTGCCAGCGAGCGCGAGCGTGGCCAGGGCGGCAAGAAGCGGAGCGAAACGCACGGGAGCCTGCCTCCTTCAGCTGAAATCCGACCAGCAATTAGAGTCGTCGAGCGCCGCTCAGCTCAGCGG
This sequence comes from uncultured Alphaproteobacteria bacterium, assembly GCA_902826935.1. Classification (GTDB taxonomy): domain Bacteria; phylum Pseudomonadota; class Alphaproteobacteria; order Geminicoccales; family Geminicoccaceae; genus CADEGR01. The sequence goes on along the minus strand of CADEGR010000008.1, from coordinate 10,200 downwards.
CGCCCGCCTGATCGGGACATTCACAAGATTGCACCAAGGTTCGAAAATCCCGAGCTAGCCGGCAATGTCAAGCCGTTTCGCGCCCAACATTCCAGCGCCGGTTCGGCAAATTAAATCAGGGAACGAACGAATCGGTACTTTGTTTCCTTTAATGAAGGAGACAGCCCGTGACCATGTGGATCGAATTGGCGGTGCAATTGGGTTGGCGGGTGCGGCGACGTGACTGGCCGCCATTGCACTATGTCGAGCTGCGCATGCTGCCCGACGGCCGCCTGGGCCTGAGCCGCGTCCTGGCCGACGGCCTGAGCGAGCCTTGGGACCAGCCGCTCGACGAGATGTGCGCAGAGCGCGGCTGGTCGATCGTCGAAGCCGCCCCGGCCAGGGCCGGCTAGCGGCGCCCGGCCGGCGGCTCCAAGCCGAGGGTCAGCTGGCCACCGGGCGCGCGTGCGAAGTTCGAGACCGACAAGCCGAGCAGCCGCACCGCACGTGCCGGCGGCGCCGGATGGCGCAGCAGCCAATCGGCGACATCCAGCAGCTCCGTCGCATCCTGGACCGGCCAGGGCCGGGTGGTCTGGCGGGTGTTGATCGTGAAATCATGGTGCTTGATCTTGAGCGTCACGGTGCGGCCGAAGCTCGCGCCCGTCGCCATGCGCTCGGCGACCTTGATCGCGATCGGGCGCAGGCGTTCCAGCATGGCCGGCACCGCCGCGACGTTGCTCTCGAAGGTCCGCTCCGCCCCGATCGACTTGCTCGGCCGGTCCGGGCGGACTTCACGGCCATCCTCACCCCGCACCATGCGATGGTAGAACGCGCCCGACCTGCCGAAGCTGCGGACCAGCTCCGCCTCGCTGCGCCGGCGCAGATCGGCGCCAGTCAGAATGCCCTGCGCGTGCATCCGACGCGCGGTCGCGGGGCCGATGCCGAAGAAGCGCTCGATCGGCAAGGCGTCGATGAAGCCCGCCGCCTGGTCCGGCCGGATCACCGACAGGCCGTCCGGCTTGCGCAGCGCCGAGGCGATCTTGGCGAGGAACTTGTTGAAGGACACGCCGGCTGAGGCGGTGAGGCCGGTCGTGGCGCGGATCTCGGCCTTGATCGCCTTGGCGATGTCGGTCGCCAGGGGCCCGCCTTGCTTGGGCTCGGTGACGTCGAGGAAGGCTTCGTCCAGGGACAAGGGCTCGACCAGATCGGCGTAGCTGTGGAAGATCGCCCGGATCTGGCGGCTCGCCTCCTTGTAGGCCTCGAAGCGGGCGCGCACGAAGATCAGCTCGGGGCATAGGCGGCGCGCCTTGAAGCCGGGCATGGCAGAACGCACGCCGAACGCCCGCGCCTCATAGCTGGCCGCCGCCACCACCCCGCGCGGCCCGCCGCCGCCGACCGCGACCGGCCGGCCCGCCAGGCTCGGATCGTCGCGCTGCTCGACCGATGCGTAGAAGGCATCCATGTCGATATGGATGATCTTGCGCATCCGGCAGTCTCGGCACGGTCCAGGGCAGAGACTAATCTAGCCGATGCCGGCGGGCGGGGCCAGCAGCGCTACAGCCACTGCGTCTGCAGGTACCCGATCACCTTGGCGATGGTGGCATCGTCCAGGGCGGCGCGATAGACCAGCACCTCGCCGATGAAGCAGGCGCTGCGCTCGCCAAAGCCGGAGCGGCCCAGCCAGACATCGCCGAAGCCGGTATCGGTGTTGCTGGTGGTGTTGGAGATCACGGTCTGGCCGTCGCGGAACTTCTTGGCCGTGCCGTTGGTGACCAGCGAGTAGATATGCACCGCCGTGGTCGCCGGCCGCGCCGGCGGCAGATTGAGGTGGATGTTGGTGGTCAGGAACAGGGAATGCTCGAAGTCCCCCGCCGGCGCCGGGCTGGTGCCGGACCAGTAGCCGATCAGACGATTGGCGTCGCCGCCCAGCACCCGCTTGTTGATCGTGCCCGCCAGGCGCGAGACGTACAGGATGGTATAGGGCGAGACCAGGGCCAGGCCGCTGGTCTTCAGGCTCTCGGTGCCGTCGAAGAAGACTGCTGGCAGGCCGTTGATGCCGGCCATCTCGATCGAGGGGGTCGCCTCCGGCGTGGCGAAGTTCCGGCCATTGCCGGACTGATCCACCAGGCTGGTCAGCACCTGGCCCTGGCTCGGCAGGCTGCCGTTGCCGAGCGGGTTCTTGGCCGACACCCAAGTCGCCAAGCCCGGCACCAGGCTGGGCCGGAACTGGCTGGTGGGCGTGGTTCGCGGCTCCAGGTTCAGGCCGTCCAGGCCCAGTCTCAGGCCATTGCCAAAGGTCGTGCCGTGCATCGATCGGTCTCCCAGCTGGCGCGGCATCGGCAGGGCCGACCGATCGCGCTGACCTCGATGCGATACCTACCATGGGTTGATATAGGTGTCAATTCCTAGAATAGGAATGATCGAGGTGGCTCCTCGGCGCCGCACCGATGCGAGGGCCGTACCCGATCAGCGCCTGCAGCTGGCGAGGCCAGCCAGCCCACTCACGCCGCTGACAGCGCCGCCGCAAGGTTCGTCGGCACCACGAACCGTTGCTTAACGTCTTGGCCCGAATCTGCAGCAGCCTGCTTGGTCCATGCGATCCTGGGAGTCCGCCCCGCCAACAAGTCGATTGCTCGACGCGCGGATTCCCAGGATCGCATGGACCATGGGCAGAATCGCCGGAACAGCTGAAGATTGGGTTAATCAGGCGCGCGCGGTTCGCCCAATCGGGCCTTCCCCCTAGCCGCCCAGCGCCTGGACCAGGCGCTGCATGTCGCGCAAGCGGCCGCTGATCGTCCGGCAGAGATTGGTCACGATGGTCAGGGCCACGTCCGGCCGGGCGCTGCGGATCGAGGCGAAGGCATGGCCGGTCAGGAGCCGCGCCTCGACCGGCGTCATCGCCACCACGTCGGCCGAGCGCGGGCCACCATCGATCAGCGCCATGTCGCCGACCGCGCTGCCCTGGCGCAGCACCGCCAGCGGCATGCCCTTGGCATTCTGCACGCGCACCTGGCCGTCCAGCAGGAAATAGATGCCCGAGCCGATCGTGCCGGCCTCCATCAGATAGGCGCCGACCGCGAACTCGGTCGGCACGCACAGGCTCTCGATCCAGGCGATATCGGCGCTCTCGAGCCCGGTCAGGAGCTCGTTCTGGCCAAGCTCGGCGGCCGCGGGCTGGGCGACCTCGCGCAGGCAGCGCGCCAGCAGCCGGTCCTCGGCCTGCTCCAGCGCGTCATCCAGGTAAGGATGGAACCCACCCTCGGCCAAGGCGGAAGAGCGCTGGGCGATGCCGTGGAACAGCAGCTCCTTGCCGACGAACAGGGCCTCGATGCCGCGCCCGGCGGCGCGATCGGCCAGATCCGCCAGCAGCATGCCGCAGGCCCGGTCGATCGTGCTGACCTCGCTCAGATCGACCACGAAGGCGATCAGGTCCGGCTGATCGGTCAGCCGGCGCGCAATGTACTCCGCGGCGCCGAAGCCCAGGATCCCGGTCAGGCTGAAGATCAGGACCCGCCGGCCGTGCTTGTCCAGCACCTTGCGCTCGTCGTGGCCGCGCCGCTGGACCGAGCGCCGATCGGCTAGGCTGGTGACATGGCGGACCTGGGATTGCCGGCTCTGGCCGCCCTTGAGCACCTGCAGGCCGAATTGCTGGGCCAGCTCGTGCAATGCGGCGAGGCCGCGGCTGTTGAAGCCCTGCTCGTCCAGGAGCGGCGAGTAGGCGGCGAGCCCCAGCTGGCCCGGTGCCACCGCGATCAGGCCGCTGCCGGCGCCGCTCTGGGTCGGCAGCTCGAGGCGGTAGTGCCAGCCGCCCGCCGCGTTGGCGACGCCCAGGGCGCTCAGCACATGCGGCACGATATCGGGGTGGATCACCCGCTCGCCGGAGCGCGGGTTGGTGCCGGCATTGGCAAAGGTCGCCGCCGCCAGGGCCAGCTCGGCGGCGTTCAGGCAGAGGCTGCCCAGCTGCAGATAGGTCTCGATCACCGCGTCCGCCGGGGCTTGCAGGCTCGGCCGCTGGCCCAGCGCCGCCGCCAGCGCCGCCCGCCGCTCGCCGTCCGCCAGCCGCGCCCGATAGACCGACGGGTTGACCGCGAGCTGCCGGCCGACGAAGGCCGAGACATAGCGGCGCAGGCTCTCGCAGGTCTTCTGGCCGAGCTGCTCGGTGATCAGGCTGGTGCACAACACCGCGGTCGGCTCGCGCGGCGCGCCATTGTCGCCGGCCGGGCGGCCCGCCGGCCGGTCGCTCGCCAGCCGCTTGCGCAGAGTGTCGCTGCCGATCAGCTGCAGCGCCAGCGCCAGCACGAACATGTCGGCCAGGCTGTGCAGCGGGAAGCTGACCGCGACCTCGCCCCGCTCGTAGCAATGGCCGTCGATGGTCTCGATGGTCAGGCCGAAGGCGCGCAGATCGGCCGTGTCCGGCACCAGCGCCGCCCGCTTGCCTTGGGCGTTGGCGCGCTGGCGCAGATAGACCTCGTCGAGAATCGCATCGATCGGCGAAAGGGGCTCCGCCTGGGCGGGCGGGCCTTGCCGAGCCATCATGATCAGGTGCTCCGATAGCCTTGAGGCGCGCCCGGAGGATGCCGTGCCCAGGCCGCGTGGGCAATTGCCTTATGCGCGAAAATGGCCGGCCACGCCGCACCCGGAGGCCGGCTGGCCCGGGCTGGCTCGCCGGCCCCCGGGTCACGCCCGGCTTGGCAAATGGGGCGCCGCACAATAAGTCTTGGTCAACCAGCCCCAAGCGAGGTGACAGAGGATGAATCGCGCTGTGCCCCTGGGCGCCATGGCGGCCTTGCTGCTGGCCGGCTGCGCCGCTACTCCGCCGGCACGCGAGATGGTCGGTTATGTGCCCCCGTCCAGCCAGCCGGCGCAGCGCACCGAAAAGGTCGTGCGCGGCGACGCCGACACGGTCTGGGCGAGCTTGCGCGACGTGTTGAGCCAGCAGCCCTACACGATCGAGCATGCCGACCGCGCCGAGCGGGTGATCGTGGCGCGCTTTCGCGGTGATCCCGAGCAATATCTGGATTGCGGCTCGATCGTCACCAATGATGGCGAGGCCCTGGCCCAGCTGTCCGGAGCGCTGCCCCAGGTCGCCCTCGACTACAAGCTCGCCAAGCGCCAGGTCCTGCTCAAGCGCAGCCTGCAGCTGGACGGCCGGGTCGTGGTCAGCCTCGAGCCGCAGGGCGCTGACACCGTGGTCAAGGCGGATACCACCTACGTCGCCACCAAGGTGGTCGATTTCGAGGACCGCCAAGGCCAGCTGCGGCGCGGCAGCCGCGAGACCGTGACCTTCAATTCCGGCAGCCGCGGCGCATTCGACAAGGGCACGATCTGCCAGTCGAAGGGCGTGTTCGAGGCGGCGCTGCTGGACGGCGTGCCGAGCGATTTCGGCGGTCCGACGATCGCCCAGGCCGATCTGCCGAGCCCCCTGCCGCCGGCCGCGCCAGAGGAGGCGGAGCCGGAGCCGGTGCCGCTCGCGGCCGCGCCCGAGACGCTGAGCCCGCCGCCCGAGGCAGCCGAGATCGAGGCGGCGCTGGATCGTCCGGAACCGGTGGCGGACCCGGCGGCAGCGCTGGCAGCGGAGGGCGGCGGCACGCCCGAAGCAGCGGCGACCGCCGCGGCTGGCGGCGCTGAGATCGCCGATCGGATCGCCGATGCGGTGACCCCCGAAGGGCCGCCGCCCGGCGATTTGGCGGCCGTCGAGCCGGCGCCCGGCGCGCCGCCCACGGCAGATCCCGGCAGTGTCAGCGAGACCGCCAGCTTCATCGACCGCGCCGATGCCGCGGTCCTGGCCTCGCTCGACTGCGCTGGCGTCGAGCAGCCGTTCTGCCGCCTGCTGCAGATCACGGCGCCCTACCGCAAGATCAATGTCGAGGCCGGTCTCGGCCTGGCGATCAGCGTGCCGGATGGCGTCACCAGCCGCCCGGCTGGCAGCGAGCTAGCGGTCAACATCGATCTGCCGAGCTTCGATTCCTACCTGCATCTGGCCTATGTCCAGCGCGACGGCATGGTCAAGCATCTGATCTCGACCAGCGAGCTGTGGCCGGCCGATCTGGGCAGCTATGTCGAGGAGACCGGCCATCGCCTGGCGGAGCCGTTCGGCTTGTCGCTGGTGGTGGCGGTGGCCACGCCGACGCCCCTATTCGAGGGGCCGCGGCCCGAGGAGGAACCGGCCGACGCGTATCTGGCGACCCTCGAGGAGCGGTTGGCGGCGCTGCGCGTCAGCAGCGGCGGGCGCCTCGCGGTCAGCCATCTGTTCTTGAACGTCGAAGCGCCGGGCGGTGCCCTGAGCTCGACCCAATGACCGAAACGTCCGAGCCGATCGGGCTCGAGCCGGGCGCACCGGCCGAAGACGGCGCGGTGCTCGATCAAGGCTGGCGCCAGCGGCTCGAGGCCCATGCCCGCGGCCATGGCTTCGCGCCGCTCGCCAGCCGGTTCTATTTCCTGCGCCATGGCCAGACCGAGCACAATCGGCGCTGGATCTGCCAGGGTCAGCGGGATGTGCCGCTGAATGCCGCCGGCCGGGCCCAGGCTCTGGCCGCGGCCGACCTCCTCGCGCCGGTCGGGCTGCGCGCGATCAGCGCCAGCGATCTCAGCCGCGTCACCGCGACGGCGGCGCCGCTGGCGGCGCGTCTTGGCCTGGTCGCGAGCCTGGATCCACGCCTGCGCGAACGTGGCTTTGGCCGCTTCGAGGGCCAGCCGATCCAGGGGCCGCTCTGGGCCCAGGCCGATGCCAGCGTCGAGCCGATCGAGGCGTTCGTCGATCGCTGCCTCACCGGGCTGGCGGCGGCTCTCGTCGCCGATGATGTCCTGGTCGTGTCCCATGGCGGCGTGCGGCGCGTGCTGTTCGCAGCGCTCGGCCTGACCGTCGCCGAGTGGACCAGCCACAACGCCCTGCCGGTGCGCTGCACCAAGGGCGCCGGTGGCTGGGCGGCTGACATCTTGACCGCGAGCGGCGCCTGGCCGGTCGCCGGCCCGCCGCCGCCCGATCTCGCACGCTGAGGCGGGCCTGGCCGGCGCGCCTATTCCGCCGCGGCCAAGGTCGCCGCCTGGCCGGGCGCCAGCCAGCCGCCCAGCTCGCGCTCGATCAGCCGGGCCAGGAAGTCGATATGGGCCGGGCTGTCGTTCAGGCAGGGGATGTAGGTGAAGCGGGTTCCGCCGGCTGCCTCGAAGGCGTGGCGGATCTCGCCCTGGATCTCTTCCAAGGTCTCGACGCAGTCGGCGGCAAAGCCCGGCGCCATCACCGCCAGGTCGCGCACGCCCTGCTCGGCGAGCGCGACCACATGCTCGACCGTGTAGGGCCGCAGCCATTCCTCCTTGCCGAACAGCGACTGGAACGCGATCTGCAGCCGCTCGGCCGGCCAGCCCAGGCGCTCGCGCAGCAGCCGGGCGGTCTTCTGGCATTGGCAATGGTAAGGATCGCCGGCCAGCAGATAGCGCTTCGGCAAGCCGTGGAACGAGGTCACCAGGACCTCCGGCTGCCAATCCAGCGTCGCCAGATGCTGTCGGACCGAGCCGGCCAGCGCGTCGATGTAGCCCGGCTCGTCGTAGTAGGCCGGCACGGTGCGCACCGCCGGCTGCCAGCGCAGGGTCATCAGCGCCCGGAAGGCGGCGTCGCAGGCGGTCGCCGTGGTCGCGGCGGCATATTGCGGATAGAGCGGCAGCAGCAGGATCCGATCGCAGCCCTGGCGCTGCAGCGCCTCGATCCGGGACGCGGTCGAGGGCTTGCCGTAGCGCATCGCCCAATCGATCACCACGCGGCCGTCATCCAGCCCGGCAAGGCGGGTGCTGAGCGCTTCGGCCTGGGCGCGGGTAATGGTGCGCAGCGGCGATTCGTTCAGCTCGTGGTTCCAGATGGCCTTGTAGGCCTCGCCGCTCGAGAAGGGCCGCCTGGTCAGGATGATCACGTTGAGCACGAACTGCCAGAGCAGCGGATTGACCTCGATCACCCGCCGATCGCTCAAGAATTCCTTGAGATAGCGGCGCATGTCCCAGTAGCCGGTGCTGTCGGGCGTGCCGAGATTGAGCAGCAGCACGCCGATCTTGGGGCTCGGCACGGGCGGATGGTCGGGCGGCAGCAGCGCGGTCATCGTCTCCCTCTCGCGACCTCGCGGGCGGCGGCCGGGCCGCCAGCAACCGGGATCAGCCTCGGAGATAGCGTCGGCAGCGGCCAGGTCAACCTGGCACCCTGGGCCCGGCCGCGCCAGTCCCTCATTCCAGGCGCAAAATCGCTAAGGCCAGCGCCTGGGCGCGCGGCACCAGGCTGTCCAGCCGGCAGACCTCGTCCGGCGCATGCGCCTTGGCGCCGAGCGGTCCGGTCGCGCATAAGGTGGGCACGCCAAGCGCCGAGGTGAAGCCGGAATCCGCCGAGCCGCCGGTGAATTCGCCCGCCACGGTCAGGCCCAGCTCGGCCGCGCAGGCCACGTAATGCTCGAACAGCGCCTGGTTGGCGGCGGTCTGCTCGAACGGCAGGAAGGTCGCCTGGTCGACGATCCGGCCGGTCGTGCCCGGCAGCTCGACCGCCTCGACGATCCGCCGGACCACCGCCTCGAGTTGCGCGAGTGCCGCCATGGTCACGAAGCGCAGATCGACCTCGGCCACGGCCAGGGGCGCCACCGTGTTGATCGACTGGCCGCCGCGGATCAGGCCGACATTGACGGTCGTGCCGCTGACGTGGTCGGTCAGCGCGTGCAGGGCCTGGATCTTGCGCGCCAGGGCCTCGATCGCGCTCGCCCCCTCGGCATGGGCGACGCCCGAATGCGCCGCCCGGCCGGTGACCTCGATGGTCAGGAACATCGCCCCCTTGCGGCCGGTCACGACATTGCCGGACAGCCGCCCCGGCTCGGCGTTGAAGACCGCCCGCGCGCCGGTCGCGACCGCCTCGATCACCGGCCGCGAGGCGCGGGACGCGATCTCCTCGTCGACCGTGTAGAGCGCCACCACCGGATGGCGCTGGCCGCCGAAGCGGGCAAACGCCTCGAGCACGAAGCTGTTCAGCACCAGCCCAGCCTTCATGTCGGCGACGCCTGGGCCAAAGGCCAGATCGCCCTCGATCCGAAACGGCCGCGCCGCCGCCTCGCCCGGCCCGAACACCGTGTCGCGGTGGCCGAGCAGGAGGATCGGCGGCGCCGCCGGCACGCCTGCTGCCGCTTCCACCCGGGCGCTCAGGCAATAGCCGGCGCCGGCGCAGGGGATCCGCTCGCTGGCGATGCCGCGCGTGGTCAGATGGTGTCGGAGCAGATCGCCGACCCGATCGACGCCGGCTTGGTCGTAGGAGCCGGAATCGGTGTTGACCAGCGCGGCCAGGAGCTCGGTCATGGCCGGCCGCTGGTCGGCAAGCCAGGCCAGATGCGGCGCCTCGGCCGGCCAGTTCGTCATGCCGCCACTCCCCCGGAGCCGCGCCCCAAGGCTGCTGCGGCCGTCCGATTGCCAGATTGCCCCCGACAGGTAGCGCATGCCGGCGCCGGGCGGAATAGTCGATCCGGCAAGCGCTGGCCCGGGCGGCGGCAACGGCGCTTGACGATTGCCCCGGATCCTGGCGAAACAGAGCAGGTCCGCCGCCCGGCCGCGTGCCGGCGGCCGGCCGCGCTGCAGGCCAGGCCCGCTCGCCGGGCCAGCGCCAAAAGGGAAAGCCGATGCCGAAGCTCGCGATCATCCTGGCCGCCACCACCATGGGGCTGATCTTCGTGGTCCTGATCGCCTTCCTGATCGCCGATGCCGCCAGCTAGCTCCCGGCGCGGCGCCCGCCGCGATGTCTGAGCCGCCCTGGCGCGGCCGGCACGACCCCGGTCGCCCGGTGCGCCCGGCAAGCGGCGCGGGCGACCTCGACCGCCTTGGGCCCGAGCCCCGGCAGGACCAGCCCTGCCAGGCACGCTCACCTGCTCTTGCCGACGCTGGTTCATCAGGCAGGTCGCCACCTCATCCGGCAGCACTACGTCATCCGGCGGCGTCACGTCATCTGGCATCGCCTCCTCATCCAGCGGCGCCACATCATCTGGCTTCGCCACATCATCTGGCTTCGTCACATCATCCGGCGGCGTCACCTCATCCGGCATCGCCAGGTCATCCGGCGTCGCCAAGTTATCCGGCGTCGCCATTCCAGCGGGCCAGCGCCGATTGTCATCGCCTGGCCGCCGGCAGCCCCACATATCTGGAGCGGCCATGAACAGCAGCGCCAATGGTGGGCCTGGTCCAGCAACCCGCGCCGTGCAGCCGGAGGCGCATCGA
>CADEGR010000007.1:58180-67185 GCA_902826935.1 uncultured Alphaproteobacteria bacterium | reverse complement strand
CCCGAACGCCGGCAAGACGGACGAGTCATGGTCGCCTTGAGCCCCATCCAGCGCCATCGAACCCACGCGGTCAACGTCGGCGGTGTCCCGATCGGTGGCGCTGCGCCAGTGGTCGTCCAATCTATGACCAATACCGACACCGCCGATATCGATGCCACCGTGCGCCAGGTGCTGGAGCTGGCCGAGGCCGGCTCCGAGCTGGTGCGGATCACGGTCAACACCAAGGAAGCCGCGCAGGCGGTGCCGCGCATCCATGAACGGCTGCTGCTACGTGGCTGCAGCGTGCCGCTGGTCGGCGATTTCCACTATCACGGCCACCTGTTTTTGACACGCTACCCGGATTGTGCGGCGGCGCTCGCCAAGCTGCGGATCAATCCTGGCAATGTCGGCTTTGGCGCCAAGCGCGACAGCCAGTTCGAGATGATGATCGAGTCTGCCCTCAAGCACGCCAAGCCGGTGCGGATCGGCGTCAACTGGGGCAGCCTTGATGAGGATCTCTCGACCCGGATGATGGACGACAACGCACAGTTGGCGGCGCCGAAGTCGGCCGACGAGGTGCTGCGCGAGGCGCTGGTCATCTCCGCTCTGGCCAGCGCCCGCCGGGCGGAGCAACTGGGCATGGCGGCGGACCAGATCATCATCTCCGCCAAGGTCAGCCGGGTTCAGGATCTGATCGCGGTCTATCACGAGCTGGCCCGCCGCTCCCACTATGCGCTGCATCTCGGGCTGACCGAGGCCGGCATGGGGGCCAAGGGCATTGTCGCGACGGCGGCAGCCCTGGCGCCGCTCCTGCAGGCCGGCATCGGCGACACCATTCGGGCGTCCTTGACCCCCCGGCCCGGCGCGACCCGGACCCAGGAGGTGGTGGTCTGCCAGGAGCTGCTGCAGGCCCTGGGCTTGCGGCAGTTCACCCCTCAGGTCGCCGCCTGCCCGGGCTGCGGCCGTACCACCAGCACCTACTTCCAGGAGCTGGCGGAGAAGATCCAGGGCTTCCTCAAGGCCCAGATGCCAGCCTGGCGCGAGCGCTATCCCGGGGTGGAGGGGCTCAATGTCGCGGTCATGGGCTGCATCGTCAACGGCCCCGGCGAAAGCAAGCACGCCGATATCGGGATCAGCCTGCCCGGCACTGGCGAAAGCCCGTCGGCGCCGGTCTTCATCGACGGCGAGAAGGCCATGACCTTGCGCGGTGACCGGATTGCCGAAGAGTTCCAAGCGTTGGTCGAAGAGTATGTCCAGCGCCGCTTTGGTAGCAGCACCCACCAGAAAAGCGCCTGACCGGCGGTATCAGCCGCCGCGGTCCATGTTGGCCAGGCGGGGGAACCCCTCTGTGCCCCTGCTGTTCTATCAGCACAATTCGGGCATGAGCATGAGGCCAATCATGGAAGCAACTTACGCGCAGCACAGCGTCACGATCGAGCGCCGGATCTCCTGGGGCGCGATCGTCGCGGGCGTCGCGATCGTCTTGGTGGTGCAAGTCATGTTGGGGCTGCTGGGCCTGGGCATCGGTCTTGCCACCGTTGATCCGGCCTCCAACGAGACACCCTCGGCCTTCACCCTCGCCTCGGCGAGCGGCGTGTGGGTCGCCATCACCGTGTTGCTGGCCACGGCCACAGGGGCCTGGACCGCGGCCCGGCTCGCGGGGGGACCCAGCCAGCTGGACGGCATGCTGCATGGCATCATCGTCTGGGCAACTGCGACCATCCTGGCGGTTTGGCTGTTGACCAGCGGCGTCGCAGGCGTGGTCAGCGGGGCGTTCGGCGCCCTTGGCAACTCGGTGCGCGCCGTCGCGAGCACCGCGCAGTCCGTCACGCCGACCAGCTTAGGCTTCTTGCCGGACAATCTCGAGCAGCAGGCCCGAGCGCTGCTGGAGCGGGGCGCCAATCAAGCGCAGCAGGCGGGCGCCGAGGCGCAGCAGCAGGGGCAGCAGGCGGCTGACACGGCGCGGCAGGCGACCGGTCAGCAGGACCTGCCTTCGGCGCTGCGCAGCATCGTCGCCGGCGTTCAGCAGGGCGCTAGCCAGCAGGATCGCCAGGCGGCCGTCCAGATGATCGCGTCCCAGGCTGGGATCTCCCAACAGGAAGCGGAGCAGCGTCTGAGCCAGTTCCAGACCGCGTACAATGAGGCGATGACCAGGGCGGAGCGGACCGCGGACCAGGCAGTAAGCGCCTTGTCCGGCACGGCGTTCGCGACCTTCGTCGCCCTGCTGTTGGGCTGCGTTGCCGGTGCGGCCGGCGGCTGGTTCGGTCGGCGCGACTACGCCTACTAGAAAAAGGTCTTGGGCCTGTAGCCTGCTGCCGCAGGCTTTAGGCGGCGAGGTGGCAGGCCTGGCGCGATTGGATCGTGCCAGGCCCGCAGCGCTTTCATCGCCTTGCTAAGCGGCAGCCCCTGTCGTACCAAGCGGCGGCGCAATCGCGCCTTCCCACCCTCGGTCGGCAGATCCATCCGATGACCTCGCTCCGCCCCGTCCGCGGCACCCATGATCTGGTCGGCGAAGACCTGCGCCGCCAGCGGCACGTGATCGAGACGGCGCGCCAGATCGCCGAGCGCTATGGCTACCAAGAGGTCAGCACGCCGATCTTCGAGTTCGCCGAGGTGTTTGCTCGCCCGCTTGGCGAAACCTCCGACGTCGTCAGCAAGGAAATGTACGTGTTCACGGATCGCGGCGGCGATCAGCTGGCGCTGCGGCCCGAATATACCGCTGCCATGTGCCGGGCCTTCATCTCCGGCGCATTCGGCCAGGCGCTGCCGGTCAAGCTGTTCGGCGCTGGGCCGATGTTTCGCTATGAGCGGCCGCAAAAGGGCCGCCTGCGGCAGTTTCACCAGATCGACATCGAGGTGCTGGGCGCCGCCGAGCCGCTGGCGGATGTCGAGGTCATCGCACTCGGCGCGCGGATCCTCCAAGCGCTTGGCGTGGCGGACGAGGTGGCGCTGGAGCTCAACAGCCTGGGTGATCCGGTCAGCCGCCAGGCCTATCGCAGCGCTCTGGTGGCCTATCTGGCCGACCATCGCGCCAATCTGTCAGCCGACAGCCAGACCAGGCTGGAGCGCAATCCGTTGCGTGTGCTGGACAGCAAGGACGAAGGCGATCGAGCGATCGTCGCCGAGGCGCCTCTGCTGGATACCTATTTCAATGAAGAATCGCAGGCCTTTTTCGCCGAAGTCAAAGCTGGCCTGCACGCGCTTGGCATCGCATTCACGGTCAATCCGAAGCTGGTGCGCGGGCTCGACTATTATACCCACACAACGTTCGAGTTCACGACCACTGCGCTCGGCGCCCAAGGCACCGTGCTGGCAGGCGGTCGCTATGACGGCTTGATCGGCATGCTTGGCGGACCCCAGACGCCCGGCATCGGCTGGGCTGCGGGCATCGAGCGCCTCGCTATGCTGCTCGCGACTGCGCCAGAATCGGCCCGGCCTGTGGTGGTGGTGCCGGTCGGTCCGGCCAGTGAGCTGGCCGCGCTGGCGCTGGCCGAGGAGCTGCGCGCCGCGGGTCATGTGGTCGATTATGGCTTCAGGGGCAAGGTGGGCCAGCGGCTCAAGCGGGCCGCGCAGCAAGGCGCCCGCTACGCGCTCCTGCTCGGCGAGGATGAGCTGGCGCGCGGCGAGGTGGTGGTACGCGACCTGGAGCAGGGTGCCCAGGAAGCGGTGCCACGGAGCAGCCTCGCCGCTCGTCTTGCCGGCTAAAGGCTCCGTTCAAGCGCCCTTGCTGAGGCGCACCGCCGTGCCACTGGCACTCACCATGAGCATGCTGCCCTCGGCCAGGGCCTCATAATCCAGATCGAGACCCACGACCGCGTCGGCACCAAGCTCCCGTGCCCGCTCGCTCAGCTCCTGCAATGCCGTATCCTTGGCCCGGCGCAGCTCTTTTTCGTAGGACGCGGAGCGACCGCCGACAATGTCCCGGATGCTAGCGAACAAGTCGCGGAAGATGTTGGCGCCGAGCACCGCTTCGCCCGAAACCACGCCCAGATATGCCTCGATGCGGGCGCCTTCGATCGAATGGGTGGTGGTGAGGATCATGGACCGCTCCCGATCGGGGTACACTTGCTATTTAGCTGGCTGGCTCGCCACCAGGGGCCGATGCCAGCACGCGCCGGCAGTCCGCGATGCCAAGCTCGCGGCAGCGCAGCAGCACGACGTCCGTCAACGCCCGCTCGACTTCCGGCGGCAGCGCGACCGTCTCTCGCCAGTTGCCATCCGGCGCCCGGAAGCGCGGCGGCCGGACGCCGGCTATCTCGCGCGCATCGCCAGGCAGGCGATAGCGGTAGATCTGCACGCCGTCCAGCACCAAGCAGACACCTTCGATATCCAGCTCGATCCTCGCAAGCGCGACAATGCGGCCCTGTCGCCAAGGTCGGATTTCCAACACGGTACAGTTAATAATCGCAGTATCGGACATGGGGGCAAGCTCTGCGCCAAGCTGAACCGATACGCCGCGTCCTCGGATTTGGATCAATGGTTGCCGATGGTCTCGATCGGGGCAAGCGGAGCAGGCCTTGCGCGTCGGTCCGGGTTTTGACACCTTCGGGCCTTGGCGGACCATGAGAGCTGACGCATGACCGACAGGCCAAGCTTTCCCTCGCTCTATCAGCCGATCGCCATGGCGAACGAACTGGAGCCATTTGAGCGGGCGATCAGAATTGCGGCTGAGGGCGCCGAGCCGGGCACGATCCTCTGGAGCGGCCGCGCGGATGAGGCGCTGGCGGCCGTGGTCTTGGCACCCGAACAATCCCGCGAGCGCTCGCTGCCGGTGCTGCAGGTCGCGCTGCTGGCGCTGGGCGACGCCTTGACCGCGCTCGTCCCTCCGGTCGTGGCCGTGACCTTCGATTGGCCGGACGGCTTGCTGATCAATGGCGGGCTGGTCGGCGGCGTGCGCATGGCAGTGGCTCCAGCGGCCCAATCCGAGCCGATACCCGACTGGCTGGTCATCGGCATCGAAGTCCGGATCCGAGGCAGCTGGGAGTCTGAAATGGCAGCCGAGCGCAGGCTTGCGAGCCTCGAGGCGGAAGGCTGCGACGGCATCAGGTCGATCGATGTTCTGGAAACGTTCGGCCGCCATTTCCTGGGCTGGATCGAGCTTTGGCAGGAGCAGGGGGTCGAAGCGGTCCATCGGGCCTGGCTAGCGCGGACGCCGGCGCTTGGGCGGCGGGTGCGCTTCGAGCTGGCTGGCCACCGCAAGGAAGGCGTGTTCAGCGGCATCACCGAGAGCGGCGACCTCCGGCTGGGCGAAGGCCAGGGCGCCCAGATCGTGTCCATTGAAAGCGCCATCAGTCAGCCCAGCTGGGCGGCCTGAAACGGCTCTGGGACAGGCGTCATCGATCCGGCCGGGCCAAGGGAGGAGCGATCGATGGATGAAGAAGCCTTCAATCTGAGCTTGCGCAAGTTTTTGAAGAAGGTTGGAGTGACCGCGCAACGCGAGATCGAGCAGGCAGTGCGCGCTGCCATCGCCGAAGGCAGGCTGACCGGCGGTGAAAGTCTGGCAGCCAGCGTGACATTGCGGATCGGACGGCTGGAGCTGGCGACGCATATCGATGGCCAGATCGACCTGACCTAGCGCTGGCGCCAATCGGTATTTTCATCACGGCTGTTCACGGATGCGTGATTTGTGTCCGACGTCACAGTGCGCATGGCTGAGAACGACGAACGTGGTCTCAACGAGCGTTTCCCCCCCGATCTACCAGCGCTCGTTGCTCATTTCCCCTCGTGTCCCACCACTTCCTGGGAGCAGCGGGCCACTATCGTCCCCCCGAGCCCGCTGCTCCTTCCTTCTTCCCATCCGCTCAGGCATTGTCGCATCAGGCTGCGGCATAGCGCTTGCTTGAAGCGCGATGCCCAGCGTAGCCGTAGTTCCTGGTCCCGGCTATGTTGCCGCACAACCGGTGCCGCCAGATGCGATGCCAGCGCCTCGAGAGCGAGCAGGGATATGCCGTCCGACACCGTGAACGAGCTGCTGGCTGGCTACCGTCGCTTCCGCAACGGCCAGTATCGGCAGCAGCATGCGCTCTACCGTCAGCTGGCGTCGGGTCAGGCGCCGCGTACCATGGTAATCGCCTGCGCGGATAGCCGGGTCGATCCTGCCGGGATCTTCGATGCCGCGCCGGGCGAGTTGTTCGTCGTGCGCAATGTCGCCAATTTGGTGCCACCGCTCGAGCAGACCGGCCGGTATCATGGCACGTCGGCGGCGTTGGAATTCGCGGTCGTCAATCTCGGTGTTTCAAACATCCTGGTGATGGGCCATGGCCTTTGCGGCGGCATCGCCGCCTGTCTCGCCGAGGTCGAGGATCAGCCGGTCGGTCAATTCATCAGCCCGTGGGTGGCGCTAGCGGCTGCGGCGCGCGACGAGCTCTTGGCGAGCCAGCCCCAGCTGCCACCAGAGGCGTGCCATGAGGCCCTGGAGCATTCGGCGATTCGTCACTCCTTGCGCAATCTGCGCACCTTCCCTTTCGTGGAGGCGGCGCTCGATGCCGGGCGGTTGAGCTTGCACGGCGCCTGGTTCTCGATCGCCTCTGGCGAACTTCATTGGCTTGAGCCGACTAGTGGCGACTTTGCCCCGGTGTCGCTCCAGACCAGCTAGAGGGATAGCAGCCAGGCGTGGCAGGTAGGAGCCTGGCGTCGGCCACTAGCGCGCAAGAGGAAAAAGGCGGCGACTCGCCACGGCTTCAGACCGCGCGGCTTTGGGTGTACAAGGGCTCGCCGGCAATGTGCGCATTCGGCAAGTACCCGCACACGGCCGCAACCGATCACCGTGCCCGGGAAACTCGATGTTCCGCTATCTCCGCTGGCCCCTGTGCGCTGCTTTGCTAGCAGGCGTTGGTTCGTGGTCAGAGCCGGCGGCGTCCGCCGCCTATCAATGCCGCAAAGGTGACAGCACCCAAGGCTTCGAGGTGCAGGCCGACGATCCGTCCTCGGGCTTGCCCTGCCGGGTCGTGCTCTGGCAGACGCCGGAATTCGGCGAGGTGCTCTGGCAGGCTAGATATGATCGCGAGTTCTGCCGGCGACGGGTCGAGGAGCTGCGCGGCCGGTTCGCCGACGAGGGCTGGCGCTGCGCGGCCACCGCCAAATTGCGGGCGGTTGGCCAGGTTCGGCAGGTGGCGGAGACCAAGCAAAACGAGCAGGCCGGCCAACCCCTCACCAAGCCGGTCGCCAGTGAGGATGGCATTTTTCGTTGCCGCCTGGATGGCGTCCGGCGCGAGCTGCGGATCGGCGTAGGCGATGCCGCGACCGGTCTGCCCTGCGAGGTCCTCTACAAGCCGACCCAGAGGGCCAAGGAATCGGTGTTGTGGCGGGCCGACCACGAGGCTGAATTCTGTGTCGAGAAGGTGACCGAGACCATCGCCGCCTGGAGTAGCACCGGCTGGCAATGTGACGGCGCGGTGCAGGAAGCCGCGGCGGCGGCCAAACCGTCGACAGCGGCCGCAATCCAGGCAGCTGGCGAGGAGCGCGCGGCCGCCAATACGCCGGCCAAAGCGCCTGCGGCGCAGGCGGAGCGCCCGATCGAGCCGGTCAAGGCGGCTGCGGCCATGCCTGAGCCGGAGCGTGCGGGCCCGGCCAAGGCCGATCAGCCTGCAGCTGAGCGCAAGGCGACCGAGGAAAAACCGGAGCCGGCACAGCCCTCCGATGCCAAGCCGGTAGCGATCAAGGCCGCAGGTGAGGCTGGTCCGGCTGAGCCCAAGCAGGCCGCCGATCAAGCTGCTCCGCCTAAAGCAGCCACCGCAGCCGCTGTGGCGCCCGAGGCTGCCTCGGCGGCGGAGCCAGCCGAGCGGGAGCAAGTGAATGGCGTTCAGACGGCCGTGGCCGCCCTGGATGCCAGGGGAGCTGAGCCGAAGGCGACGGCCGAGCCCAGCTTGCCGGCACCGGCCGCTGGCCCGGATGCGCCGCCGACGCCGGCTTCGCCTGCACCGGGTGAGCCAGGCGCGGCGAAGGATGATGCCAAGCTGAAGGCGGTGGTCGAGCAGGATATGCGCATGCTGGAGGGCATGACCGACGGGACGGTCGCGGTCACGATCGGTGGCCATGGCGATCTGGATGGCGACGGCCAGGCGGATGCGGTGGTGCTGGCGCGCTACCAATCCGAGCTGCCGCTCTCGCGCTTGCTCTTGATGGTCTATCTCGCCGATGGGCCAACTTACCGCCTGACCGACGCCAAGGTGCTCGAGCAGGCTGGCCAGCCTGGCAAGGACATCGAGATCGAGGCCGTTGCCAATGGCCAGATCGCGCTCCGGCTGCGGGGCGAGGGTGACGATGGCCGTCTGGTCTTTGCCCTGAAGGGGCGAGAGCTGATCCGCACGGACGGTGGCCGGCCGCTGGCGGCTGCCGAGGAAACGCCATGATTCGCGATTGCCCGGCTGCCTTGCGTCCGGCGATGGCTTTTCGCTAAGAACGTCGAGCCACCATGCCGGCGTAGCTCAATTGGTAGAGCATCCGCCTTGTAAGCGGGAGGTTGGGGGTTCAAGTCCCTTCGCCGGCACCAGATTTTCCAACCGCTTAGGCACACTCATCCATGCTCGCCGAATAAGCACCTGTTCGGCAAACTGCAAGGCGAAGCCTAGCCGATCAGAAGCCACTGGCCCCCGTCGATCCAGACCGGCGTTCCGGTGATGTGGCGAGCGCGCTCGGATACTAGAAATGCAATCAGCTCGGCCACATCCTCATTGCGCCCGGGCTGCTCGCTGGTCAGCGGGATCTGGCCTTCGGGGGTATTCGGCTGGTTCCTTGACCTGCTCGAGATCGCTTGCCTCGGTGCTGTCATTGATCGCCGTGTCGATGCTGCCGGGGCAGATGACATTGACCCGGATGTGATGCTTCGCCAGCTCCAGCGCCAGCATCTTGGCCATCGCGAACTGGGCCGCCTTGCTGCAGGCATAGGCGGTGGCGCCAGTGTTGCTGAAGGTGCGCGTGCCATTGATCGACGAGGTGATCACCACGGCCCCGCGACAGCCGCCCACAGGCTTCGACCAGCAGCTGGAGCGCGCGCTCCATCCTGGCCGCGTCAGCAACATCGGCAA
>CADEGR010000007.1:51420-58080 GCA_902826935.1 uncultured Alphaproteobacteria bacterium | reverse complement strand
TCGACCAGCAGCTGGAGCGCGCGCTCCATCCTGGCCGCGTCAGCAACATCGGCAAGCAGCACGACCGCACGTCCGCCAGCCGCCTCGATTGCGGCAGCCGTTGCCGTAAGCTCAGGTTCGAGTTCGTCCAGCAGTCCGATTTGAGCGCCAGCCCGTGCCAACCGGATTGCAGTCGCCTTGCCGATGCCGGAGCCTGCGCCGGTCACCAGCGCGACCTTACCGTCCAGCTCCATGCTTCACTCCGCCAGTCGACGTAGATTTTGGAAATGCCTCGACAACCAGCAGTCCCGGCGCTGGTTCCCGCCGAGCAAGGAGCGCTGGCTTCAGGTCGCGGATGTCTCAGCGCAGAGCCATTGCAGGGCCTGGCGCCAAAGGCGGGCATAGCCGGGCCAGGCAACGAAGCTCTCTGGCAGCCAGTGCGGCCCGATGTCCGACGTCCAGGCAAGCGTGCGACCCTGACCATGGCGACCGATCGCGAGCAATGGGTGGCCACCGGCCTCGGCTGGCGCGCGGGCCAGCAGCTGCACGGCCGGGTGCGTCTTCAACGTCACCTCATTCAGGCCAAGCAACAGGGGCCACTCGCCCTCTAGGCCCGCCAGGATCGGATGGTCAGGTGCCACTAGCTCTGCCTTAAAACCTTCCGGCACCTCGACCCGATCGTCGATCGGCAGGCAGCGCACCGGCAGCACGTCCTCGACCGGCGTCTTGTGCCAACGGGCAGCGCCATTGATGCCCTGGAAGCTGAAATAGCCGCCAATCATCATCAGCCCGCCGCCGCGGGCGACGTAATCACGCAGCAGCTTCAGGCGGTTTGGCACGCTCTTGCCGCGCAGCCAGACGTCGGGATGCAGCAGCAGCGTGTTGGCCCCGAGGTCGGATAGAATGACGGCGGCGTAGCTGTCAAGCTCGGCAGCGCTGAGCGGGAACGCCGTGGCAGCCTCGTGGGCGGGCATGTAGTGGAGATCGAAGGCACTTCCCTCGAGCGCTTTGACCAGGGGCTCGGCGCCCAAATGGAAGGTGACCGAGCCGAACTGGTCGAAGCCCTTGTAGTGGGTGGCAGCGCTCATCCAGCTTTCGCCAGCCAGCAACACGCGCGCCTTGGCCATTCAGCTCACTCCGCTTGGGCGCGCGAAGATGGCGCGCGGATTGTCGATCAGCATCGCCGAGATGGCCGCATCGGCGATGCCGTAGCGCCGCAGGCGCGGCACGAAATGCTTGAGCACATAGGCGTAGCCGAAGCCGCCATGGCGGGTCAGCATCATCTTCAGGAACACGTCTTGGGAGAGCAGGATACGATCGCCGAAGCCCTGGCGGACCAGCGCGGCGATGGCGCCCGCCGCTTGCTCGTCGGACGGGCACTGCACGGCCTGATCGGCATACCAGTAGTCCATGCCGATCATGTCATATTCGATGAAAGCGCCACGGCTGGCACAGGTAGCTTGGTAGTCGGTATCGTCGAAGGAGGGATTCATGTGGCAGAGCACGGTATGGCGCAGGTCGGCGCCTTCCGCTTCGACAATGTCCAGAACCCGCAGACCATGGCGGAACCAGCCGGGCAGATGAACCATGAGCGGCAGGCCAGTGCGCACTTGCGCCTGGGCTGCACCGCGCAGGCTCTTTGCCTCGGCCTCTGTGAAGTCGCCGGAGACGCCGACCTCTCCGATCAGGCCGATCCGCACCCCGTTGATTCCGGTCAACGCCTCCTCGACGATCTGATCGGCGATATCGCGGGCCGTCATGCCGGCGACCTCCGGCGGATGCGAGCGCTCGAGGTAGTAGCCCGAGCCCATCACGATCTGCAGGCCGGTCGCTGCCGCAATACGCTGCAGGGCCGCCGGATTGCGGCCAATGCCGCGGCAGGTGGGGTCAACCACGGTGGCGCCGCCGGCCTGGCGAAAGGCCAGCAGCTCAGCGATCGCAAGCGGCTCGTCGTCAAGCGCGCAATTGTCGAGATTGACGAACGGGTCCATGCGCAGCTCGCCCAGGATCCCGGCATGCACCGGCTCGGTCGCCAGATGCTGGCGCTCAGGCTCCACCGGCTGGTGCCACCAGCAGCGGCAATCGTTCAAGATGTGCTCGTGCGGCAAGGTGATGCCGAGCTGGCCGGCCGGCACCGGCCCCTGCACGGTCATGACCAAGCCAGACTCGACGTGGCAGGTCGACAGCTCGCTCATGACCTGGCCCGTCGTTCGCCAAGCCGGGCGAAGGTGCGGGTATTCAGCCAGATCGCGGCGAGGATGATCAGGCCAGTCACGATCTGGGTGAAGAAGGGCGAGATATGGGCTAAGATCAAGCCGTTGCCGATGACTGCGATGGTCAAGGCGCCCAGGACGGTGCCAAGGATCGTGCCGCGGCCGCCCATGAGGGAGGTGCCGCCCAGGACCACGGCAGCGATCACCTCCAGCTCGAAGCCAACGGCGGCGTTGGACGAGCCGCTGCCGAGCCGGGCTGCGATGATCACCCCAGCGGCCGCGGCCGCGAGGCCGGTCAGCGCGTAGACCATAAGGATCATGCGCCGCACATTGATCCCGGCGCGGCGTGCCGCCTCGGCATTGGCGCCGATTGCGGTGACATAGCGGCCAAAATGGCCTTGGGTCAGGGCGATCCAACCGGCAATCGCCACCAGGACCGCCAGCACCGCCGGTAGCGGCACGCCGAAGGCCCAGCCGCGGCCGAGCTGGACGAACCAGCTTTGCGGGCTGATCGGCACCGAGTAGCCTTCGGTCAGGAGCAGGGCGACGCCGCGCAGGACGGAGAGGCCGGCCAGCGTCACGATGAAGGCTGGGATCTCCTCGAACGCGACGAACCAGCCCTGCACCAGACCGATCACGGCACCGAGCATGAGGACCAGGACGACTACCAGGAGCCAGGGCAGGGCGGCTTGGAGCAGGATTGCCGCCAGCGCGTTGACCAAGGCTAGGGTCGAGCCGACCGAGAGGTCGATGCCGCCGGTGGTGATCACGAAGGTCATGGCAACAGCGACGATCAGCAGCGGCGCTGACTGGCGCAGGAGGTTGAGCAAGTTGACGCTGGTGAGAAAAGCGTCGGTAGCCAGCCCAAAGGTCGCGACCATCAGCATGAAGAAGGCGGCGATGCTGAGCACTGGGGCGTTGGCCTTCAGAAAGTCGGCGCCCACTCCACCGGCCCGCGGACGATCGGCCGCGGTTGCTGCCGATCCGTTCATGCCACACCCCGCAGCAGCTTGGCCTTCTCGCCGACGATCAGCCCGACCAGATCCTCCAGATCGGTTTCGCCGATCCGGCGCTCGGCCACCTTGCGGCCCTCGTACATGACGGCGATTCGATCGCAGACCTTGAAGAGATCCTGGAGCCGATGGGTGATCAGGATGATCGAGACGTCGCGCTCGGCCAGCCGCCGGATCAGCCGGAGCACCGCTTCCACCTCGGCGACCGCGAGCGCCGAGGTCGGCTCGTCCATGATCAGCACGCGCGGTGCGAAGGCGGCCGCCCGGCCAATCGCGATCGACTGGCGCTGGCCGCCGGACAATTGGGCCACCAGCGCTTTGAGGTTCGGGATCCGGATTTCGAGGGCATCCAAATGCTGCCTCGCTTCAGCCAGCATACGTGCCTTGTCGAGCAGCGGCAGCCCGAGCAGACGACGCTTGGGCTCGCGGCCGAGGAACAGATTGCCGGCCACGTCGACCGTGTCGCACAAGGCGAGGTCCTGATACACCATCTCGATCTTCCGGGTGCGCGACTCGGCCGGGCTGGCGAAGGTTACAACCTGGCCGTCCAGCTCGATCGTGCCGGCATCGGGCTGGTAGGCGCCAGCGATCATCTTGGTGAGCGTCGACTTGCCAGCGGCATTGTCGCCGACTAGACCCAGCACCTCGCCAGGGTTGAGCTCGAGATCGACCCCTCGGAGCGCCTCGATCGAGCCAAAGCTCTTCTTGATGCCGCGCAGCCGGATGCGCGGGGAGGGAGCGGCTGCCGCTGCTCCCTCCGCTGCCGCCACTACTTGAAGACCGCCCGGTAGGGCTCGACATTCTCCTTGGTAACGATCGTGACCGGCACCGAGATCTGCTTCTCCACCGTCTCTCCCTTGGCAGCCTTGAGCGCTGCTTCGACTGCGGCCGCACCCATCCCGGCTGGGTCCTGTTGAACCACGCCCACGACATAGCCGGCATCGATGCCCTGGATCGCCGAGGCGGTTAGATCCCAGCCGACCACCTTGACGTTGCTCTGGCGACCCTGGCTCTCCACTGCCGCAACCGCGCCTAGCAGGGCCGGCTCGCCAGTGGCGTAGATCGCGGTCAGATCGGGATTGGCGGTCATCAGGTTCTCGGCCGCGGACATGGCGTTGTCCTGGATGTTGCGGCCGTCGACCACGCCCGCCATGGTCACGCCGTCAGCCTTGCCGACCACGTCCTCGAAGCCCTTCTGGCGGACGTTCTGGATGAAGGAGTTGAGGGCGCCGACCACGCCGAGCTTGGCCGTGCCGCCCATGTCGCTGGCCATGACCTTGAGGAAATGCTCGCCGATCATCTTGCCGGCCGCTGCATTGTCCACGCCGACCTGGGCGACCTGCGGCCCCTCGGGCAGGATCGCATCGACTGCGACCACCGGAATGCCCGCCTTGGCCGCCGCCTCGACCGCTGGCATCACGCCGTTGACGTCGATCGCGACCACGACCAGGCCGTCGACCTTCTCGGCGAGATAGGTCTCGATCGCGTTGTTCTGCGCGGCTGGATCGTTGTTGGCGTTGAAGATCACCAGCTTGGCGCCCAGCTCCTTAGCTTTCGCTTCGGCGCCCGCGTTCATCTGGGTGAAGAACAACGCCTGCTGATTGATCTGGACCAGCGCGACGGTCGGTTCGGCAGCTCGGCCTGGCTGGCCCAGCGCGAGCATGCCGGCCAACAGCAGACTGGACGCAACAACATTGCGCGCACGAAGCATCGAGATGATCTCCCCTCCAGGCCCAGCCAAGCGCGGGCGCTTTTTGATCCGTGACAGGATCTCCACGCACGGTAACCGGCTCGTATGAAACGTTCAAATCCTGTTTTCGCCGATTGGGTTGGGGGCGGTATCCAGCAGGTCGGACGCCCGCAAGCCGTGCTCTTGCGCGCCCGGCATCTGAACGGCACGGCTGCCGGCCGCCACCGCGAGCGCCAGTGCCGTCGATGGCGGCTGCTTATGGAGCCACGCGGCCAGGAATGCGCCGGTGAAGCTATCGCCGGCGCCGGTCGTGTCGACCGGCCTGACGTAGGGCGCCGTCCGCCTGATGGCGGTCTGCCCAGGCCTCAGCAGCACGGCACCCTCGGCAGCTAGGGTCAGCACCAGCGTGGCACCCGGTACAACGGCCATGCCGGTCAGACGGCGGATCAGCTCCGCCGCGCTGCTCTGGAAGCCAAGACCGACGATGCTGGCTGCCATGGCGTCGTTCAGCACGATCACGTCGAACAGGCCGCGGAGCCGTGCCAAGCCTTGCGGTGTGCGCCATGCGGCGGCCAAGGCCGTGGCCTGCAAAGCAAGCTTGAAGCCCTGCGCCCGAACTTCCGGCAGCACAGCGTGCAAGGCAATGACCTGGTCCCCTTGCAAGCACAGGCAATGGCCACCTGGCATGGGGCAAGGCTTGGTCTCCAGCCAACGCTCCAGAACCCCAGGTGGCACCTGCAGCGGCTCGTTGACGATGGTCCGGCTCCCCTGCGCCTCCACCAGGATGAAGCAGCGGGACAGGCGTCCGCCCGGCTGGCGGGACAATGGATGCAGGCTGACCCCCCGGCTGGCCAGGACCGCCTCGGCCCAGGTGCTGTCGGCATCGTCGCCAACCACCGAGAGCAGCTCGGCCGTGATCTCGAAGGGTGAACCCAAGCCGGCGGCGGTCACTGCAACATTGGCCGCGCAGCCGCCCAAGGTCTTTTCGATGGCGGCGGCCATGACCCGGTCATCGCGATGGGGCAGAACGCTGACTCGCGCGGTGTGATCGGCGCAAAGATAGCCGACCGTGGTCAGGCGGGGACGGCTTGGATCCGGCGGCGTCGACGCGCGGCTGCGGCGGGCGATCAGGGCGCGGGCGGCCGGATCGGGGACGTAGCCCAGCCGGCCGATCGCTGCTTCAATCGTGCGACGGGTGGCTGGTCGAACCGCCTTCCGCCCAGTCAAGACATGGGAAACCGTGCCGATCGAGACGCCAGCTGCTGACGCCACGTCCCGGATCGTCGGCCGCCGTGAGGTCACGGCCGCATCGCCTGCAGCTCGGCTGCGGTCGGTTGGCCAGCGAACGCGCCCGCGCGCGCGACCTTGGAAGCAGCTGCCGCCATGGCCCAGTCGAGAGCAGGCGCCAACGCCATGCCTTGCGCTAAGCCGGCGGCCAGCACGCCGCACAGCACGTCGCCGGCGCCGGTGGTGTCGACGACCTGAGCGGCGGGTTTGGCGGGGAGCATCACCTGACGATCGCCGGTACGCAGCTGCACGCCTCGCGCGCCATCAGTGACGATCACAATGGGGGCGGCCATCGGCGCCAGCGCGGCAGCCTCGGGCTGGTTCAGCACCACAATATCGGCCAGCTCACACCAGCGGGTCGAATCGTCTGTAAGCGGCGAGGGATTGAGGATGCAGCGCATGCCGCGCTCGCGCGCTGCCGTCAGGGCCGCGATGGTCAAGGCGGGGGCCAGATTGCCTTGGAGCAGCAGCCAATCGC
>CADEGR010000007.1:0-51320 GCA_902826935.1 uncultured Alphaproteobacteria bacterium | reverse complement strand
AGGAAGAAGCGCACCATCTCTTGGCTGGCGTCCGGGCCTTGTGGATCGGTATAGGAGCCGCGGGCGTCGCCACCCGACCAGGCATGGCCCCCGCCATGGATCAGCCAGTGCTCGAGCACGACACAATCGCGGCCATCGAGATGCAGGCGGCGGGTGAAGGCGCGGCCATCGGGCACTTGGCCCTGCCGCTGGCGGAGCCGCAGGTCCATGCCGGCACCGGCTGCCCTGATCACGTGCTCGCCGTTGCGTGGATGAACGGTACTATCTTGATCGCCGTGGAAGACGATCGTCGGCACCACGCGTCCACTGCTGTCGGCAGGCAGCGCCGGCGCGCGGCCTTCGCGCATTGCAGCAAAAGCTGAGGTCACGTCGCGGGCGACACCGAAGGGCAAGCCGGAGTGAATGCCGATCGCGGCAAAAAGCTCAGGCGCCGTCTCGGCCAGGACCGCTGCCATAGCGCCACCAGCCGACAGGCCGGCCGCAAACACCCGCTGCGGTGCGATCCCAAACTCACCGATGAGGGTCCGGGTCAGCGCCACGATGACTGCCGGCTCGCCGGCCGAGGCGGCTTGATGAGCCGGATCGAACCAGTTCCAGCAGGCAGCCGGATTGGCCGAATTGTCCTGCTGGGGGTAAGCCACCAGCAGACGGTTCGCTTCGGCCATCTGGTTCATGCGGGTGCCGGCCGCAAAGTCTTCGGCGGTCTGGCTGCAGCCATGCAGCATCACGACGAGGCCACGCAGCTGATCCAGCCGGATTGCGGGGACATATAAGCGATACCGGCGCGCGCCGGCGGGACAGGCGAACGACCGAGCCAGAAACTGCGCGCCTTCGGGCATTTCGTCTTGCGGCGTCGGACGTCCGGGTTGCGGCCAATCGCGCTTCAGCCCGGCAAGGCCGGTGGCCGGCTTGCCGTTGCGCAGCGCACGGATGGTCTCGCCCAGCGACCGGCGCAGCGGTGCTATGTCTTCTGGTGCACGGCTGGAGCGCTCGCTGTTTGCGCGGGCGGCTGCATGCGCGTCGGGTTGCGGCAGACGGGGCTGAGGCGGGCTAGTGGACTCGGGCGCTTGGCCCGCATCCGGTCCGATCCAATTTGCATGGCGGCCCAAGGCTCTACGAATGGTGGACGTGGCCTCTGCCAGATTCCGGTCGCGCACCAGCGCGGTCGCGCGGCGCATGGCGCCGACGAAGTCGCGATTCATAGGCTGATCCTCTTGCTTGATAGGCGCTAGCGAATGCGGCCGGTTAGAGCCGCCTTGACCGCCGGACTGGCCTGAAGAGCGCCCAGCACGGTGATCGAGCCGATCGTCGCCTTGGCCAGTTCGGCGCTGACATCAGGCCCGATCCGGGCCAGCCCGACGACCTTGATGTGCAGTATCTCGCCAGCAGCTTTCACGGCCTCAAGATCCGCCGCGCTGTAGTCACGCAGGCCCAACTCGAGCGTATGCCGATCGATTGAGTGCCGGACTTCGGCGGCCTGGACCGCCAGCTGATTGCGGATGGCGGTCCTGATGAAGTCCGCGCGATTGCCATAGAAGCCCTCCTGGACCAGCAGATCGATGCGGCCGAGATCGACGAAGCCGAGATTGATCGTGATCTTCTCGGAGTCACCGCTGATGTGCTCTCGTATCTGCAAGACCCTGCCTGACATGCTCATCTCCATCCATATGGATGGTAAGTGGATGGTAAGTGCGTCTTTGCCAAGGGATCACGTGACGATTCTTTGGCCGGTGGCTAGAATGGCGCAAAGTTGGCCCACAGATCCGTAGGCAGATCGACGCGGTCGCACGGGCTTGATCCGTGGAACGGTTGACCGTGCCGAACATTCCAGACAGGGCAGGGAGGCAGCATGGCGCGTCGCTCGTTCTGGAAAGGCTATCTGAAGCTGTCGCTCGTGACCTGTCCGGTCGCTATGGCGCCAGCTACGAGCGATAACGAGAAGGTCCGCTTCCATACCTTGAACCGGCAGACTGGCCACCGCGTCGTCAGCCGCTATGTCGACGCTGCCAGTGGCCAGCCGGTCGAGGACGACGATCAGGCCAAGGGCTACGAGCATGGCGAGGACAACTACGTCCTGATCGAGGACGAGGACCTCAATGCCGTCAGCCTGGACAGCACCCGCACGATCGACATCGAGCAGTTCGTCCCCGCCGCGAGCATCGGCTGGCTGTGGTATGACAAGCCGCATTTTTTGACACCGGACGACACCGTCGGGGAGGAAGCCTTCGCGGTCATCCGCGAGGCGATGGCGGCCACCGGCATGGTCGGGATCTCGCGTCTGGTCTTGTATCGACGCGAGCGCGCCGTCATGCTCGAGCCGCGCGAGCGCGGGATCGTGCTGTGGACCCTGCGCTACGGCGACGAGGTGCGCGATCCGGCCGCCTATTTTGCCAGCATTCGGGAAAATGGAGCCGATCCGGCTGCGATGAAGCTGGTCAAGGTCCTGATCGCCGAGCGCACCAGCGAATGGGATCCAGCCATGGTCGAGGATCCGGTTCAGGACCGGCTGCTCGAGATCATCGCGGCCAAGAAGAAGGGCCGCAAGCGCCCCGCCAAGGCGAAGGCTGCCGAGCCGGAGCGGCCGGGCAATGTGGTGAACATCATGGACGCGCTGCGCCGCAGCATCGCGGCCGAAAGCGGCAACAAGCGTCGTTGAGCGAGTGGCTCGGCCTTAAGCGGCCTTGTGTCGCCGGCGCGGGCTTTCGAGGGGCGCCGCGGCCTTTTTGAAAGCCTCCCATGGATCATTGGCCAGTGCATTCAGCCGGGCAGGCGCGTTCAGGAGGGTGAAGTAGGCTGGCCCAATCGTGGGACCCAGTTCCTCCCAAGCGAGCGGCATGGAAACCGGCGCGCCAGGCCGCGCGCGGGTCGAATATGCCGCCACGGCAGTGGCTCCACGCTGGTTGCGCAGGTAGTCGATCAGGATCTTGCCCTTGCGCTTGGCCTTGGAGACGTTAGCCACATAGCGGTCAGGGCGGTCGGCGACCATCGCATCCGCCAGCCCCTTGGCGAACGCCTTGACCGCCGGCCAGGCCGCCTTCGGCTTGAGCGGCGCCACCACATGCAGCCCTTTGCCACCGGTGGTCTTGACGAAGGCGGCGAGCCCGGCCTGCTGCAGCCGCTCGCGCACCTCCGCGGCCGCCTCGATCACCTGCTCCCAAGCAATTGAGGCGTCAGGATCGAGGTCCATGACGATCATGTCCGGTCGCTCCCAGTCGGCGACCGTCGAGCCCCAAGGGTGAATCTCGAGAGCGGCCCCTTGGACCAGGCCGATCAGCCCGTCGAGATCCGCAATGCTGATCATCGGCTCGTTCGACTGGTCCTTTGGATCCTGCGCCAGGAGAATGTGCTGGTCCTGGCCGCGCCAGGCGTGCTTCTGAAAGAAGAAGGGCTTGTCGATGCCCTGGGGACAGCGCACCAAGGCGAGCGGCCGCCCAACGACAAAGGGCGCCATGTGCCGCCATACCTCGGCATAGTAATCGGCGAGGCCGGCTTTGGTGACGCCGACGTCCGGCCAGTATATCCGATCGGGATGGGTCAGCTTGACGGTGCGCTTTGGCACTTTTGCGGCCTCAGTAGCCTTGGACTTGGTTACCTCGCGAACGATCTCGCGGGCGGCTTTGTCCTCGCGCAGACCCCGGAAGGCGGCGTGGCGCAGATTGCCATCGCCCGTCCAACCGCGAAACTCGACCTCCGCGACCAGCTCCGGTCGAGCAAAGCGGACCGCACGAGCTTCGTCGGCGGTCAATTTGCCGGCGAACGGGCTCTCGGCGACCTTCAGTCGCTCCAGCCGGCGATGGAGGTCGGCCGCAACCGCCTGCGTATAGCCAGTGCCGACGCGGCCGACATGCACCAGCTTGCTCTTGTCATACACGCCCAGGACCAACGAGCCGATCGCCCTCCGCGTGGTTGTCGAGGGCACATAGCCCACAACGACGAACTCCTGCCGGGCCGAGCATTTGGACTTGATCCAGCCCCGGCTGCGGCCGGAGCGGTAGGGAGCTTGTGGATCCTTCGAAACGATCCCTTCGAGACTGAGGCGGCAGGCATGGCGCAATACCGTCGCCCCGTCATCTTGGAAATGGCCGCTGTAGCGGATTGATGGCGGTCCGCCTGCCAGCAACCGCTCGAGCAGCGCCTTGCGCTCAAGCAATGACAACTGGCGCAAGTCGTAGCCATCCAGATGGAGCAGATCGAACGCATAGTATGCGAAGCGGTCGGACTTACCCTCACTCAGATCGGCCTGCAGCGCCGAGAAATCGGACGCGCCGCTATCAGTTTCGACCACCAGCTCGCCATCGATCAACGCCGTGCCCGCCGCCACCGCCTGCAAGGCTGAGATGATCTCCTTGCCAAACTTCTTGGTCCAGTCGAGCCCGCTCCGGGTCAACAGTTTGACGCGGCCGGCTTCGAGCCGTGCCTGCAGGCGATAGCCGTCGAACTTGATTTCGTGGATCCAGTGGTGGCCGGCCGGCGGCTTGGTCATCAATGTCGCCAAGGTCGGCTCGACAAAGCTCGGCAGCTTGCCCTTGCGCGCGCCATTCACGGTCGCCGGATCAGGCAGCGTCGCGGCCTTGTCTGGGACTGGCTCGGGTGGAGCGGCTTGGGCGTTACTGCGACGTTGCTGCTTGATCGGGCCCTTGGTCTTAGATGACCAGCCAGGCTCTTCGCCCGCCACATCATCCACCAGTCGCCCGGTCTTCACGGACTCAGGCCGCTCCTCCAGGATATCCCGCGCATCCTCCGTCCGTGCCGCCTCATCTTGCGCCTTGATCAGCAGCCAGTTCTCGCGCTTCTCGCGTGGCCGTCCCGCCATACGGACGAGATGCCAGCGGCCATGCAGCTTTTCACCCGCGAGCTCAAACTCCAGATGGCCCTTGGCGTAGCCTTTGGCCGGATCCTGCACGGGCGTCCATTGGCCGCGATCCCAGATGATCACCGTGCCGCCGCCATACTCACCCTTCGGAATGGTGCCCTCGAAATCGCCGTAGTCGAGCGGATGGTCCTCGACATGGACTGCCAAGCGCTTTTCCCCGGCGACGAGGCTGGGTCCACGGGTTACCGCCCAGCTTTTCAGGACGCCATCCATTTCCAGCCGGAAATCGTAATGCAGGCGCCGGGCATCGTGTTTTTGCACCACGAAGCTATGGCCGGCCTTGCCGCGGCTTGCCCGCCCCTTGGGCTCCTTGGTCGCCGCGAAGTCACGCTTCTTGCGATAGGCTTCGAGCGCCATAGCCTAGCCCGCCTTGCGTCGCGTCGCGGCCTTGGTCGTACCCGCCGCGCGCTTGCTGCCGCGCTTGGCCGCCGTCCGGCTCTTGGCCGCCGGCTTCTTAGCGCCCGTCATGACGGCGCTCTCGCGCAAGGCCGCCATCAGGTCGACCACCTTCTCCGGTCCAGGCTTGGCGGGCCGCTCGATTGGCCGACCCTCGATCTTGGCTTTCACCAGCTCGGCGAGGGCAGTCTCATAGCGGTCTTGGAAGGCGCTGGGATCGAACTTGCCGCGCTTGGTTTCGATGATATGCCGGGCGAGGTCCAGCATCTCGCCTTCGATCTTGAGATCAGGCAGATCATCGAACGCGGTGGCCGCCGGCCGCACCTCATAGGCGAAATTGAGCATGGTTGCGACCAGGCCTTGGCTGTCCGGCCAAATCAAGACCTTGCGCAAGCGGCGGAACAGAACGGCCTCGGCGAGGGCTGCGACCTTGCCGGCGCGCAGGCCCTCGCGGATCAAGACATAGGCCTCCTCCGCATGCCGATCCGACGGTGCTAGAAAATAGGGTCGATCAAAATAGAGCTTGTCGATCTCATGGCATGAGATGAACGCTGCCACTGCCAGCGTCTTGTCGCCGGTGGGTACGACCGCCGAGATTTCATTCGGCTCGAGCGTGATGATATCTTCAGGTCCAGCCATGTACCCTTTGATCTGATCTTCGCGCTCCACGGCTTTGCCGGTTTCACTATCGACATAGATCCGCCGCACGCGATGGCCGGTTGCGCGATTGATCGTGTGGAAGGCGATCCGCTCGGAAGTCGATGTGGCGGTATACAGGCTGATCGGGCAGCTGACTTGGCCGACCGTAAGAAAGCCTTTCCATGTCGCTCTTGGCGCCAAGCCTCGCCCTCCACGCCAGCGCCGGCATCACAGCCGGCACCATTCAATGATAATACATCGGATCGGGCCAGGTTCCAGCTGAGCGCCAGTCAATCGCCAAGATCAGAAGGCTAGCTTTACTCTCGGTAGAACAAGAACGAGCCGAGCAGCGCAACCGGCATCAGCCCGCGCGCCCATTCGGGCAGCTCGTCAATGCGATGAAAGGCGGTGGCACCATGGACTGGATCAGCGAGCGTGCCGCGCAAGGCGCGCATCGCAATGCGCCGACAGCAAGCGAAGGCCGGAGCTTCGGTCAGTTCAGGCGGCACCAGCCGCGCTGCGCCCAGCTCCCGCAGCCAAGGGCCTGATCCATCCTCTCGACTGGCCAGACGATTGACGATCGTCGCGGCGATGCCCTCCAATACGCGAACATGTTGATCTTGGCTGACGCTGGCCAGCACCAGCGCTATGTCTTCGACTTTAACAATTATTTCTTTTGATGAGCATCTATTAATAGTCGAGTTATTGATCATAGTCGAGTCGGCTGTCTGGTCAGTGAACATTGCTCACCTTCGACGACGGAGGGGAGATGGGTAGTCGCAGTTCTTCGGGAGCCAGACTTCAGCAGTTGAAGTCAACCTCGGTGGCAAGATGTGTGGCTGCTGGTCGCCAACTCGGCCGCGGGCCCGTCGGGAAGCGGTGCAGCCGCACCGGCTCGGCCAGCAGGCAGCCGCTCACCGCATCCAGCCCGTCGTCCCGGCAGCGCCGGCCGGGCCGCCACTCCTGCATTTCGCGGATGAAGGGCGTCTGCCAGACGCTGGCATGCACATGCAGGGCGGCGGCGGCCAGGATGGGGTCGAAGGCATCCAGAATGCGCTGATCTTTGTTGCTGTGGCTGACATGTTCAAGCACCGAGCAGCCGATCCCCTGCCGGCCCAGTTCACGCCGCAGCAGTGCCGGCAAAAAGCGGCCGAGCCCGTTGGTTTCGATCGTGATCGCCGGCAGGACGAGGTCGCGAATGAACATCGTCACCTGTCGGCAAAGCTGGGTGGCTTCGTCGACCTCGTGGCTCTGCTTTGGATCATGCTGGAGATAGGCGATTCGGTGCAGCCAGTACTCACCCTGCTCGTCAGTGAATACCGCCGCCACGACACTGGCGTCGCCGGTCGTTGGCGCACCAAAGGCTGGATCCCACCAACAATTGGCCGACACCAAGCGGCGCGGACCGAGCGTGAGGACGCCTTGGCGATTGCCCTCCCGATAGGAGAGTTCGAGGTCGTAGCGGCCGAGCCGCCCAGGATCCAGGCGAACATCCTGGTTCTGGCGTGGTGCCAGCAGCATCTGGCTCGCGAACTTGGTCGGCCCGCTTTGCTGCCGCACGGCGGCGATCGCGGCATCGGTGAAACGATCCGGCCAACGGCTGCGGCCTGCGTCATCCAGGACGGGGATCGTCAAGCGCCGAAAGCCCGCCAGGAACGGGCTCGCCAGATCAGACTGTGCGGCTCTCTCCTCGGCGTAGATCGACTCGTGGCTGTGCGGCGTGCCGAC
The DNA here is from genome assembly GCA_902826935.1 of uncultured Alphaproteobacteria bacterium. Classification (GTDB taxonomy): domain Bacteria; phylum Pseudomonadota; class Alphaproteobacteria; order Geminicoccales; family Geminicoccaceae; genus CADEGR01. The sequence goes on along the minus strand of CADEGR010000007.1, from coordinate 43,684 downwards.
ATAGAGCTGTAGACCGCCGGGCACCAGGATATAAGAAAGCTCGCGCAGCCGCTCGCGGAGATCCTCACGTCGCGGCGCGGTGCGGCTGCTGTTCGGCACCTCGACGTCGTCGCAAATGATCACGTCGGCGCGGGCACCGGTGATATTCGCCCCAATGCCCCGGGCCAGCAGGGAAGGATCCCGCAGGGCGAGCGGGCGGGCGACGGTGAGCTGGTCGGCAGACCAAAGCTCGGAGCGGTCCGGCAACAGGCCCTTGGTCAGCGGATGTCGCTCGACGATGTGCTTGGCATTGCGCACCATCTTGCGGGCAAGCTCGTGCTCCGCCGACAGCACCAGGATGCGCAGGTTCGGCTGCAGGCGCAGCAGCCAGGCGCAGAAGATCGCGACCAGCGTCGACTTGCCCGCGCCACGAAAGCAGAGCAGCAGAAGCTGCCGGTCGCCGGCCCGCCAGCGTGCGTCAAACCAGGCCGCGATCTCAAGATGGAGAGCCGGCGTCGTCTGGCCCTGGACCCGATTCCAGAGCCAGACGAATTGCCGAAAGCTTACTGCGCCGAGCGTTGCAGAGGATGCGCTGGCCATTTTGACGGAGCTCGACATGACGACACAGACCAGATGATCGGGACGACTGCCTTGGGCGATCAATCCAGCAAGGAGCTGGTGCGGCCCGAGGTCACGCCGAAGCTCGCTCGGGTCGCGGTGCTGGCCAGCTCCAGCAAGTTGCGTCGGCTCGCCTGGCGCGCCCGTTGGCGAATCCGATCGACTTCTTGTTGGGCGTCAGCGGCTCGCGCCTGGTTGTCAGCCTGGGCGGTCTGGATGAGACCTCGCAGCACCGCGTTGGACGTCGCACTTGAAGCGACCCCAGCGGCACCTGCGCGGGCGCGCTGGGTCGCAAGCTGGCGGCGCAGCCGGTCTGTGGCAATCCGGCGTTCATCGTCGAGATTCTGCTGAATGGCCTGAACCTGCTGATCGCGATCCCCTTCGACCGAGCGGTTCTGGCGGCGCGCCGCCTGCTCAGCCAGCGCCAGATTCAAGCCAACCGATGCGAGACTGCCGAGAGCGCCCATCAGCTGTTCACCTTGAGTTCTGTGGTTGCAGAAAGAAGAGTGAAGGCGCCTGGAAGCGCCTGCTCGATGCGCCACGGCAGACGATCAACGCCGCGGCGCCAGCCGAGCGCCCTGATCGCGCGGTCACCGGAGAAGGTGCCGCCGACACCAGTGAGAGGCGACAGGATGACATCCTTCAGGCCGTTGCCGGAATCGATCGTCAGGCTGCGCGTCTCAAGCAGGCGGAGCGTGATCCGGACCGGGCGATAGAGGACGTCCTGGGGCACCGCTCGGGCTGTACCCGGCGATACCGCCAGCGGCTCGATGATATGGCTGTACGGCAGGCCGACGACGAGCTGACTGGCCGGCTGGCTTAGCGTGATGCCACCGCCGACGACGGTCACCAGCGGCTGAACCACGCCGTTGGCGATTGGTCGCACGCTCTGGCCGTTCAGATGGCCAAGGCCAGTCCAGGCCAGTTGCGGTGACGGCGCGGTCAGGGTGATGCCGGCATCGACCGAGAGCGTGTCGTCGAACCGCTCGATGAAAACTCCATTGGCGCGTTCGACGAGAACATAAGTCTGGCCGTCCACGACCGCGATCGAGAGCATGATGCCAGTGGTCTGCTGGCTGCTCCAGGCCACGATGTCGGCGTTGCGATAGATGCCAATGCTGGCGAGCGAGCCATCGGCCATGACCACCAAGAACAGACGTCGCTGGCGATCAAAATCCTGATCGACCGGATCGCGCACCAGATGACGCGCCAGCAGCGCCAGGTCCGGAGCCTGATAGGCTTGCTCCGTCTCGGTGAACACGAACTCCCTGATCTCGCGGCCATTCCTGGCGCAGAACAGGGTGGCGCCGTCGACATCGCGCGGTGGCACCTGGCGACCGATCAGCGACCCGATCCGGCTTTGCTGGCGCAGCTGGATATTGGTCGGCGTGAGCGGATCGCCGGTAACGATCCATTCGCCGACGCTGGTGAAGACTTGCAGGTGGCGGCTGGAGACGAGGGCCCGGATGAGAGGAGCGTCGGTGGCGTTGATCCGGAATGAGATCGCCTCATCATCCAGGCCGGTGCCCAGATCGAAGTTGAACGGGTTGGCGGTACGTGAGAGCCAAAGGCCATTGGGCAGGTCGCGCGACCCGCCGATCACCAGGCGGTCTTGATGAAAGGAGATGCTGACGGGCCAGCCGCGCGCGGTGCTGAACGCCTGCTCGTCCCAGTCGGTGGTTGCCGTCGTGCTGACCAGCGTGGTCAGGACCAGGCCCACCGCCTGCGTGCCGGTCAGGACATTGGTGATCCTGACCTGCCTGCCCTGCAGCCGGAACAGCGTGCCGAGATGGTCGACCGTGAACAAGGTAGTCGAGGCGGTGAGCGTGACCGAGCCGGTCGTGGCCGACGCCTGCAAGGTCACGGTCGCCTCGGCAAAGCGCGCGAACGGTTGCGCGCTGACCTGACCGGTCTGCACCGTGAAGGCGAAATCGCCGATCGTCCAGGTGACATCGGTCAAGCGGCGCAGACGCTGCAGCGGAATTGCGGGATGGGCGATGATCAGGCTGCTGCCGAGCTGCGCCCAGCTGATATCGGCAAGCTGGGCCTGTGAGTAGGGCGTGGTCACGGTCTCGCGCAACGTGCCGTCCCGGTAGATGTCGACCTGGAAGGCCGTGAACACCAGCAGATAGGATAGGCCGGCGCTCAGCTCGAAGCTGACCAGCCGCCCGCGGCCATCGGCGGCCGCGACGAAGGCTAAGCCTGGTCGCCGTGCGACCCCGCCAGTGACCTGAACGACCACATTGTGCAGCCGTCCGGCACCGTTGTCATAGGCTTGGAGATCGGTCCGGCCACGCAAGCTCGGATCGAGCTCGCCGGCGGTGAAGTTGCTCTGAATGAGGAAGGCTTGGGTCATGCCGAGCGCGCCTCGATCAGCGTGAAGTCCTCGACCATGGCAGGCGTATCCTGCTGGCTGTCGATCAGCCGGGCCAGGCGCAGCTCGCTTTCGGCCAGCTGATAGAGCAGCTCAGCTCGACTGGCGCTCTCGGTCAACGGCAGGGCAAACTCCGCCGCGAGGCGATTGACCAATGCCGCCACGAAGTGCGTTGGAAAATCGGCTTCTGCGGCCCGCTTCACATAGACCAGGACGACCTCTTCGGCATTGGTGTTCAGGCCGCCATTGACGATCTGGTAGATCAGGCCGCGGGCATAGCCGGTGTCGCCGGCAGACAATGCCCTGATGAAATCCGTCGGCAACGCGAACGCGTTGTCAAAATCGGTGACCGGCGCCGTCGGCAGTGCCGTCAATGCGACTTTGGCGGTGGCGAAACCCCAGGGGTGAGCACCCAGCAGGGCGTCACGGACGATTGGATAGAGGTGCCCTGCAACCACGGCTTCCGCGCTGCCGTCGACGAACGAGGTGATCGGATTGGCGCCGAGCTTGATGAGCGCGCTCGAGCAAAGCTCGATGCTGGTCAGGGCCATGATCCTTGTCCTTCATTGGAAGTTGGGGCATCCGCGCCTGGCAGCGTCAAACGCTCCAGCCCAGCCGAGGACGGAGCCAGCGCACGAGGGTCGGCGGCTCGACTGCTAGGACGGCAATGATGCAGCCCTGCCGCTGGTAGCCGATCATCAAAGGCCGGTGCGGCATGAGGTACATCATCACCCGCTCAGGAAATGCCGCCAGCGGCCGGTGCTCGAGCGCGTGCCAGAGCTCGACGAACAGGATCAAGGAGGCTCGCTCGAAGGCGACCCGGCGGGTGCCCGCAGGGATCCGCTGCTCGAAGCTGCTGGCGCCTAATCCAGGGCAGGTCGGTGACCTGCTCAGCGCGTCTGCGCGCGCAAGCCCGCTAATGCACACCATCAGGACGACAGCGTGCGCCACTAAAGCCACTCGCATCATGCTGGTGTCTCCGTCACTACGGCCTGGGTGGGCGGCGGGCAGCTTGGTCGATCGCCCGCCGCCCGAGCCGAGACAGACTCAGCTACAGCGTCTCAACTGGCCGCCGCCACTTAGTCAGTGTTGGACAAGCCCAGCGCGTTCAGATTGGTGACATCGACGGACGTGCCAGTGTTCGTCCGGACGATCAGAAAGCCGTTCTCGATTGGGCCTGAGGCATTGGCATTGGTGATGATGAAGTCGCCAATCCGCATGAACGAAGCAGCCTTGTTGAAGTAGCCGACCGTATCAACATCGGCCGCTACGTCGTTGGTGCGATAGTGCCAAAGCGTGAAACCATTGGCATAGGCGAGCGCGCTCAGATTCTTGGGATCGTAAGCCATCGCTTAGCTCTCCAGGCAGGGCAGCTTGATGACACCGTCGCCATCGATCAGGCAGGAGCCCTGGCTCATCGAGTTCGAGACGAAATGAGCGGCGCGATCACCGTGCCAGGTGACATCGGTCACGACATCCTGGCCGATGGCGTGGCCGATGGCGCTGCGGTGGTACCAGAAGCAGCGCCGAACATTGGCCGAGAGCGGCAGGCCGGAATGCGGCATCCACATGGCGCCCAGCCACCGCTTGGCCTGGGTGCCACGCCATGGCAGCTCATCCGAGCCGACGAAGTCAGCGTCCGCGAACTCCGGGATCGAGAGCAGCTCGGACCACTGCTTCCAGCCGATCACGGCATAGCGTTGCCCGTCGTCGGGCACGTCCTTGTTGCCAAGCTGCTCGAAGGCCGAGAGCACCTTCGCCTTGGTCAAGCCGTCGGTGCCGGCGCCAGCGGTCAGCGCGGTCGTGTCGAGGGCCGCGATGATCAGCTCGTCGGTGGTCCGGCCCAGCGCGAAGGCACCGGCATTGGCCAGGACCTGGCGCTCGTCGATATTGATCTTCAGTTCGTCGAGCTGGTCGACCCAGTCGCCCGCATAGTAGTCCTGCAGGGCACACTCGACCGGGGTGTGATCCACGTTCATCACCGGCACCTTACCATGCCGCGACTTGGTGGATGCGCTGCCCTTGCCGACCTTCTGGAACACCGTGGAACTACCCTGCACGCCGCTCTTGACGCGCACGGTGTTGCGCAGCTTCGAGCCCATCCGCTGATATGCCTGATGGACTTCCTCTTCGAATTGCTTGATGAACGCTTTGTCGATCGAGGTGGACACGTTCGTCCCTCCGTTGCTGGACATCCGGGAGACGACGCGCGGTTGGTCCTGCTTGGGCAGGGCCGCGGTCTAGACGGATGCGCACCGTCCGAGCGGATCGGATCGAGGGCCCGCCTGGCGGGTGATCCCCGATTGGCGATCAAACAGAGTGCTGATGATCTGGGATCGAGTGCCGGTACCGATCGGCAGCGACGAAGCGTTAGGCCCCGTCGAGCCAGCCGGTGCCATCGACCCAGAAAAAACCGTCGCTGAAAGGCGCACCCTGCGGCGGATGCGGGGGCGGCGGCAGGTCCGAGGTCTGCGGCGCCGGATCTAACTTCAGTCGGCGCGCGTGCTGCAGGCCGAGCGAGGTCATGTCTACTGCCTTTCGCAGATCTGCGCCCGAATAGTGCCTGACCCGGTCGCCGAGATGATGGAGACATGGTTGAAGGCGGCGCCATCGAAAACCGGCAGCTCATGCCAGACGCCCGCTGGCAGGAAGACATCGGCGGTGGTCGCGACGACCGAGGCATCGCCCATCTTGAAATGCGCCCCGCCCCCGATCGCGATCACGCTGATCACGCCGCAGTTGGCTGAGATGGGCGTGGTATTGCGTGCGGCAGCGGCTTCGGTCGGGATGAGGTTGTGGAGCACGCCCCACGGCATGACCGGCAGCGGCACGTCATCGTCGTCCCGTGCGAGCAGCGTGGCGGTCGAACCTTTCCGGCGAATTCTGGCCATGGTCGTCTCCTTGGCCTCGGCGCTTGTTGGCCGGGGCACATGACAGCTGAGCGGCGGGTTAGGCTTGCGGTCGCGGGCGCCTCTGGGGCCGCCTGACCGCTGACGGCTGGCTACTCTTCATAAAGACGCTTGAAGCCGCGCGTCACTTGGGCGACATAGTCCGGATCACGATCGCGCCAGTAGCGCGGATCGCGCATCATCTGGACCAGCTGCTCCGGCTGCATGCCCGCCGTGGGGGCGCCGGCTTCCTGGATGAGGCGGGGCTCGCGCATCTGCATCATCTGATGCATCGCGATCACGCCGTCATAGCTGGTCGCGAGGGTGTCATAGACCTGCGGCGCCAGATTGGCTTCCGCCCAGGTCTTGATCTGCGGCGCCAATGCCCGCCACGCTTCGGTGCTGCCGAAATGCTCGGCCAGTCGCCCCACGTCGCTGCGGGTCTGAGCATCGCCCATCGCATGCTCGACCACCGGCACCAGGTGCTCGGCCGCGAGATCAGCGACCAGCTGCACCTGACGAGGCGTGAAACCGGCCTGATGCAGGCGCGCCTTGACCTCAGGCTCCAACGCGACCGCTGGATGGCTCGGCTCGATCTGATACTCCTCGGGCGATTCCGGCACGCCGAGGGCACGGTGCAGCCGTTTGACGGCTTCCTCGTCAGCCTCATCGTTCGGCAAGGCCACCATGGAGCCCAGCTTCTTCTCGAGCTGCAGGTAGGACTTCAGCAATGCCTCGGTGCGCAGGCTGCCGCTGGTGGCGTCCCAGAACTTCTCGGGCACCTCTGCGGGCCGGATGGCAGCTGCCGACACCGCCTCATTCAGATCGTCCAGCGGGCCGGCGTCGGCCAAAGCCTCGGCACCGTCCTCGGTCACGCTCGCATGCAGATGTTCGGTCATTCTCAATCCTAATCATGCTCGACGGATGGCATGGCCTCAGGCGCGGCCGCGTTCGATCAGCGCCATGATCTGGGCGACCACCGCACGCTGGCCTTCGACCTGGCGCAGTTCAGCGTCGCTGGCGCTCGGTGGCAGCCGCCGATCGAGGAAACAGCGCCGCAGATACTCCAGCACGGTCACACCATCGGCGCCGGCAAAGCAGCGAGCGAAGGCGCGGTTAAGCTCGCTCTCGAGCGAGACGGGCTCGGCCACCAGCGCGGGCTCGAACCACGCCCAGCCGTCTTGGGGTTCCTGGCTGGTCGACATGGTGGCTCCCTAGGCGTCTTGACCGAGCGCCAGCGCTGGCAAAGCATCGAGCAAATCGCTCGGCACCTGATCACGGATCAGCTGGCCCGGCACACCCAGGCGCTCGCCCAGCCATCGCGCCGTGGCCGGCAGATCCACCGCCTGCATGGCTTCCGCGCCAAGCCGGGCGCTGGCATCAAGCCATAGCAGGGTGTTCTGGACGTCCTGGCGGGCCTGCAGCCGGGCGAGCGGCGACTTGTGCCGGATTTCGACGGTGCTGCCGTCCAAGGCGAGATCTGGCAGCTCGCCGCGGCGGCGCAGGATGCCGACCGCCCGAACCAGCAGTGGCGTCAGCAGCTCGGCCTGGAGCCGGCCATAGGTGGCACCAAGCAGCCGGGTCATCTCATTCGACCGTTCGATAACTTCAGTCGCGCTCATGCGCTGCCCGGCGACCGGACCCAGCCGGTCGACCAGCAGGGCATGGCGGATCCGGCCGCGCAGGTCATCGAGCATGAGGTTCGAGACGTCGAAGCGGCCGGGCGCCTGCAGCGGGGTGAGCCCGGCCGAGCCCACCGCCTTGGGAATGATGGCGCCGGGCACCAGCCGGATGTTGGCAGGATTTAGCACGCCATCATCATCCGCCTGCCAGATCCCGGTGACCGCGATCGATGCGTTCTTGAGGATCAGCTCGACTACCTTGTTGACCGTCTTAATATCGGGCAGGGCCGTCATCACCGGCGAGCGGCCGTAAATTTCGGCAGCACCTTTCAGCCAACGGAAGCTGATGAAGGGCGAGCTCGCAAATTGCCCCTGGCCCAGCACCACTGGCCGGTTGCCCTGATCGAGCATCATGGCGGTGTAGCTGCAGCCGGTCTGACAGGGCAGCACGGCCTCGAGCACCCGGACGCAGCGGCTCGGGTCGGAGGCTTCGGCGGACTTTTCCGCCCGGGGCAGCTCGGCATCCGGGTACAAGGTCATGAGGGCGCCGAGCGGCAAGGACCGCTGTCTGAAATGGCCTTGCACGCGCTCATCCGCGCCCGCCTCGAAGACCATTTCGGCCATGGGGACTGCGGTCATGCGAAAGGCGCTGATGCCACCAAGCGGCGCCTCCTCGACCAGCAAGGTCGCGTTGCCGATGGTCACCAGATCGAGGAATGCCTGGTGGATCTCGACTGCGAAATTGGAGCGATCGAAATGGCCTTGGATCAGCTGGGTCGCGTGGTCGAGCGCCTCGGCGAAGGTGGGCCGGGCGATCGGATCGACGGCAAGGCCCGGCACCAGACCGAACCATTGCGACCAAGGCGGGGTCAATTCGGCCAGAAGCGATGCCGCCAGCTGCTCGACCGCATCGGGCGCGGTGCCATCGAACAGCCGCTCGGCGTGATTGCGCGCCGGCTCGAACTCGGCGCCGAAGCCAGCGCCCCGCTGTGGCTGGCCATAGGCATAGCAGTCCCGCCAAAGTGCCTCCCACGGCCGGCGGCGGCTCAGCGCTCTTTGGTAGCGGAGCATGATGGTCTCAAGCGAGAGCTCGGCCATGCAGACAACTCCAATCATCGGTGCGGTCACGCGGCTCGGAGGTCCGCCGCAGAGAAGATCTCAACTCATGATGTATAGGTTTATAATCCTTTATCCGATGATTGTCAACGGCAATGCTGTTCCGGTTGGGTTCCGACCTGGCGCCAGATGGGCTCATTCGGTCGTGGCGACGTGAGCCGGCGAAATAGCTGCTTGGGCGTGACGACGGCAGGCGCCACGAGGCCGATGGCCCGCTTGACCAAGCTCACGCAGGTCAGCGCTTCCATTCTGAACAGGATCGGTCGAGCCGGCTCGCCAACCTCGCCGCATAGTACCCGATGCCCCTGTCGGACATAGTGACCCGCCAGGTCGAAGTCGCTTGGCAGATCGATCAGGTCGAGACGAAGGCGGTGCAGCAATGGATCAAATAGCAGCCAATAGCCACTATGCTGGAACGCGGCGAAGCAATGGCGATAGCCAGGCTGTAAAAGCCGGAGCCAGCGGGTATCCGCGTGATCGACGAAAACTACCAAAGCAGATCGCGCCATAGCCGATCCTGTATGCTTGTCGAGCGAGGCAAGCAGATTGTCGAATGGGCGGTTGGTGGCGCTGGCGGGGTTGATCGCACATGGTTTGCGACTACCGTCAGGCGGTGGGCGGCGAGGTCAGCAAATGCCTCCTCCGCTCGGCCCGCTGCGACGCGCGCGGCGCCATCCTCACTCGCTTATAAGACAATGTTCCTAGTGACGTCAACAGAAAGGGTTCCTAGGCTATCCTAGTTGTTGACACGCATAGTTGGGAGTTCCGTCCTTTGTTTACACACGCCCAGGTTTGGGACGGTATTGATCGGTTGGCCAAGCAGCATGGATTGAGCGCTTCCGGACTGGCCCGCCGAGCCGGCCTTGATCCGACCACCTTCAACCCGAGCAAGCGGACCACCAAGCAGGCCAAGCCCCGCTGGCCCAGCACCGAAAGCCTGGCGAAGATCCTGACCGCCACCGACACCTCATTCGAGACTTTTGTCAGCTTGATGAGCGACCGGCATGGCCGCGATGGCGTGCCGCCGTCGCAGCGGCTGCGCTGCGTGCGCATCAGCGCGGTTGCAGGCAAGGTGCTGTTCGACGAGTCTGGCTTTCCGATCGGGGATGATTGGGACGAGATCGATTTTCCCGGCCTGGATGACGAATATGCCTATGCGTTGGAGATTTGTGGCGACGCCTATGCGCCGATTTATCGGGATGGCGATGTCATCATTATCTCGCCTAAGGCCAATATCCGTCGCCATGACCGTGTTGCCCTGCGGACCCAGGCGGGCCAGATCGAGCTTGGCGTTTTGGAGCGCCGGACCGCTCAGCGGATCGAGCTGCGGGCCTTCGGCGAGCGCGATCCGGTGTTTTTCGCGACCCAGGACGTCGCCTGGCTGAGCCGCGTTCTGTGGGCCAGTCAGGGCTCGGTCACCTGGATCGATGATCGATCCCACGGCGGCGTCGGCACGCAAAAAGAAGGCCGCTGGCAAACAAGCGGCCCAAGCTGACAGGCAAGGATAGGGAGGCCTTCGATCCGACGTAGCTACCTGGGGAGGTGGGCTAGACCAGCCGGATCTTCGCAACTTTAGGCGCCAACGGGTAAAGGAATCGTGAAGCCAGCTAGCGATCTTGCGGGAGCGCTGGCAGCCTTGGATTGTTGGTGGAACGTGGACGAAGGCTCACGGGCGGCCGATGATGGGCGCTGCGGCTTGGCGTTAGCGAGGAGATCGTACGTGGCCAGCTTCAGAATTCTTGCATGGCACGGCATACCCTCGGTGGTTGAGGCGCGAGATGGCGCTGGCGCTCAAAAGACCATGCTGAGCGACCGTTTTCAGGCTTTGATCGATCAAGTTGCCATGCGCCGCGGCCTCGCTGGCACGGATGCCTACCTGGAGGGCTGGCAGCGGAGCCGGCCCGAACAGCGCGAAGGGTCGGCTACGGATGTTGCCGCGGCCGTTACCGGCGAGCTGGAAGCGCAGTTCGAGCAGTTCAGCGCGACCGCACATTCAGGCACTAGTGGCAAAGCGCCATGACCGGGCGCAGCAAAGCCGCAGGCGCTGCCAAAGGTCACAGCATCTTGCGTCCAGGACCGGCCGAAATCCGGCCGGACCGCATGCTCCGCCTGCAGGGCTATCGCAGCGAGAGCCAGGTCCGGCCCCGGATCAGGGCCATTGCCGAACAGGTGGCGGCACGTGCGCAAGCGGTGATGACCCCTGAGATCCATTTTTGCCGCCGGGCGATGCGCTTCGCGGCGCCTGACGTGATCGAGCTGGAAGGCGACATTACCTTCCAGAACCCTGCCTTTGCCCGCTTTTTGGCCGGCTCCGATGAAGCCATCGTGTTCGTCTTGACGATGGGGGCCGAACTGGATCAGGCGGTGCAGACCGCCCTGGCGGACGACGATCTGCTGACTGCGCTGCTGTTGGAGACCGCCGGCTGGCTCGGTGTCGAATGGACCACCAAGCGCCTGCTGACCCATCTCACCGCAGCCCTGCGTCCGGACGGCCTGCGGCTGACCACGCGGCTCGGGCCTGGATACCGCTACAAATTGGCCGGCACCGAGGTGGACTGGCCGCTGGAGCAGCAAAGGCAGCTCTTTGCCGTCTTTGCCCGGCCAGCGTTGCCGATACGGCTCCTGGACAGCTGCGTCATGGTACCGAAGCTGTCGCGCTCCGGCCTCTACGGCTTGCTGCCTGACGCCGGTGCCCAATCCTGATTGCGCAAGGTGGTCCGAAAGGTGCTGCGGTCGGAGGCGACGGCGTTCACCTACGAGCGGGAGGTCCAGCCGCGGCCGAAGCTGGGGCCCTGGCAGGACGAGCTGGAGCGGCTGCTGCTGGTCCGCGAGCGGCCGACGCTGATCCGGCTGTTCGAGGAGCTGCGCGGGCAAGTGTGTTTCGGCGTGGAAAGTTGACCCCGTAATGGAGTGGGCCCCGTGGGCCGGACATGATCAGGCGGCGCTTTTGACCGGCGGCCGGGCGTGCTGCTTTTCGTACTGTTCTGGGCTCAGGTAGCCAAGCGATGAGTGAAGCCGCCTGGCGTTGTACTTCTCGATAAAGGCTGGGAGCTGCTCTGCGACGTCTTCAGGGGTTTCGAATTCAAGCGGATAGACGCCCTCGACCTTCAGCGTCTTCATCAGGCTCTCCATCATGGCATTGTCGCACGGGTTTCCGCGTCGCCCCATCGAGCCGACGAGTTTCGCCGCGCGCCGGCGGTTGCGGTACGTCTCGGCGGCGTATTGCGAGCCGCGGTCGGTGTGGTGCACGCATCCGGCCGGCGGCTGGCGCAGCGCGATGGCCGCGTCGAGCGCCGCCAGCGTCAACCGGGCGTCGATCCGCCGGCTCATGGCGTAGCCGACGATCCGCCGGGACCAGGCATCCATGATGAGCGCGACGTAGACGAAGCCGATAGCCACGGCGACGTAGGTCAAGTCGGCCACCCAGAGCTGGTCGGGGCCGTCGACGATCAAGTCCCTCGTCCTGTTCGGGAAGATGGGCTGGTCGTGGTTGCTGTCGGTGGTCGCGACGTAGCGGCGCCGGCGCCGGGCATTCAGCCCGTGCTCGCGCATCAAGCGCTTCAGCTTCTTGTGGTTCACGACCCAGCCCTGCTGGCCGAGCGCCGCCTGCAGCCGCCGCCAGCCGTAGCCCTCGAATTCGTCCTTGATGGCATGCATCGCCTCGACGAGCGCGGTGTCATCGGCGGCGCGCTTCGGCGCGTCATAGTAGGTAGAGCGCGCGATCCCCATCAGACGGCATCCTTCCGCGATGGAGAGACCGCGGGGCCGACGATCACGGACATGGGCGCGCTTCTCGGCCGTTCTCCGAGCCGCTGAGCCCCCTTTAGGAACTCGAGCTCGAGCGCCTGCTTGCCGACCAGGCGCTCGAGCGCCGCGATCCGCGCCTCGTAAGCCTGGATCAGGTCGGCCGCCTGCGCATCGTCGTCGAATGCGCCCGCCTCGTACTTGTCGACCCAGACCCGGATCAGGTTCCGCGAAATGTCGTGGCGCTTGGCCAAGCCGTGCAGGGTCTCTCCCGCCAGAAACTCCTGTGCGACCTGCCGCTTGAACTTGATGCTGTGCGATCGGTGTCTTGCCATGGCTTCCATCCTGCGAAAGCCCGGCGCACCCGGTCAATTCGTTCCTATCCAAGTGTCCGGCCCACGGGGCCCACGCCACTGGGGGGTCATTTTTCGACGCCAATTGACAGGGCAAGGCTATGAGAGCGGCTACGATGCGGTGCGACGCTATGCGCGCAGCTGGCGCCGCGAGCACGCATGTTTGGTGGCGCAAGCTTTCATGCCGCTGAGCTTCGCGCCGGGCAACGCTTACCAGTTCGATTGGAGCTACGAGGTTGTGCTGATCAACGGCGTGACGGTGACCGTCAAGGTCGCCCACGTCCGGCTCTGCCATAGCCGGATGCTGTTCGTCCGAGCCTATCCGCGCGAGACCCAGGAGATGGTGTTCGACGCCGCATTGGACGGCGCTCGCCGCCGGCCAACCCGAGCGCCCGGGCGTTTGCCTTCTCCAAGGGCGCCTGCACGCGCGGTATCTACGATAATATGAAGACCGCGGTGGAGACGGTCTTCGTCGGCAAGGAGCGCACCTATCCGCGACGGTGCCCGCGGCCGCTTCTTCAATGTCGTCGACCTGGTCAGCAAGCTCGAGGCGAGGCCCGCGCCGGCCGCCAGGGTCGGATGGCCGATTACCTCGCCCGGCTCGACTTCATCATCCTCGACGAGCTCGGCTACCTGCCGTTCGCCCAGACCGGCGGCCAGCTCCTGTGCCACCCGATCAGCCGGCTCCACGAGCGGACCTCGGTCCTGGTCACCATCAACCTCGCCTTTGGCGCACGGCCCAGCGTGTTCGGCGACGCCAAGATGACCACCGCTTTGCTCGACCGCCTGACCCATCACTGCGACATCATCGAGACCGGCAACGAGAGCTGGCGCTTCAAGAACCGCGCCTTACCGACCCCGCCAAAAGCCGCCTTGCGGGTGAGCTCGCCGCTCCGCCTACGGCTCCGCGTCGACCTCACCCGCAGGCCAAACACCGTGCCCACAATGGGGGCCCCTCTTGTGCGCCGATCCGCGCAGCGCCTCGAACAGCCGGATCAGCGTCAGCCGGACCAGCCGTTGCTCGTCGACCAGCCACCGCCGCTCGAGCTCATCCGGCCAGGGCCTCGGCTTCGGCCGCGGCTAGAGCTCCCGCTCGTAGACCAACGCCGCCGCCTCCGACCGCAGTACCTTGCGGACCATCTGGCGCGACACCCTGAGCTCGCGACAGATCGCCTTCATCGGCTCGTGCTGCACGAACGACGCGCGCCGGATCTTCGCAATCGTCGCCACCAGCAGCAGCCAAGCCGGCTCCCGATAATCCCGGACGCCTCTGTGGAACCCATCGACCCGGCAGTCCCGTTTGGACGCCGATCACCCGATAAGGCGTCCCTATTGCACGCCTAGTCACAGGCGACATCGCCACGGTCCTCGCGCTCGCGCTCTTCGAGCTTGGCGGCCTGCCATAGCTCTTCGAGCCGATCGAGCGGCGTTTCGGCCATCGTTTGGCCGCCGGCCGCCACTTCGGCTTCGATGAAGCGAAAGCGACGCTCGAATTTGCGGTTGCTGCCGCGTAGCGCATCTTCCGGATCGATCTCAAGATGCCGGGCCAGATTGACCATGGCGAACACGACGTCGCCGAACTCGTCGACAATGCGCTCGCGTCTCCGGCCGGCAATCGCCTCCTTCAACTCATCGAGCTCCTCGGCAATCTTGGCAAAGATAGGACCGGCATTCGGCCAGTCGAAGCCGCCGCGGGCGGCGCGCTTCTGCAGCTTCGCTGCGCGCAGCAATGCGGGAAAGCCAAGCGGCAGATCATCCAGCAGGCTCCCGGCACTCAATTTGCGCCGTCGCTCGGCCTCCTTGCCTGCCTCCCATGCCTGGCTCTGGCTCTGGGCGTCGGCAATCGTGGCCTCACCAAAGACGTGGGGATGCCGAGCGATCATCTTCCCGGCCACGCTTGCCGCGACGCTCGCGAAATCGAAGTGCCCGGCTTCAGCCGCCATCTGTGCGTGGTAGGCTACCTGCAGCAGCAGGTCGCCCAGCTCCTCATGCAAGGCCGCCATGTCGCCCCGCGCAATCGCGTCCGCAACCTCATACGCCTCTTCAATCGTATAGGGCGCGATGCTGGCGAAATCCTGCTCGAGGTCCCAGGGACAGCCGCGCTCAGGGTGACGCAGCTCAGCCATGACCCTGAGCAACTCGTCGATCGACGCCATCCGCATCCCCTAAAGCAGGCGCCCTTGCCGGGTCGCTACGCTCTTCTTGGTCTTGCCCGAGACCGCATCGGCACGCTTTGCCGTGGCAGGTTGCGACGCGGTCTGGACGACCAGCGCTTCGACCCGATCATCGGCAAACTGCAGATCGAGGGCCTGGGCTTGGCAAGCCTCACTGGCCGAGGTGATCAGCTGCCCATTGCGGTCCCGGACCAGGGCAAAGCCGCGCGCTAGAACCCCTTGATAGCTGAGGGTCGTCAGCATGCTGGCATTGTTCTTGAGCCGCTCCTGCGCGGTCCGCAGCTGGCGATCGAAGGCATGCTCCTGGCGGCTGGCCAGGTCGCGCAGGCGGTCGCGGCACGGCGGCATGCGTTCCGCCAGCAAATGCGGGCTCATGCGGCGATCCAGCTGCGCCAGGCTCTGGCGCGACTGCCGCAGCTGAGCGACGCACAGCTGGCGCAGCTGTTGCTCCGGCCCGCGCAGCCGAAGCCGCGCCGCGTGCAGCAGATGCTTCGGGCTGCCGAGCCTGGCACCAACTTCGGCCAAGCTCAGCGCCGCCTGCCGCAGCCGGGCTGCCGGGGCATGGCCCAGCCGGTCGACCAGATCATCCAGGCGCTGGCTGGCTTGGCCGAGCAAGCCGACCGGATCCGGCAGCGCGCGCGCGGTTGCGGCCAGCGTCCGGGACCGGTCGCGCATGCCCCGCTCGGTGCCGATCAGCAGCCGGCCGCCCAGCTGGCCGACCTGCTGCAGCAAATCCAGCCGCACCGGCACGGCCAGCTCGGCCGCGGCCGTCGGCGTTGGCGCTCGCTGGGCCGCGGCCAGATCGATCAGGGTCGTGTCGGTTTCATGGCCGACCGCGGAGATCAGCGGAATGGTGCAGGCGGCAGCCGCCCGCACGACGATTTCCTCGTTGAACGGCCAAAGATCCTCGAGCGAGCCACCGCCGCGCGCGACGATCAGAAGGTCAGGACGGGACACAGGTCCAGCCGGCGGCAAGGCGCAAAAGCCCTCGATCGCGGCGGCAATTTGTCCGGCCGCCTGTTCGCCTTGAACCAGCACTGGCCAGATCAGGACATGGCACGGAAACCGCTCCGCCAGCCGATGCAGGATGTCGCGAATGACGGCACCGGTCGGCGACGTCACCACCCCGATGACTCGAGGCATGAAGGGCAGGGCAGGCTTGCGCTCGGCCGCAAACAAGCCTTCGGTCGCGAGGCGCTGCTTGCGCTCCTCCAAGAGCGCCATGAGGGCGCCAAGGCCGGCAGGCGCCATCTGCTCGACGACAACCTGGTACTTCGAACGGCCGGGGAAGGTGGTGATCCGGCCCGTGACCACGACTTCCAGCCCATCCTCCGGCTGGAAGCCCAAACGCTGGGCATTGCCGCGCCAGCACACACCGTCGAGGCAGGCGCCTGCGTCCTTCAGCGAGAAATAGAGATGACCGGAGGACGCCCGCTTGAAGCCCGAGATTTCGCCGCGGATGCGGACATGGCCATAGCCGTCCTCAAGCGTGCGCTTGAGCGCTTGCGAGATCTCGCTGACGGTGAACTCGACAACATTGCCGCCGACCTGCGCGAGCTGGTCAACGGCGGTCGGCGCCGCTTGGCCCATGGTCACATCCGCTGGCGCGTGGCTGGCCCCGAAATGGACGTTCCTCCCGCAGCCATCAAGCGGCGCCAGCACGCCTGAAGGCTTTTGCCAGCCTGGTCAGGTCAAAGCAGCCCATCCGCCACCATGGCTTCGGCAATCTGGACTGCGTTCAGCGCGGCGCCCTTGCGCAAATTGTCGGCGACGACCCAAAAGGCCAAGCCGTGTGGCACCGTCCGATCCTGCCGCAAGCGCGAGACGAAGACATCATATTCACCGACACAATCCAATGGCGTCGCGTAGAGCTCCTCATCCGAGCGATCGAGCAGCGCCAGGCCCGGCGCGTCATAAAGCGCATGCCGTGCCTCGTCCACATCGATCGCGTGCTCGAACTCGGCACAGACCGCCTCGGCATGGCCGACAAAGACCGGACAGCGGACGCAAGTCGCGATGACCTCGATCGCCGGATCGAGAATCTTCTTGGTCTCGACCACCATCTTCCATTCTTCCTTGGTCGAGCCGTCATCCAGAAACACGTCAATCTGCGGAATCACGTTGAATGCGATCTGCTTAGGAAAAAGCTTGGGCTCAGGCGTGCGGGTCTCGTAGATGCCCTTGGTCTGGTCGAACAGCTCGTCCATTGCCTCCCGACCGGCGCCCGAGACCGACTGATAGGTCGCGACCACCACGCGCCGGACCACCGCCAGATCGTGCAGCGGCTTCAGCGCCATCACCATCTGGATGGTCGAACAGTTCGGATTGGCGATGATGTTGCGCTCGCGAAAGCCGGCCAGCGCGTCCCGGTTCACCTCCGGCACCACCAGCGGCACATCCTCGTCCATGCGGAATTGCGAGGTGTTGTCGATCACGACGCAGCCAGCGGCGGCGGCGCGCGGCGCATACACCTTCGAGATCGCAGCGCCAGGCGAGAACAAGCCGATGTCGACGCCCTCGAAGTCGAAATCCTCGAGGTTGCGCACTTTCAGCACGTCCTTGTCGCCGAACGACACCTCCTTGCCGATCGATGATCGGGACGCGAGCGCCACCACCGAATCGGCCGGGAAATCACGCTCGGCAAGAATGTTCAGCATCTCGCCGCCCACCGCTCCGGTGGCGCCGACGACGGCAACTTTGTAGCCCATAGCAGGCTCCTGGTTGTCCTTGATGGTAGGAACGGTCTGCCTGCCCCGATGGGGCGGGCGCGGGCTCCGTCAGGCGGCGGCCTTATCCAGCTCGCGCACGATGCTTTCGCCCATGACCGAGGTCGAAACCTTGGCCATGCCGTCCTGCATGATGTCGGCGGTGCGCAGGCCGCCGGCCAACACCCGGCCGATGGCACCGTCGAGCTGATCGGCTGCGTCGTCCCGATCGAAGGAGTAGCGCAGCATCATGCCAAAGCTCTGCAGCATCGCGATCGGATTGGCCAAGCCTTTGCCGGCAATATCGGGTGCCGAGCCATGCACCGGCTCGTACAGCGCCTTGCGCTTGCCATCCGACCCGGGTGCGCCCAGCGATGCCGAAGGCAGCATGCCGAGCGAGCCCGTCAACATCGCCGCGCAATCCGACAACAGGTCACCGAAGAGATTGTCGGTGACGATGACGTCGAACTGCTTGGGCTCACGCACCAGCTGCATCGCGCAGTTGTCGGCGTACATGTGGCTGAGCTCGACGTCCGAGTACTCGGCCTCATGCAGCGCCTTGACTTCCTCCCGCCACAGCACGCCCGATTCCATGACGTTCGCCTTTTCCACCGAGCAAACCCGATGTTGGCGCTTGCGGGCGAGCTCGAAGGCGACGGCGGCCACCCGGCGAATTTCGGTGGTTGTATAGACCTGAGTGTTGATCCCGCGCCGCTCGCCGCCTGGCAGCGTCTCGATGCCACGCGGCTCGCCAAAATAGATGCCGCCGGTGAGCTCACGGACGATCATGATGTCGAGACCGCGCACCAGGTCCGGCTTGAGGGACGAGCTGTCGATCAGCGCGTCAAAGACCTTGGCGGGACGCAGATTCGCGAACAGGCCAAGCTCCTTGCGCAGCCGAAGCAGGCCCCGCTCCGGCTTTTGATCGAACGCCAGATCGTCATATTTCGGACCGCCGACAGCGCCGAACAGGACCGCATCCGCCTGCAGAGCCTGCTCCAACGTCGCGTCGGTCAAGGGCGTGCCATGGCGGTCATAGGAGGCGCCGCCGACCAATGCCTCCTGCAGCTCGAAGGCGATGCCCTGCCGCCTGGCGAACCAGTCCATCACGCGCCGCACCTCGCGCATGACCTCAGGCCCGATGCCATCGCCCGGCAGCAGCAAAATGCGCCGCGGCGTATCGGTCTCGCTGCGCGCCATCATCATGCCACCTCTCGGTAAAGCCAGGGGGCGGCCAGCCGTTGCTTGGCCTCGAAGCCGTCGATCATCGACTGGCGCTGCATGGTTTGGCCGATATCGTCGAGGCCATGGAGCAGGCAATGCTTCTTGTGTGGATCGACGGCGAACTTCAGCACCGCATTGCCGGTCGGCCGGACAATCTCCTGCCGCTCGAGGTCGATCGTGAAGGTCGGATCACCCGCCTCGGTCGCCTCGCGGGTCAGCAGATCGACCTGCTCCTTGGGCAAGACGACCGGCAGGATGCCGTTCTTGAAGCAATTGTTGTGGAAGATATCGGCAAATGAGGGCGCGATCACGCAGCGGATGCCGAAATCCAGGAGCGCCCAGGGCGCATGCTCGCGCGAGCTGCCGCAGCCGAAATTGTCACCCGCGATCAGGATGCTGGCCGAACGATACGGCGCGCGGTTCAGCACGAACTCCGGCCGCTCGCTGCCGTCATCGGCGTAGCGCAGGGTCTCGAACAGGGCGACGCCAAGGCCCGTGCGCTTGATGGTCTTCAGCCACTTAGCGGGGATGATCTTGTCGGTGTCGACATTGATCATCGGCAAGGGGGCGGCGATCCCAGTGAGCTTGGTGAATGGCTGCATCGCTCCGCTCCTCACACGAACTTGCGGACATCGGCGATGTGACCCGCCACGGCCGCGGCAGCGGCCATGGCCGGCGACACCAAATGAGTGCGCCCACCTTTGCCCTGGCGTCCCTCGAAGTTGCGATTGGAGGTCGACGCGCAACGCTCGCCCGGCTTCAGCTGGTCTGGGTTCATGCCCAGGCACATCGAGCAGCCAGCCTCGCGCCATTCGAAGCCCGCCTCGATGAAGATCCTGTCGAGGCCCTCTTCCTCCGCCTGGTGCTTCACCAGGCCGGAGCCGGGCACCACCATGGCCTGCACATGGGGCGCCACGCGCTTGCCGGAAATCACCTTGGCGGCGGCCCGAAGATCCTCGATCCGACCATTGGTGCAGGAACCGACGAACACCTTGTCGATCCTGATCTCGGTCATCGGCAGGCCCGGCTCCAGGCCCATGTAGTCGAGCGATCGCTCCATGGCGGAGCGGCGGTTGGGATCGGCTTCGGCCTCGGGGCGCGGCACCCGGCCGGTGATCGGCACCACGTCTTGCGGGCTGGTGCCCCAAGTCACCTGGGGCTCGATCTCGGCGGCTGCCAGCGTGACTTCCTTCTCGTAGCGGGCACCCTCATCGGACGGCAGCTGGCGCCACATCTGCACGGCCTGCTCGAAGGCGCCGCCCTTGGGCGCCATCGGTCGACCCTTGATGTAGTCGAAGGTGACCTCGTCCGGCGCGATCAAGCCGGCGCGGGCGCCGGCCTCAATCGACATGTTGCAGATGGTCATGCGCCCGGCCATGGACAGGCCGCGGATCACCTCCCCGGCATATTCGATAACGTAGCCGGTGCCGCCACCGGTGCCGATCGTGCCGATGATCGCCAGGATCACATCCTTCGCGGTCACGCCGAAGGGCAGCTCGCCGCTGACCGTGATCCGCATGTTCCGAGGGCGGGTTTGATACAGCGTCTGGGTCGCCAGGACATGCTCGACCTCGGAGGTCCCGATGCCAAAAGCCAGCGCGCCAAAAGCGCCGTGGGTCGAGGTGTGGCTGTCGCCGCAGACGATCGTCATGCCCGGCAGGGTAAAGCCTTGCTCCGGGCCGATGATGTGGACGATGCCCTGCCGGATGTCGGTGACATCGAACAGCGGCACGCCGAAATCGCGGCAGTTCTGCTGCAGCGTCTCGATCTGGATGCGCGACTGGTCCTCGGCGATGCCTTGGCTGCGATCGGTCGTGGGCACGTTGTGATCGGGCACGGCCAGGGTCGCCTCGGGCCGGCGCACCCGTCGACCGGTCTGGCGCAGGCCTTCGAAGGCCTGGGGGCTAGTGACCTCGTGCACAAGGTGGCGATCGATATAGATCAGGCAGGTGCCATCCGCCTGCTGATCAACCAGATGGGCATCCCAGATCTTGTCAAACAGGGTCCTTGGGCCAGCCATGGCGCCCAGCCTCCTCATGCTGGCCGCCAGGTCGCGATGAGCCGGCGACCGTTCGTCTCGACGATCAATCAGCAGCGCTCTTGTCGGGCTGCGTGTCCTCGGCGCTCTGGCGGCTGCGCTCGTCCCGCCGTTCGGTGATGCGCGCGGCCTTGCCGGTCCGGCCCCGCAGGTAATACAGCTTGGCCCGGCGCACCCGGCCGCGCCGAACCACCTGGATCTCGGCGATCTGCGGGCTGTAGAGCGGGAAGATCCGCTCGACCCCTTCGCCGTAGCTGATCTTGCGCACGGTGAAGGCCGAGTTGATGCCGCGGTTCTTGCGCGCGATGCACACACCCTCGAAGGCCTGAACCCGCTCGCGCGTGCCCTCGACCACCTTGACGCTGACCCGCAGCGTATCGCCCGGCGCGAAATCGGGGATCGGCCGATCGCTGCTGAGCTGCTTGATCTGCTCGCTTTCGAGCTGCTGGATGACGTTCATGGCAACCTCACTACATCTCGGCGCTGACCGGCCGGATGGCCGCTCGATCGGGGGCCTGCTTGGCAAGATGCCGGACCCATAGATCGGGCCGCCGCATCTCGGTGACGAGTTCCGCCTGGCGCTTGCGCCACGCGCGGATCCGGGCGTGATGGCCGGACAGCAATTCCGCCGGCACCGCATGGCCTTGCCAGTCCTGCGGCCGGGTGAACTGGGGATATTCCAACAGCCCGTCGGCGAAGCTCTCTTCGCTGACCGACTGGGCTGAACCCATGACCCCAGGCAGCAGCCGGACACACGCATCCAGGAGGGCGATCGCCGCCGGCTCGCCACCGGACAGCACGATGTCGCCCAGGCTGACCTCTTCCAGGGCTCTTGCCTCGACGACCCGCTGATCGACGCCTTCGAACCGGCCGCATAAGAGCACAACGCCCTGACCTTCGGCAAGCTGCCGGACGCGCTCCTGGCAGAGCGGCCGGCCGCGCGGCGTCAGGTATAGAAGAGGGCGATCCGGGGCGCTGGCAACCGCGGCATCCAGGGCCCGCGCGACCACGTCCGGGCGCATCACCATGCCGGCGCCGCCGCCAAACGGCTCGTCATCGACTGTGCGATGGCGATCCAGGGCGAACTCCCGGATGTTCACGCAATCCAGCCGCCAGACGCCGGTTTCCAGGGCGCGGCCAGCCAGCGAGAACGCTAGCGGACCGGGCAGCATCTCGGGGAAGATCGTCAGCACGCTGGCGTGCCACGGCATGCAGATCGTCATGCGCCAACCTCCTGAGGTGGCGCCACGATGACATGGCCAGCGGCAAGATTGATCTCGGGCACGGTGCGCTGATCGAAGGGCAGGGTGAGGACCTTGCCGTCATCGCTAGCGATCTCGATGACGTCGCCGGCACCGTAATTGTCGACGCGGCGGATCACGCCAAGAGGCGTGCCGTCGACGTCCAGGGCGGTCAGGCCCTGCAAATCCTCATAGTAGAACTCGTCCGCGGCGGGCTCGGGCAGGCTGGTTCGCGGTACATGGAAGGACTTGCCACGCCAGCGCTCGGCAGCCGTGCGGTCCGCCAGACCTGCGATCTCGGCGATCACGCCGCCTGGCAGGATGCGCTGGACTCGCAGACGTGGCAGAGGCTGTCCGGCATCGTCGAACAGCGGGCCATAGGCAACAACGTCCTCAGGCCGCTCCGTGAAGCAGCGCAGCTTTAGGGCGCCACGAATGCCGTGCGCCCCTGCCACCACGGCCAGGCACACCCATCCGGACTCCTGCTGACGCTCGCCCATCAAAGCGCCCATCCACCCTCGCCAACCTGCCTACGGCCGCGCGCACTTGTGTCCTCAGCCGCCGGCCGTCGCGGCAGCGGCCTTGGCCTCAGCTTCCGCCCGCTTGGCGGCCAGCTCCTGGGCGCGCTTGCCCGTGCCCCGGAACTTGACGGTGCCGCTGGTGATGCCGGCGGCATCCAGAAACCGGCAGACGCGATCGCTCGCCTGCGCGCCGTTGCCGAGCCAATACCGGATCCGATCCTCCCGCAGCACGATCCTGCTGGCGCTTTCGGCCGGCTGCAGGGGATCGTAGGTGCCGAGCTTCTCAAGGAAGCGGCCGTCGCGCGGGCTACGCGCATGGGTCGCCACAATCCGGTAGAACGGCCTCTTCTTGGTGCCCCCGCGGGCGAGGCGGATACGAACGCTCATCAGTTCATCCTCAAGCCAAACCTGGCCCAGCCACAATTGGACGGCAGATCGCGCCCACGGCGAGCAGACCGCTCCGGGGATACGATCAACTTGTCGCATCATCCGCCGGTTCTGTGCGCTGATCGAGTTTGTGAGCCAAGCGCTTAACTGACGGAGAAGTAGTCCGAGCGGCAAGCCCGGTCAAGTGCGCTGTGCGCGCGCCCGGCAGGTCAGCGCTGCAGCAGGCCGGGCGGCAGGCCGCGGCTCAGGAAGTTCTTGTGGCCCATCTTCTTGACCCGCTTCATCATGGTCTGCATCTGCTGATACTGCTTCAGCAGCCGGTTCAGATCCTGGACATCGGTGCCCGAGCCCTTCGCGATCCGGCGCTTGCGCGAGGCGTGGAGCAGCTGTGGGTTGCGCCGCTCCTGCCGCGTCATCGAGCTCAAGATCGCCAGCTGGCGGGTGATCACCCGATCATCAAGCTTGGCATCCGCGATCTGCTGCTTGATCTTGCCGATTCCGGGCAGCATGCCCAGCAGGCCGCTCATGCCGCCCATCTTGCGCATTTGCTGCAGCTGCGTCGCCAAATCGTCCAAGTCGAACTGACCCTTGTTCATCTTGGCGGCAAGCTTTTCGGCTTCTTCCTTGTCGACCGTCTCGGCCACCTTCTCGACCAGCGATACGACGTCGCCCATGCCGAGAATGCGGGACGCGACCCGATCGGGGTGGAATGGCTCCAGCGCTTCCAGCTTCTCGCCCATGCCGACCAGCTTGATCGGCTGGCCGGTGACCGCGCGCATGCTCAAGGCGGCACCGCCGCGGGCGTCACCATCCATGCGTGTCAGCACGATGCCGGTCAGGCCGATCCGCTCATGGAACGCGCGCGCCAGCGTCACCGCGTCCTGGCCGGTCAGCGCGTCGGCCACCAGCAGCGTTTCATGGGGCCGGATCCGGTCGCGCACCGCCGCCAGCTCCAGCATCAGGCTGTCGTCGATATGCAGGCGGCCGGCCGTATCCAGGATCACGACGTCAACGCCCTCACGCCTGGCGGTATCGAGCGCGCGGTCCGCGATCTGGACCGGCTGCTGGCCGAGCACGATCGGCAGGCTCGTCACCTGCGCTTGCTCCGCCAGCACCGCCAGCTGCTCCTGGGCGGCTGGCCGCTGCACGTCGAGCGAGGCCAGCAGCACCTTCTTGCGCTCCCGGCTCCGCAACCGATAAGCAATCTTGGCGCTGGTGGTGGTCTTGCCGGAGCCCTGCAGGCCGACCATCAGCACCACCTGGGGCGGCGCCGCCGTGAGCGTCAGATCGACGGTTTGGCCGCCCAGCAGCTCGATCAGCTGATCATTGACGATCTTGACGACCATCTGGCCGGGCGTGACGCTGCGCAACACCTCGTGGCCGACCGCCCGGTCCTTGATCGCAGCGATGAAATCCTTGACGACCGGCAGCGCCACGTCGGCTTCGAGCAGCGCCACCCGGATGTCGCGCAAGGCGGCCTCGACATCCGCAGCACTCAAGGCGCCCCGGCGCTTCAAGCGATCGAAGACGTTGCCAAGCCGGCTCGAAAGCGTATCGAACATCGGTCAACCAATCGGTGCGGGATGGTCAGCTTGACGCCGACGGGTAGCGTTAACTAGGTATCGGCTTCTCTTGAAGTCAAGCTGAGCTGCCGAAGGGCGGTCTCGGATCGCTGGTTGCGCTGGCCGATGGCCTCATCTTTAGTGTGGTGCGATGGACGAGCTCGCTTTCCATAAGATGCACGGCCTTGGCAATGACTTCGTGATCATCGATCAGCGGAGCGGCCGGCTGACGCTGAGCGCCGAGCAGATGCAGCGCATCGCCGACCGCCGGCGCGGCGTCGGCTGCGACCAGCTGCTCTGCCTCGAGCCGTCGTCGCGCGCCGACGTCTTCATGCGCGTCTACAATGCCGACGGCTCGGAAGTAGGCGCGTGCGGCAATGGCACGCGCTGCGTCGGCCGGCTCATGATGGAGCAGAACAGCACCACCGCCACCCGGATCGAGACCACCAGCGGCCTCTTGGAAGTCCGGGCCGGCGTCACTGGCTACCGGGTCG
This sequence comes from uncultured Alphaproteobacteria bacterium, assembly GCA_902826935.1. Lineage (GTDB taxonomy): Bacteria > Pseudomonadota > Alphaproteobacteria > Geminicoccales > Geminicoccaceae > CADEGR01. The sequence continues at coordinate 18,644 of CADEGR010000007.1, read as the reverse complement.
ATATGGGGCGTCCGCGGCTGGGCTGGGACGAAATCCCGCTCGCCAAGCCGATGGATACGCTGACTCTTGATCTCGACTGTGGGTCGCTGACGCAGCCTTGCGCGGTCAATATGGGCAACCCGCATATCGTGTTCTTCGTGGCCGACGCGGAGGCGGTCCCGCTGGCCGAGCTTGGGCCGCAGCTGGAGCATCATCCCTGGTTCCCGGAGCGCGCCAATATCGGGGTGGCCGAGCTGCGCGGGCCAAAGGCGCTCCGTCTGCGGGTCTGGGAGCGTGGCGCCGGCCTGACCGCCGCTTGTGGCAGCGGCGCTTGTGCCGCTCTGGTGGCCGCCGCGCGCCGTGGCCTGACGGAGCGGGCCGCCGAGGTGCTGCTGGACGGCGGCCGGCTGCAGATCGCCTGGGACGAGCGCGACCGGGTCTTGATGACGGGCCCGGCCAGCCACAGCTTCAGTGGACGTTTCGATCCAGAGTTGTTGGCGGTGAGATCTTGAGCGGACCGCAGTTCATCACCTTCGGCTGTCGTCTGAACAGCTTCGAATCCGAGCTGATGCACCAGCACGCCGCGGCCGCTGGCCTGGACGACGTCGTCGTCATCCATACCTGCGCGGTCACGGCCGAAGCCGAGCGACAGGCGCGCCAGGCGATCCGCAAGGCTCGCCGCGCCTGGCCGGATGCGCGCATCGTGGTCACCGGCTGCGCTGCTCAGATCCGGCCCGACGCCTACGCGGCGATGGCCGAGGTCGATCGGGTCATCGGCAATCAGGACAAGCTCAGGCCCGAGCTTTGGCAGAGCCTGAGGACGGATGGGGCGGTGAAGCCGGAGCCCCTGTCGGCGCCTAGCGCCGAGCAGCAGGTCGATGGCCTGCGCGGACGCTCCCGCGCCTTCGTCCAGGTGCAGAACGGCTGCGATCACGCCTGCACCTTCTGCATCATCCCGCAGGGGCGGGGGGTGAGCCGGAGCGTGCCGGCAGGTCACATCGTCAGCCAGATCCGCCACCTGGTCGAGCGCGGCTACCTCGAGGTGGTCCTGACCGGCGTTGATCTGACGTCCTACGGCAAGGATCTGCCGGGCACGCCGAGCCTGGGCCAGCTGGTCAAACGGATTCTTGGCCTGGTGCCCGATCTGCCGCGCCTGCGTCTGTCGTCGCTCGATCCCGCGGAGCTTGATCCCACGCTCTGCCAGATGATCGCGAACGAGCCGCGGCTTATGCCGCATCTGCATTTGAGCGTGCAGGCCGGGCATGACCTGACGTTGAAGCGCATGAAGCGGCGTCACAGCCGTGCCGATGTGATCGAGATCTGCGAACGTCTGCGCCAAGCGCGGCCGGAGATCGCGTTCGGCGCCGATCTGATTGCCGGCTTTCCGACCGAGACCGAGGCAATGTTCGCTGCCACCTTGGACCTCGTGGCGGAGGCCGACCTGACCTATCTCCATGTCTTTCCCTATTCCGCCCGCGCCGGTACGCCGGCGGCGCGCATGCCGCAGGTGCCAAAGCCGGAGCGCAAGGAGCGCGCCGCCCGCCTGCGCGCCGCCGGCGATCGAGCGCTTGGGCGGTTCCTGGCGCGTCAGGTCGGCACGCTCGCCGAGATGCTGGTCGAGCGGGACGGTGCTGGCCACACCGACGCTTTTGCGCCGGTTCGCCTGGAGCACTGGGTCGGCCAGCCGGCGCCGGGGAGCCTGGCCCGGGTCGCCCTCGAGCGGGTCGAGGCAGGCATGCTGATCGGGCAGGTCGCGGCATGAGCGATGCCAATTCTGCCGGTTGGCTGCAACGGCTGCGGGCTGGTCTCAGCCGCTCGTCGACCTCGCTCAAGAGCAACATCGCCACGATTTTCACCAAGCGCAAGCTGGACTTCGCCAGCCTCGAAGAGCTCGAGGAGGTGCTGGTCGCCGCCGATCTCGGGGTCGAGGCGGCAACCAGCCTGATTGCTGGCTTGTCACAGTCCAAGTTCGGCAAGGAGGTGACGCCGCAGGAGGTGCGGGCGGAGCTGGCGACCCAGATTGCCGCCATCCTGGCACCGGTCGCGCAGCCGCTGATGATCGATCCGGCCCATCGGCCCGAGGTGATCCTGGTCTGCGGCGTCAATGGCACCGGCAAGACCACGACCATCGGCAAGCTGGCGCAGCAGCTGAAGGACGACGGGCGCGAGGTCATGCTGGCCGCCGGCGACACCTTCCGCGCCGCCGCGATCGAGCAGTTGCAGATCTGGGGTCGTCGCACCGACTGCCCGGTGATCGCGAAGGCGCCCGGCGCCGATTCGGCTGGGCTGGCCTTCGATGCCGTCCAGCAGGCCCGCAGCCTGAATGCCGATGTCCTCCTGATCGACACGGCCGGCCGCCTGCACAACAAGGCCGGGCTGATGGAAGAGCTGGCCAAGGTGGTCCGGGTGCTGCGCAAGCTCGATCCCGCCATGCCCCATCAGGTCCTGCTCGTTCTGGATGCCACCACCGGCCAGAATGCCCGGGCGCAGGTCGAGATCTTCAGCAGCATCGTGCCGCTCACCGGCATGGCGATCACCAAGCTCGACGGCACAGCCCGCGGCGGCGTCGTGGTGGCGCTCGCCAAGCAGTTCGGCTTGCCGGTGCATGCGTTGGGTGTGGGCGAGGGGGTCTATGACCTGCGGGCATTCGAGCCTGCCGCCTTTGCCGACGCCCTGCTGGATCTGGAGGATCGCGCCCAGCGGTAACAACACCTTGCGTCGTTGGTCGCCAGCGACGATGTTATGCGCCGCGCTCCTTGGGATCATTGACGGAAGCATCATGACCCGTAACGTGCTTGAAACGCTGCTTGGCGCGGTCGTCCTGCTGGTCGCCGGCGTGTTCATGGTATTTGCCTACAACAGCAGCCAGATGGACGGCTCGGGCGGCTACGAGCTGGTGGCCCGCTTCGATCGCGTCGATGGCCTGTCGACGGGCAGCGATGTGCGCATCAGCGGCATCAAGGTCGGCACCGTCCTCGGCCAGGACCTCGACCCGCAGACCTATCGGGCGGCGGTCCATTTCAGCGTGCGCGACGGGGTCGAAGTGCCAGCCGACACCTCGGCGGCGATCGTGAGCGACGGCTTGCTGGGCGGCAAGTATCTGTCGCTGGAGCCGGGCGGCGACGTCGAGATGCTCAAGGGCGGCGACGAGGTCTCCTTGACCCAGTCATCCGTGCGGCTGGAGGATCTGATCGGTCAGATGATCTTCAGTGGTGGCGGCGCAGGCGGCCAGCAGCCGAAAGACAAGCCGGATGCAGGAGCTGCCGGCGCCGCGCCAGGCGAGATCAAGTGATCGGCAAGACGCTTGGCGCTGGCCTGGCCCTGGCGCTGCTGGCGGCAGCGCCGGCCCAAGCCCTTGGGCCGAGCCTCGACAACCAGGTTGCCGTTCTCCAGGGCCTGGACAAGATCACCGCCCGGGTCGTTTCAGTCTACGCGACGTTGGGTCTGCCGACCTATTTCGGCACCCTCGAGATCGTGGTGCGGGCCTGTCGCAAGACGCCGCCGACCGAGCCGCCCGAGAGTGCGGCTTTCCTGGAGATTCGAGAGCTGCCGCCGGCGGCGGACCGGGAGCGGCCACCGATCGAGGTGTTCTCCGGCTGGATGTTCGCCTCCAGCCCCGCGGTGTCGGCGCTGGAGCATCCGATCTATGATCTCTGGGTGGTCGATTGCGAGGAGCCGATCCCGCCGACCGGCAATGGCCAAGCCGCGTTGGACTCGCCACCGCCCGGCAAGCCCTGAAACACGGCGGGCTGCTGGAGCGCGCGCTTGAGCAGCCGCTGGTACGCCGTCCGCGACACCTCGACCGTGCCGAACTGGCGCAGATGATCGGTGATGAACTGGGTGTCGAGGAGCTGAAAGCCGCCGGCGCGCAGGATGTCGATCAGCGCCGCGAGCGCCACCTTGCTGGCATCGCGCTCGCGCGAGAACATGCTCTCGCCGAAGAAGGCAGCGCCCAGCGCGACACCATAGAGGCCCCCGACCAGCCGCCCCTCGCGCCAAGTCTCCACGCTATGGGCATAGCCGCGGCCGAACAGCTCGACATAGAGCCGAATCAGCTCGTCGTTCAGCCAAGTTCGGGGTCGGTCCGGCGCCGGCCCTGCGCAGGCGTCGATCACGGCCGGGAACATCTGGTCGACCATGATCTCGAAGCGACCCTGCCGGATCACCTTGCGCAGGCTTTTCGAGGCGTGGAACTCATCCAAGGGCAGGATGCCCCGGCGCCGCGGTTCGATCCAGTAGATGCTCGGATCGTCGCGATCATTGGCCATCGGAAACAGGCCACTGGCATAAGCATAGAGCAGCAGATCGGGCGTGAGCGTCTGCATCAGCCTGACCTCAAAGCGAGCTCCTCGGGCATGCCGGCGGCCAGCTCATTGGCGTCGTTCACTCTGCGGGCGGGTGCCACGTCGCCAGGAACTCGGTCAACCAGCCAGTATGATAATTGCCTTTAGCAAAGTCCGCATCCTCCGCCAGCGCCTGAAGCAGCGGAATGCCGGTCGGCAGGCCGGCAATGACATATTCGGCGAGCGCCCGCTGCAGTCGATGCAGGCAATCTTCCCGCGTCCGGTCGTGGACGATCAGCTTGGCGATGAGGCTGTCATAGTATGGGGGGACCTTTGCGCCCGCGTAGAGCGCAGAGTCCACCCGTACGCCCGGCCCACCTGGCGCGTGGTAGGTCTGGACCGTGCCGGGCGTCGGCAGGAGGGTTCGCGGATCCTCGGCGTTGATCCGGCATTCGATGGCATGCCCCGTGAAGCGGATATCCTGCTGCCGCATCCCGAGCGGTCGGCCGGCCGCCACCTCGATCTGGGCCCGGACCAGATCGAGCCCGGTGATCATCTCGGTCACTGGATGCTCGACCTGCAGGCGGGTGTTCATCTCGATAAAGTAGAACTCGCCCTCTTCGTACAAAAATTCGACCGTGCCGACACCGCGATAGCCAAGGTCGCCGATGGCACGGCTGACCCGCTCGCCGATCGCTTGCCGGCCGGCATCGTCGAGCGCCGGGGACGGCGCCTCTTCGACCAGCTTTTGATGGCGGCGCTGCAGCGAGCAATCACGCTCGCCGAGATGGATGCAATGGCCGTACTCGTCGGCCAGAATCTGGATTTCGATGTGCCGTGGCCGCCGCAGATACTTCTCGAGATAGACCCGGTTGTCGCCAAACCCGGCCTGCGCCTCGCGCCTGGCGAGCTGCAGGCCCTCCAGCAGCTCGTCCTCGTCCTGGGCAACGATCATGCCGCGGCCGCCGCCACCCGCCACGGCTTTGATCAATACCGGGTAGCCGATCTCGCGAGCAGCACGCGCGGCCACTTCATCGTCGACTTGCCCCTCGGTCCCCGGCACCACCGGCACGCCCAGCTGCCGCATGGTCGCCTTGGCGACCACCTTGTCGCCCATCATCCGGATATGCTCGGGCGTCGGCCCGATGAAGGTCAGGCCGTGCTCGACCACCATCTCCGCGAAGTCGGCGTTCTCCGAGAGGAAGCCATAGCCAGGATGAATCGCATCGGCGCCGGTGATCTCCGCCGCCGCCAGGATCGCGACCTTGTTGAGGTAGGAATCGCTCGCCGCCGGCGGGCCGATGCACACGCTGGCATCCGCAAGCCTGGCATGCATGGCGTCGGTATCGGCGGTCGAATGCACGGCAACCGTTTGGATACCCATCTCGCGGCAGGTTCGAATCACCCTGAGCGCGATCTCGCCGCGATTGGCGATCAGGATCTTGTCGAACATGGCGCTGGCCTGATCCGGCTATTCGATGATCAAGAGAGGCTCGCCATACTCGACCGGATCGCCATTGCTCACGAGGATCCTGGCAATCCTGCCAGCACGCGGCGCGCGCAAGGGATTCATGACTTTCATGGCCTCGATGATCAGCAGGGTCTGGCCCTCCTGGACGTCCGCGCCGACCGACACGAAGGGCTGGGCGCCCGGCTCCGGCGTCAAGTAGATGGTGCCCACCATCGGCGCCTTGACGGTTCCTGGATGATTGCTTTCCCCGCCATCTGCGGCCGCGAGCACTGGCGCCGATGCGGCGGCTGGCGCATGGGTCGGCATGGCGACCGAGTTCAGAACCGGCGGCAAGGACCGCGCGACCCTGATCTTCGATTCGCCTTCGCTCAGTTCGATCTCGGTCAAGCCAGTGCGTTGCAGCAGCTCGGCCAGCGCCTCGATCAGCGTGGTGTCTACGTTCAATGTCTTTACGGACTCGGCTGAGTTCCGCTCCAAGTCGCTTGTGCCTGCTGCCCGATCAGCTCTGCCATGGCCCGAACCGCCAAGGCGTAGCCCCGCGCCCCCAAGCCACAGATGATCCCCGTTGCCGCCAAGGAGACGTAGGATCGATGACGGAAAGCCTCTCGTCGGTAGATATTGGACAAGTGGACCTCTATCAAGGGTTCATCCAAGAGGCGGAGCGCGTCCAACACCGCCACCGAGGTGTGGCTATACGCCCCGGCATTGATGATGACGCCTGCATGCCGGCCCGGCACCGCCTGGATCCAATCGACAAGCTGGCCCTCGTGATTGCTCTGCCGAAAGTCCACCTCAAGGCCGTGCGCGCCGGCTTCGCGCTGGCACATGGCCTCGATGTCGGCCAGGCTTTCAGCGCCATAGATCGACGGCTCGCGGCGGCCGAGCATATTCAGATTCGGGCCGTTGAGGATCAGGACGGGCTTGGGCATCGCCATCGGTCATCCTTGACAAGGGCAGGGTTCTACTCTGCAACCACCGCCTTGGCAATGATTCGGCCGGAAATCTCCTGGCGGCCGTGCGGCGCGGGTCTATGATGCCCGCCATCAATCAGGCAAGCCTCGGCGGCCGCTGCGCCAGCTTTTCTTGCGGAGAACCTGATGCGCCAGCCGCTGCTGCGCATGGTCGGCGCGATCGACTGGCTGAACGAGCGGCTCGGCCGCCTGGTCGCCTGGCTCACGCTCGGGACGGTGCTAATCACCTTTGCGGTCGCGATGCTGCGCTACGGCTTCGGCCTTGGCTGGGTCTGGCTGCAGGAATCCTACATCTGGCTGCACGCGATCGTCTTCACGCTCGGCAGCGGCTACACCCTGCTCCACGATGGCCATGTCCGGATTGATATCTTCTACCGGCCAGGCAGCAGCCGCTATCGTGCGATCGTCGATCTGCTGGGCTCACTGCTGCTCCTGATCCCGACGCTCGCTGTGGTGTTCTGGATGGCCTTGCCCTATGTCCGTCAGTCCTGGGTCCGCCTCGAGGGCTCACGGGAGGCGGGCGGCTTGCCCGGCTTGTTTCTCCTCAAGAGCGTGCTGCTGAGCTTCTGCATCGTGCTGTTGGCGCAAGGCTTGGCGCTGGCCGGCCGCAGCCTGCTGCGCTTGACCGCGCCGGCTGGACCGAACGCTGATCGGCCGGCGCCGCTTTAAGCATGGATGCTGTGCTGCCGCTGACGCTGCTGGGCGCGCTCTGCGTGGTTTTGATGCTGGGCTTCCCGGTGGCCTTTTCGCTCGCTGGCACCGCGCTGGCAGTCGCCTGGATCGCCAGCCTGTTCGACCAATTCGACCTGAGGCTGCTGCACAGCCTGCCATCACGCTTCTTCGGCGTCATGACCAACGAGGTGCTGGTCGCGGTGCCGTTGTTCGTGTTCATGGGCGTGGCCTTGGAGCGCTCCAAGCTGGCAGAGCAGCTGCTCGAAGCCATGGGGTTGCTGTTCGGCCGCCTACGCGGTGGCCTTGGCATATCAGTGACGCTGGTCGGCATGGTGCTGGCAGCCTCCACCGGTATCGTCGGGGCGACCGTCGTGACCATGGGGCTGCTCTCGCTGCCGACCATGCTCAAGGCGGGGTACGATCCCAAGCTCGCCTGCGGCACCATCTGCGCCGCCGGCACGCTCGGCCAAATCATCCCGCCCTCGATCGTGCTCGTGATCCTGGGCGACGTGCTGCAGGCGGCCCATACCCAAACTCAGCTGGCCAAGGGCAATTTCGCGCCTGACCCGGTGTCGGTGATCGATCTGTTCGCCGGTGCGATGCTGCCGGGCCTGCTCCTGGTGGCTCTCTATATCGGATGGCAGGCGGTGATGGCCGTGCTTCGGCCCGACACCTGCCCGCCGCTCGTCGACCAGGCCGTCGTCCAGGATCGATCGGTGCGGCGCGTCATAGGTGCGTTGCTGCCGACCGGCCTTTTGATCGTGGCCGTGCTTGGCTCGATCCTCATGGGGGTCGCGACTCCGACCGAGTCGGCGGCGGTCGGTGCGGTCGGAGCCATGAGCCTGGCCGCGCTGCGCGGTCAGATGACCCTTGCAGTGCTGCGCGAGGTCATGCGCACCACCACGATGATCAGCAGCATGGTGTTCATGATCCTGTTCGGCGCCTCGGTCTTCTCGCTGGTGTTTCGTGGGGTAGGCGGCGATGTGATGGTGACGGAGGCGCTGAGCGGCCTGCCTGGCGGACCGATCGCGGCGATGGCGGTCGTCATGGCCGTCATGTTCCTGCTCGGCTTCTTTATCGATTTTGTCGAGATCGTGTTCGTCGTCGTGCCGATCGTGGGGCCAGTCCTGCTGGCCATGGACTTTGATCCGATCTGGCTGGGCGTGATGATGGCGGTCAATCTGCAGACCAGCTTTTTGACGCCGCCTTTCGGATTTGCCCTGTTCTACCTGCGCGGCGTCGCCCCCGAGAGCGTCCGCACCACCGACATCTATCTGGGCGTTATCCCCTTCGTGATCTTGCAGCTGGCAGGCTTGGGCGTCGTGGCGCTGTTTCCGGCCTTGGCGACCTGGCTGCCAAGGCTGCTCATCGGCTAGCTGCCAGCGGTATCGGCTATTGTCCACGCAGCTTCGTCCGGACGTTGCCGATGCCATTCGGTCGCCTGCTCATAGGCATGGCCGATCGTCAGCACGGTCGCTTCATCGAAAGCCTTGCCCACGATCTGCAGGCCGATCGGCAGACCTTGCCCGGTGAACCCACACGGCAGGGACAAAGCAGGCAGCCCGGTCGTGTTGAACGGCATGGTGTTGCGCGGACGCAGGATCGGATGATCCGGCGGATTGCCGGTGATCAGCGTGGCCGGCAAAGGCGATGTCGGCATCACCAGAGCATCGATGCCGGCCATGGCCGCGCGCAGGCTCACGATCAGATGGCGGCGCAGCCGCTGCGCCTGGACGTAGTCGACCGCTTGGTAGAAGTGGCCAAGCTCGAAGGCTGCCCGAGTCTCATCGCTGAACAGCTCGGGCCGTGCCTTGAGGTCGGCGGCATGGACGGCAGCACCCTCGACCGCGATCGTCAGCACGCCGACCTGGAACGCCGCCTCGATATCGGGCAGCTCCAGGTCCTGCACCTGGGCGCCGAGCTCCCGCAGCACCACCACGGCCGCCTCGACCGCGCCCGAGACCTCAGGCGGGCAGCCGTCAAAGAAGAAGTTGCGCACCACGGCGATCCGGCGGCCGGTCAGGTCTCGACCGAGATTGGCAGCGAAATCCGGCACTGGCCGGTCGACCGAGCAGGCATCCTGTGGATCGTGGCCGGCCAGCAGGTTCAGGCAGAGCGCCGCATCCTGAACTGTCCGGGTGAGCGGTCCGACATGATCCATCGACCAGGCCAGCGGCAAGCAGCCCTGTTTGCTGACCCGGCCGAAGGTCGGCTTCAGCCCGACAATGCCGCAGCAGGCGGCTGGCTGTCGGATCGAGGCGCCGGTGTCGCTGCCCATGGCCATGGGCGTGAGCCCGGCCGCGACTGCAGCGGCCGAACCGCCGCTCGAGCCGCCCGGATGATGATCCTGCCGCCATGGGTTTTGCACGGCGCCGTAGTGCGCATTGGCGCTGGTTGTACCATAGGCCAGCTCGTGCAAATTGGTTTTGCCGAGAATGATCGCACCCGCGGCGCGCAAGCGCTTGACCACGCTCGCATCCTCGGCTGGCACCCAGTCTGCGTAAAGTGGCGAGCCGAAGGTGGTGGCGACGCCCGCCGTGGCATAGAGATCCTTCAGCGCGATCGGCACGCCATGCAGCGGGCCACGATGGCGCCCCGCCTGGATCTCGGCCGCAGCCGCCTTGGCGGCCGCCCGCGCCGCCTCCGGCAGCACGGTGATGAAACTATTCAAATGACCGTCATGGCGCTCGATCCGGGCCAACAACGCGTCGGTCAGCTCGACCGGCGATAGCTCGCCGCTCGCCAAACGCGGCGTCAGGTCGCTGATCGAAGCGAAGGCCAGCTCGTCAGCCATCAACGGGCTCGTCCGACATCGTCGGCACCAGGAGCGGCTCGATCGGCCGCAGCCGCGGCGCCCAGCTTTGCAGCATACGGACCGTTCTGATCATGGTCGGCAGGCGACCAGCATAAGGTGCCAGCTGATCGGCTGACAGATCCCGTCCAAAGACCGCAAGCACCTGATTGCGAAGCTCAACGAGTGGCGGGGGCGATTCTGCCAAGGGGCCTCTCCGTGGGCTCGCCCGCTAATGCTTGGGCGCCAGCGCGCCGGCGCGGATCTGGGCGATCGAAAAGCGTGGTGTCAGCGCCTCCGGATCGACCCGCAGATCGAGCAGAGCAAAGGTACCGGCTGCCTCGGCGCGGCGGAAAGCGCCCACGAACTCCTCGGTCCGCTCGACGACTTCGCCGTGGCCGCCATAGGCGCGCGCCAGGGCCGCAAAATCCGGATTGGTCAATTCGGTCCCCGAAACCCGGCCCGGATAGTCGCGTTCCTGATGCATCCGGATGGTGCCGTACATGCCATTGTTGACGATCAGCCAGATGATCGGCAGCCGATACTGGGCGGCGGTCGCCAGCTCCTGGCCGGTCATCAGGAAGCAGCCGTCGCCGGCAAAGGCGATGACCTTGCGATCGGGATGCACCAGCTGCGCCGCGATCGCGGCCGGCGTGCCATAGCCCATGGAGCCGCTGGTCGGGCCGAGCTGCGTGCCGTAGCGGCGATAGGCATAGTAGCCATTGACCCAGACGCAGTAGTTGCCGGCGCCATTGGTCAGGATGGCATCTTCCGGCAGATGGCTGCGCAGCCAGGTCACGACCTCGCCGAACTGGAGCGCGCCAGGACCACGCAGCGGCGTCAAGCTATCCAGAAACTGCCGATGCGCGACCTCGGTCTCGCCACGCCAGGGCAAAGCCCCCGATGGCACCAAGCCGCGGGCTGCCGCCGCGAAAGCCCGGACACCGGCATTGATTGCCAGATCGGGCGTGTACACCATGCCCAGCTCTTCCGCGCCCGGATGGACGTGGACCAGCGTCTGCTTCGGCTCCGGCAGATCGAGCAGCGTGTAGCTCCGGCTCGAAGCTTCACCGAGGCGGGTGCCGACCAGGATCAGCAGGTCCGCGTCCCGAACCCGGTCGCTGAGAGGCGGTGCCACCGAGATGCCGACATGGCCGGCGTAGGAGGGATGCAGATTGTCGAAGTAGTCCTGCCGCCGGAACGACACGCCGACCGGCAGCGCGAACCGCTCGGCGAAGGCCTGGATGTCGGCACAGGCTGCCGCGTCCCAGCCGCCGCCGCCCAGGATCATGAAGGGCCGCTCCGCTGCAGCCAGCATCATCTCCAGTCTTGCCATCGCGGCCGCTGCGGGGTGGGCCTGGATCGCCTGATAGCGGGCCGCATCGGCGCAGGCGGCCGTATCCGTCAGCATGTCCTCCGGCAGCGCCACCACCACCGGCCCAGGTCGGCCCGATACGGCCGTATGGAAGGCGCGCGCGATCAGCTCCGGGATGCGCGCCGGATCATCAATCTCGCAGACCCATTTCGCGATCGACCCGTACATTTGGCGGTAGTCGATCTCCTGGAACGCTTCACGCCAGCGCATCTCGCGCGCCACCTGGCCGATGAAGAGGAGCATCGGCGTCGAGTCCTGGCGTGCGATATGCACGCCCGCCGCGGCATTGGTCGCACCGGGGCCACGGGTCACCAGCGCCACGCCCGGCCGACCGGTCAGCTTGCCGTAAGCCTCCGCCATCATCGCAGCACCGCCTTCCTGGCGGCAGATCACGAAGCGGATCGGGCTGTCGTGTAGGGCGTCGAGCACGGCCAAGTAGCTTTCACCTGGCACGCCAAAGGCGAGATCGACGCCATGGATGCGAAGCTGGTCGGCCAGGATCTGGCCGCCCGTCCGAGGCGGGTGATGATCGGTCATGCGACGTCCGCGGCTGCAAGGCTTCCCGGCATGATGCCGGGCGCGTCAATTTTTGGCAATTGCACCGGAAGCCTGCGCGCTCCAGGTGCTCTCGACCCGCCAGGCGGCCAGCAGCAGCGCCAGCACCTTCATGACCTCCAGGATCTCATTGATGCGGTGCCAGGGTCCAGCGGGTGGCTCCTGACCGGCCAGGATCAGGCTGGTGCGGGCATCCAGGATCGGGACCAGCCAGAGCGCCTGGACAAGGCTCGCCAGGCCCACCAGCGCCAGCAGCCACCAGATCATCCGGCCAGGGCGGGCGATCGCCGCACCCAGCAGGAGCGCAGCGAAGATGCCCAGCTGCAGCCAGACAAACGGCCGAAATATATGGCGAACGACATCGAACGCGACCGGGCGATCCAGGGTCGGCGTGCCGAACAGCAAGGGGATGGCGAAGAACGAGATGCCGAGCAGCATGCCCGCCCAGAGCAGCAGCAGGATGCGTAGACCACGCCAAGCCAAGGTCGGCTGCCTAGCTGCTTCGCAGCCGGCAGCGGTCATCCGGCCGCGGTCAGCAGCGGCTTGCTATCGTCGGGCACGGCCGCAATGTCGGTCTCGATCCGCACCGGCTTGGCCGCAAGCTCGGTAAAGCGGTGCTCGCGGCAGGTCAGAACCAGAATCTGCAGCTTCTCGGCGGCGCGCTCCAGCACCTTGAACATGGTGCGCAGCCGTTGGTCGTCGGCGAACACCAGGGCATCATCCAGGATCACGAGCGCCGGCAAGCCCTGATCACGCAGCATCTCGGCGAAGGCCAGGCGCGCCAGGACGGCGATCTGCTCCTTGGTGCCATCGCTCAGTTGATCGAAGGCTTCGTCGGAGCGATTGCCGCGCTGGATCGCGGTGACGTGGAATTCCTCGTCCAGCATCAGCTCGGCGCCCGGCATCAGGATCTGCAGATAGGGCTGGATGCGGTCCATGATCGGCCGGAGGTAATGGTCGCGCGCGTCCTGCTCGGCCGCTCGCAGCGCATCCCGCAACAGGCCGAGCGCGGCGACGTCGCGGACGCACAGGGCACGCTGCTGCTCGAGCTCCGCCTGCTGGCGGCGGGCCTGGTCGATTCGCTCGCCGACCCCTTCGCCCGCCTGCAGCTGCACCCGCGTGCGCAAGCCTTCGATGGCCACATGCAATTCATGGATCGCCTTGGTGCGCTCCTCGATCGTCTTGAGCAGCTGCTCCTGGCGTTGCTCGAGCTCGGCCAGCTCCTGGACGGCATCGCCACCAATCTGCAACTCCAGCTGCTCCCGGTTGCGCAGCGCGGCCGCCAGCGCTCGTTTGGCAGCACCCAGCTCGGTCGCCAGATCGAGGGTTGGCAGGCTCGCCTGATCCTCCAGCAGCCGCTCCACCTCCTGCGCGCAGTGCTCCAGGCGCAGCCGCGACTGCTCCTGCTTGCCGAGCTGCCGCTGGGTCTGATCGTGCAGCTGATCGAGCTGCCGGCGTGCCGCCTCCGATTGTGAATCGATCGCGTCGATGCGCTGCTCGGCCCGGCCGATCAGCACGTCAATCCGCTGGCCGCTGACCTCTTGCGGGGCCACCGCCTGGGCGTCGCCGCTGCCCGCCGCGCGCAGCTCCAGCCAGAGCCTGGTCAGCGCCTGCTCAGCCTCGCTTTGCTGCCGCCGCAACCGCTCGGCATCAGGCAGGAACGGCCGCAGCTTGATCTGGCCGACGCCCTCGATCGCAATGTCGACCGGCTCGACCAGCTTGAGCGCGCGCAGATCAGCGCTGACCGGCGCGCCATTCAGGCGAACCCGGCCATAGGCGGCGGGCTCAAGCTCCAGCTGCAGCTCGGTGGCGACCGCTTCCAGCACTGAGCGGCACCGGTCGCGCTGATCGATCACCCGCTGCAGCCGGCACAGCAGCTTGTGCTGCCGATCGAGCTGCGCCCGCTGGGCGCTGATTTGGCTGATCTGCCGGCGTGCTTCGTCCGTGGCTTTGAGCAGGCGGGCAAGCTCCTGCTCGGCAGCTGCCTCAGCCTCGGTCGCCTCGGCCTGGCCCTTGCGCATCGAGGCAATCTGATCGACCACGTGGTCGCGCCGATGCAGCGCCGTTTCGAGCCGATCCAGCTCGTATCGGGCCAGCTTCGCCCCAGCCTCCGCCTCGCGCAGCGAACCGGCCAGCTCGGCCAGCGTCTGGCGACGCGCCTGCAGCTGCTCGAGCTCGACCTCCTCACGCGCCAGCGCCTGCTCGGCGCTCCGCTCCTCCAGCCGCTTTTGCAGCGCGCGGAGCTCCTTGGCCTCGCCTTCGATCGACTGCTCGGCCTGCTCATGGGCGGCGATCGAGGTCGCGAGCTCGGTCAGGCGATCCTCGATGTCCTTGTAGCGGCCCTTGGGTCGGCCGAGGCGGCGATCGACCAGGCTGTAGAGGCTGGTCTCGATCGCGCTCTGCATCCGGTCGCTTGCGGCGCGGCCGGTAAGAGCATCGAATTCGGCCTCGAGGCGCAGCTGGAGGGCATTGCGGGCGCTTGGATTGATGGTCGCCTGGACGAAAGATTGCGTCTGCGCCACCCAAAGGACCGCCCAATGGCCCGGCGCTGCCACGTCGGTCTTGCCACTGCCGGCAACTTCGAGCCCCAGCAGCTGCTGCAGCCTAGCTTCGGCGGCATCGCCCTCGACCCGCTGGCCATCCGGCAAGGTGAGGACCGCACTTGGACGGCGGAGAAAGCGCTTCTCGATGCGGTAGGCTTGACCCTCCAGCTCGAAGTCGAGCGTGATGCGGGGGGCAGCCCCCTCGACCATGTTGGGCTGCAGGCTCCGGACCGCCGAGGTATTGGCGCGGTGCCGCTCGAACAGCACGGTCCAAAGCGCCGTCACCAGTGTCGACTTGCCCATTTCGTTGGGGCCAGCAATCAGGTTCAGGCCGTCTTCCAGGCCGCTCACCCGGACCGGCGCATGGAACTTCCGCAACTGCTCGATCTCGAGCGCGCGCAGCCTCATGTCGGGATCCCCGGCATGGCGCCGAGCTTGCGGCTCTCCAGATACAGCTTGACCAGCGCCAGCTCGGCGATCGGCCGTTGGTCTTCGGGTCCGGCCTCCACCAGGGCCTTCAGCCGCTCGGCGGCAGCACGGATCACGCCATGGCGGGCGATCCCGTCCAGGTCGTCAAGCGATGGCGTCAGAAGCAGCTGCTGATCGTCCAGCCGCAGATGGCAGAGAGCCGCGCGCAGCGATTGGTTGATCATGCGCTCGAAATGCTCGCGATCGGCCAGCGATAGCGTGCCGTCCACCTTGAGATCGAGCAGCGCCCGCGAGGGCTCGTCATCCGCGTTGCGCAACCGCGCCACCAACCGATCGACGTCCGCCTGGCCATGGACCGTCGCCTGCTCCTGGCGCCAGCGATAGCGTCCGACCTGCAGCGATTTGATAGTCGGCGTGGCGCGTGGCGCGTCAATGGTGACCAGGAGGGCTTGGCCGCTATCCACCTGACCAAACTGATCGGGCTCGGGGGTGCCGGCATACCAGGAGCGCTGGTTGACCTGGCGACAGCCATGCCAGTCGCCCAGCGCCAGATAGGCCAGCTCGGCATCAGCGGCCCGCAAGGGGGAGATCACGTTGGGCTGGCCGCCTGAGCTGCCACCAAAATCGGCGATCGAGCCATGGGCCAAGCCGATCCGGATGGCACCGTCGGGCGTCGGCGCCGTGTCCATCCACAAGGTTGGATCGCCCAGGCCGCGGCTCAGACGCAAGGGTGCCGGCAGCAGATAGGCAAAGCCGTCCTCGAGCCGGTAGGGCGCCGGGCTCAGCTGGACATGGACATTGTCGGGCACGCCCAAGCTCAGGACCCGCTCCCACACGCCGTTCGGGCGATGCGGGTCGTGATTGCCGGGGATCATGTGCCAATTGACCCGCGGCCAGGCGCGCATCCGCTCCAAGGGCTGCGCCAAGGTATGGTTGCTCAGCGTTTCCTTGTCATAGATATCGCCGGCCACCAGCACGACGCCGACCCCATGCTGCATCGCCAGGCGGCCGATCGTGGCGATCGCATCGAGCCTCGCTTCCTGCAGGACGTGCATGGTGACTTCGTCGACGAAACGAAACACCTTGCCGATCTGCCAGTCCGCAGTGTGGATCAAGCGCACGCTGTGCTCCCCGCTTCGGACCACGGCCGGCCAGCTCCGGCCGGGTTGGCGTCGGGACAGGTTGCGACATTGGCATCGATGAACGGCCGGCCGGACCGGCCGCCGCAGTCAGCTTGCAGATCCAATACAACCGTCCAGCAAGAAAGCCCACGAAACTAGCCGCAAATCGCCGGCTTGAATAGCGCATCGGCGGAAAAATGCGAGCTTTATCAACTTTGCACAAATTACCTGCAGCTTAGTCGCGCTCGACGCGAGAGGTCGCCGGATCGACATGGATTTGCAGCATGACGCGCGCTAGTTTCGCAAAGAATGGCCATAGGCTTGGCGGCGCCAGCGCCACCTTGCGCGGCTACCCTTAACTGCAAAGGTTTCTAAGCTTGATCCGAGCATCCGCCGAGCAGCCGCCAGCCTGGCTCAGACCGGCCACCGACTACGGGCCGCTGGTCCTGTTCCTGCTGGCCTATCTGCTATCCGGCCTTATGGCCGCCACCGCCACGATCATCGTCGCGAGCCTGGTCACCGCCGGTCTGGCCTGGCTGATCGAGCGCCGCGTCCCGATCATGCCGCTGATCACGGCGGCAGTGGTATCGATCTTCGGTGGTCTCACCCTTTGGTTGCATGACGAGACCTTCATCAAGATGAAGCCGACCATCGTGCAGGCGGTCTTCGGCTGCATTCTGCTGGCGGCGCTGGCGTCCGGTCGGCCGCTGCTCAAGCGGCTGCTCGGCCAGGTCATGCCGGCCATGTCCGACGCTGGCTGGCGCCAGCTGACTTTGCGCTACGCGCTGTTCTTCTTTGCCATGGCGTTGCTCAACGAGCTGGTCTGGCGCACCCAGACGACGGATGTCTGGGTGACCTTCAAGGTGTTCGGCATCATGGCGCTCACCGTCGTCTTCATCATGGCGCAGATCCCGTTCATCAATCGCCATGCCGTGCCCGAGGCCGAGCCGAGCCCCGGCGTGCCGCCCGAACGTTAGCTCAGCAGGTTGTTCCAACCAGGATCCAGGCGCCATCATCCGATCGAGCAGACGAGCCCCCTAGGTCAAGCCGGAGAGCCGCAGCATGGCGAGGTCACCCGAGTTCGAGAACCCCATGAACCGGCCGCGCTACACCGGCCTGCCGACCTTCATGCGCGCACCTTATGCGGAGGATCTGAGCGCGGTCGATATCGGGATGATTGGGGTCCCCTTCGATGGCGGCGTGACCAATCGGACCGGCACCAGGCATGGGCCGCGCGAGCTGCGCAACCAGTCTTCGCTGATGCGTCGGTTCAACCAGGCGACCAAGGTCAGCCCCTATGAGCTCTGCCGGATTGCCGATTTGGGCGACGCCTGGGTCGAGCGCCCGTTTGCTCTGGAGAGCGCCTTAGCCGAGATCGAGGCTTTCTATCGGCCGATCCAGGCCGCCGGCATCGTACCGCTCTCGGCCGGCGGCGACCATTCGATCTCGCTGCCGATCTTGCGCGCGCTGGCCGCCGAGCGCCCGGTCGGGATGGTGCATATCGATGCCCATTGCGATACTGGATCGAACTATCTGGGCTCGAACTTCCACCACGGCGCGCCGTTCGCGCGGGCGCTCGAAGAGGGGCTGCTCGATCCCAAGCGCACCATCCAGATCGGCATCCGCGGCGGGATCAACGACCTCGACATCTGGCGGCTGAGCCACGAATCGGGCATGCGGGTGCTCTACATGCACGAGGTGTACCAGCTCGGCATCGAGCGGGTCATTGCCGAAGCGCGGCAAGTCGTAGGCGACGGACCGACCTATCTCAGCTTCGACATCGACAGCCTCGATCCGGCCTATGCACCCGGGACCGGCACGCCCGAGGTTGGTGGCTTCACAACCTTGGAGGTGCAGCTGCTGCTGCGTGGCCTGCGCGGCGTCGATTTCGTCGGCGGTGATGTGGTCGAGGTCTCGCCGCCCTTCGATCCGAGCGGCCTCACCGCTTTGACCGGTGCGACGATGATGTTCGAGATTCTCTGCCTGCTCGCCGAGGCTTTTGTAGCGCGGGCTGGCACCTAGCCGCTGGCTATCATGCCGGAGCGCAGCTGGCGCGGGCGAACGGGCGGCGCAGCACCTGGCGAGACGCCTGCCGGCAAGCGCAGCTGGTGGCGCATGCTGGGGCGCAGCGTCCTCGTCATCCTGGTGCTGGCGCTCGCAGGCCCACCGCTCTTGTTGCTGATCTATCGGGTGGCGCCGCCGCCGGTCACGCCGCTGATGCTGATCCGCTTGGCTCAGGGCGAGGGGTTGCAGCAAACCTGGCGTCCGTTGGATGAGATCGCGCCGGCGCTGGCAGACGCGGTCATCGCCGCCGAGGACAACCGCTTTTGCGAGCATGGCGGCTTTGATTGGGAAGCTCTCGGCAGCGTCTACGAGGCCTATCAGTCGGGCAAGGAGCGGCCGCGCGGCTCGTAGAGGCTCACGCGCCCGCGCGCGACGACGGCTATGCCGTCC
>CADEGR010000006.1:63098-67497 GCA_902826935.1 uncultured Alphaproteobacteria bacterium | reverse complement strand
CTCGGGGCGGCGCTGGCCAATCTGATCGAGAATGCCTGCAACCATACCCCGCGCGGCACCAACATCGAGGTCGAGCTGGCCGAGCAAGGCAGCATCACGGTGCGCGACCACGGCCTCGGCATCGCGCCGGATCAGCGGGACGCGGTGTTCCGGCGGTTCTGGCGTGGTCCGGGGGCGAAGGTGCCGGGCGCTGGCTTGGGCCTGGCGATCGTGACCGAGAGCCTGCGGGCGATCGGCGGCCGGGTCGAGCTGACCGAGACGCCGGGCGGCGGCGCCAGCTTCACCCTGCATCTGCCGCCGGCACCGCCGCCGGACCCGGCGCTTGCGCCAAGTCCGGCCGCGCCGGCGATGCTGGGCTCGCTCAAGCCCGCTTCCGGCCTGTGATCATGGCGCGCACCAGGTTCTCCTGGTGCAGCCAGCTCGAGGCGACGACGCCCAGCACATGCAGGGCGATCAGGCCGACGCTGAGATAGGCGGCGACTTCATGCAGCTCCTCCAGCCATTCGACCCCCCAGAACTGGTCGGTCGTGGAGAGCCAGCCGGTCAGCGCGGTCGTGCCGACCGCCAGGATCAGGAGCAGAATCATGGCGCCGCCGGCCGGGTTGTGGCCGAGATAGCGCTCGGCGCGGCCAGCCGCCAGATCGCGCAGATAGGCCACAACCGAGCCCGGCCCCCGCACGAAATCGGCGAAGCGGGCATGGCGGGTGCCGATCAGACCCCAGACCAGCCGGACCGCGAGCAAGCCGAGCACGACATAGCCGGCCGTCTCATGCACCTGACCGTCATCGTCGATCAGGAAGGCCGTGCCGAAGCTCGCGACCAGGCTCCAGTGAAACAGCCGGACCACCGGATCCCAGACCCGGAGGCTGGCCGCTGCCGGCACATCGGCCGGCAACGACGCATCCTGCGCCCGGCTTGCAGGCACCACGGGCCTAGGACTTCTTGGCTTTGACGATCGCCCCGGTCGCCGGCTCCAGATAGAGCTCGACCCGCTGGCCGTCCTTGTCGAAGCCCTTGGCCTCGTAGCAGCCATGCTCCATCTCAAGCTCCTTGATCTTCTGGTAGCCCTGCGCCGCCAGCTCCTGCAGCACCTGCTCTTGCGCCTTCGGCGTGCCCTGGCCGCTGCAATACTGCTCCTCGGCGCTTGCAAGCCCGCCAGCCGCTAAAGTCATGGCGGCAGAAAACAAAGAGAATTTCAGGATCTTGCTCATCATTGTGCGCTGTTCCTTGGGCAATGATTATCAGACAGCGCGGACGATGCCGGCGTCAGCTTACGCGAGCCTTTCGACGACATGAAATTATGGCAAGATTACCGCGACCGCTGGACGCAGCCCGGCGCTAAGCTTTCTCGAGCACGAACAGATAGAGCCCGTCGGCCTCTTCCTGGCGCAGGATCTGGTGGCCGGTGGCCTCGCTGAACGCGGCGAAGTCGGCCTTGGCGGTCGGATCGGTCGCGAGCACGCAGATCGTGGCGCCCTGGTCCACCACCATCAGCGCCTGGCGGGTCTTGATCAGCGGCAGCGGGCAAGCCAGCCCGCGCGCATCGATCAGGACATCGTAGCGTTCTGTCTCGGCCATGCCGCCCGCCCGTTGCAGGTTCCCCGTTCTAGCAGATCGGGCGGCCCGGCCGAAAGCGCCGCCTGGCTCAGGCGGCCAGATGCTGCTTGAAGAAGTCGATCGTGCGGTCCCAGGCGAGGTTCGCGGCCGCCTCGTCGTAGCGCGCCGCGGAGGTGTCGTTGTTGAAGGCGTGATTGACGCCCTCATACATGAACAGCTGATAGTTGGCCCCCGCCGCCTTCAACGCCTCCTCATAGGCCGGAATGCCGGCGTTGATGCGCTCGTCGAGGCCGGCATAGTGGAGCATCAGCGGGGCTTTGATCGCCGCCGCCGCGGCGGCGTCGGGCTGCCGGCCGTAATAGGCGACCCCGGCACCCAGCTCAGGCACCGCCGCCGCGATCTGATTGACCAGGCCGCCGCCCCAGCAAAAGCCGACCGCGCCCACCTTGCCATTGCTGCCGGACTGGCCGCGCAGGGCCTCGAGCGCCGCCTTGGCGTTGGCGACGGTCTGCGCGGGGTCGAGCTTGCCGATCAGCTCGCGCGCCTGGTCCTCGTCCTGGGGCGTGCCACCCGCCGGCGACAGGAAATCCGGCGCCATGGCGAGGAAGCCGGCCAGCGCCATGCGCCGGGTCACGTCCTCGATATGGGCATTCAGGCCGCGGTTCTCGTGGATCACGACCACGCCCGGCAGCGGCCCGCCGGCAGCGGCCGGGCGGACCAGATAGGCGCTGATCTCCCCGGTGGCGCCGGCAAAGCTGATCCGCTCGCCGGCGAGGCGGGCATCGTCCGGGGCGATCAGCGCGGCCTGCGCCTGGTTCGCCTTCAGCAGGGGCAACAAGGCCGCCGCCGCGGCCGAGCCGCCCGCTATGACCGAGAGCTGATCCATGAAGCTGCGGCGATCGAGCCGCGCATGGGTGTAGTCGTCATACAGATTGATGATCTCCTGGCGCATCGGGCGATCTCCGGCAAAGGCTGCACGTCAGGGGACGGGCTTCGGCCATGACGAGAACCGGCCAGGACCATCACCCGTTCCGCCAACAAAAGCCGCGCGCCGGACGGGAGCAACGAACAATCGCGTGAGGTGGACGCTGCGGCGCGCGGTCCACGCCTGGCGGCCCGAATCGGCCGGCGCAAGCGCGCCATGCCGCTGCCAGGCGCATTCCAGTATTTCAAGACAAGTATTTGTAGAATAGCAAGTATTTAATTGATCTTCACTATAATTGCTACTATTCTCTTAGTATAGGGGCGTGAACCAACGGATCGGGACAATGATGATGCGGCTCGGTCTGGCGTGCATGGCGCTCATGCTGGGATTTCTACTGCCAATCAAAGGCGCCATGGCGGCGGACGGCCTCATCATTTGGGATGACGACTTGGCTCTGTCGCTGGGTGAGCAGCTGGCCGAGGACGCCCGCTGCGATCCGCCGATCGTCCGGCCAGGCTGCCTCGATCAGGCGCTGCGCTACAGCTTCAGCGCTGGCCGCGACGGCCCGATGTCGGCCCTCGACCAGTTCGCGCTGCTGGTCGACCGCTACAAGGACCTGAAGCTGAACACCGAGCTGCGCAAGAACACCAGGTTGAAGCTCAAGGCGCGGGTCCTGACCCTCTATCGGCAAGAGGCCGAGCTGCGCCTGTCGCTGAGCTTCCGGTTCTAGTCGCCGGCCCACCGCCCCGCCCTTGTCCGGCTGGCCCGCTTCGCGCAGGATAGCCGCCAAAACAAGGCGGGACCCGCGATGTACGATCTGGTGATTCACGGTGGCCGGGTGCTCGATCCCGGCCAGGGCATCGACCGACCGCTCGATGTCGCGTTTGCCGACGGCAAGGTGGCGGAGCTGGCTGCCGGCCTGCCGCGCGACAATGCCCGCCAGCTGATCGACGCCACCGATCGCGTGGTCACGCCCGGCCTGATCGACCTGCACAGCCATGTCTATTGGGGCGGCACCTCGCTGGGCGTCGATGCCGATTGCCTGGCGACCCGGAGCGGCACCACCACCTTCATCGACGCTGGCAGCGCCGGGGCCGGCAACTTCCTGGGCTTTCGCCGGCATGTCATCGAGCGCTCCCGCGCCCGCATCCTGGCCTATCTCAACATCTCCTTCGCCGGCATCTTCGGCTTCAGCCAGAATGTCATGGTCGGCGAATGCGGCGATCTGCGCTTGTGCGATCCGGCCGAGGCCGTCCGGGCGGCGCGCGAGCATCTGGATCTGGTGGTGGGCGTCAAGGTCCGGGCCGGCCGGATCGCCGGCGGCGGCACCGGCGTGGCCCCGCTCGATCTGGCCCGGCAGGCGGCCGAGGAGCTGCAGCTGCCGGTCATGACCCATATGGACATGCCGCCGCCGACCCACGAGGAGGTAATGCCCAGGCTGCGCAAGGGCGATATCCTGACCCATTGCTTTCGGCCCTTCCCCAACGCGCCGGTGACCCACGGCCACGACATCCGCGCCGAGGTCAAGGCGGCGCGCGAGCGCGGGGTGATCTTCGACATCGGCCACGGCAAGGGCTCGTTCGGCTTCCAGACCGCGCGGGCGATGCTGGCGGAAGGCTTCAAGCCGGACGTGATCAGCTCGGACGTCCATATCCTGTGCATCGACGGCCCGGCCTACGACCTCCTGGTGACCATGTCGAAGTTCCTGTGCCTGGGCCTGCCGCTGGCCGACGTGATCCGGGCCGCGACCGCCGCCCCCGCGGCCGCGATCAACCGGCCGGAGCTGGGCACGCTGCGGCCGGGCGCGCCGGGCGATGCCGCTCTCCTGGAATGCCGCCAGGGCCGCTTCGACTATGTCGATGTCCAAGGCGAGACCATGACCGGCGACCAGCGCCTGTTCTGCGACGGCATCGTGAT
>CADEGR010000006.1:60157-62998 GCA_902826935.1 uncultured Alphaproteobacteria bacterium | reverse complement strand
GAGGTCGCCCGCTGCGAGACCGTGCCGGCGGTCGGCGCCCCGGTCGCCGGCGAGGTCGTGGTCAGGATCGAGGCGTTCCCGATCAACCCCGCCGATCTCCTGACCATCGAGGGCGGCTATGCCGTCCGGCCGGCCTTGCCGGCGACGCTCGGCGCGGAGGCGGTCGGGCGGATCACGGCCATCGGGCCGGAGGTGGCGGATCTGGCGGTCGGCGACCGCGTGATCATCCTGGCGCGCGACAACTGGTGCCAGGAGCGGCGCCTGCCGGCGGAGGCCGTCCTCAAGGTGCCGGAAGCCGACGTGCTGCAGCTGGCCATGCTCAAGGTCAACCCGGCGACCGCGCTGATGATGCTGCGCCACTATGTGCCGCTCCAGCCGGGCGACTGGGTGCTCCAGAACGCGGCCAATTCCGGGGTCGGGATCAGCCTGATCCGCCTCGCCGCCCTGGACGGCATCCGGAGCGTCAACATCGTGCGCCGGGCCGAGCTGATCGAGCCGCTTCGCCAGGCCGGCGGCGACGTGGTGCTGGCGGATGGCGAGGATCTGCCGGCGCGGGTCGCAAGCGCCACCGGTGGAGCGCCGATCCGGCTCGCGATCGACGCCGTGGCCGGGCCCGGCGTGAGCCGCCTGGCCGATTGCCTCGCGGCCGGCGGCACGGTCGTGAACTACGGCCTCCTGTCCGGCCAGCCCTGCCAGATCCGGGCGGACCAGACGATCTTCAAGTCGATCACGCTCACCGGCTTCTGGCTGGCCAAGCAGCTCGGCAGCATGGCGCGGCCGAATCTGGCAGGCCTCTATGCGGAGCTGGCCGGCCATCTGGCGAGCGGGGCGCTCGCGGTGCCGATCGAGGCGACCTATCCGATCGCGGAAATCCAGGCGGCGCTGGCCCATGCCGGCCGGGCCGGGCGGGGCGGCAAGGTCCTGGTCCTGCCGAACGGGCCGGTCGGCGCTTAGACGCTCAGTCGCGGGCGCTGCCGGCGCTCGCGGCCAAGCGCGCCAGGATCGCCTGGCGGATCTCGGTCGGCTGCTCCTGGACGGCATCGGTCAGCCGGTCGATCTGCCGGCGCAGGCCATAGACCTGGTCGAGCAGGGACAGGATCACGGGCATGGTCTCGTCCGCGATCGCGAGATCGCAGCGCAGCTCGCAGATCAGCTGGACCCGGGCGATATCCAGATCCGAGAAGGCAGGCTCGCCGCCGGCCGGCGCCGGCTGGGCCGGCACCACCCAGCCCTCCTCGACCCACTGCAGCAGCTCCACCCGGTCGGTCCGCGCCACGAGCAGCGCGACCTCGCTCAGGCTTCTCATCGGCCGGTCTCCAGATCGGCCCGCGGATCGTAGGGATGCTCGGCCGCCCAGCTTCGGACCAGCTCCTCGAGCGCGGGATCAACCTGCTTGGGCAGGACCACCTTGAGGCGGACATACTGATCGCCCCGGCCGCCGCTGGGCAGCGCCACGCCCCGCCCACGCAGGCGCAAGGTTGCCCCGGTGTTCGAGCCCTTGGGCACGGTCATGGCGACCGGCCCGTCGATCGTCGGCACCTCGATCCGCGCCCCGAGCACCGCTTCGCCGAGGCCGATCGGCAGCTCGAGGTGGATGTCGCCATCCTTGCGGGTGAAATAGGCATGCGGCTGGATATGCAGCTCGACGAAGGCGTCGCCGGCCGGGCCGCCGTCATAGCCAGGCCCGCCCTGGCCCTGCAGCCGCAGCATCTGGCGGTCGCGCACGCCCGGCGGGATGGTCAGATCGAGGCTGCGGCCATCGCCCATGACCACCCGCTTCTTGGCGCCCTTGACCGCCTCCAGGAACTCGATCGGCAAGGTGTAGGAGACGTCCGCGCCGCGGGCGCGCATGCGGAAACGGCGGCCCGAGCCGCCGCCTGGGCCAGCGCCCGGGCCGCCGCCTGCTCCGCCGCCCATCTGCGCGCCGAACAGGTCGGCGAACACGCTCTGCAGCGTCTCGTCGTCGGCGAAGCCCTCCTGTCGGTAGTAGCGGGCGCCCTCCGGCTGGTCGGCGAAGTCGCGATAGAAGCGCTGCTGCGGCCGCTCCTGGCCGGCGGCGTCGATCTCGCCCCGGTCGTAGCGGCCGCGCTGCTCGGGATCCGAGAGGATCGCATAGGCGGAGCTGACCTGCTTGAAGCGCTCGGCGACATCCGGCTTGCCCGGGTTGAGATCCGGGTGCAGCTCCTTCGCGAGCTTGCGGTAGCGCCGCTTGATCTCGTCCTGGCTCGCGGTCTTGGGCACGTCCAGGAGGGCGTAGAGGTCGTCGCTCATCTAGCCGGATCGGGTCGTGTCAGGCCGCCCATCGAGGTCACCCGGTAGCCGATCTCGGTCTGCTCGACCGAGAACTCGCGCTCGGCGAAGCCGGTGCACTTCGCCGCGCCGTTGAACAGATTGCCCCAGTTGGTTTCCATGTCCACGCTCGGATCGAAATAGCTGTAGTTGACCTTGAAGCGACGCTCCGGGCCATGCTCGGCCAGGATCACGCGCTCGGTGATGCTGTCGATCCGCGGCTTCGGGCAGCGGCCGTCCTCCTCCATCGCATGGGCCGCATAGTAGCGCCCGATGGCCTGGCCCACCTTGTCGGGGCTCGGGCCATAGGCGCAGGCCGCCAGGGGGGCGCACAACAATCCGATCATGGCCAGTCGTTGCATGCAAGCTCCTACGATCATCCAAGGGTCATGACAAAGCTCAAGAACCGTCCGGCTGCCAGCCGGCAGGCGCCAGCTCGAAGCCGCTGAACTCGAAGGCCGGCGCCACGATGCAGCTGGCCAGGCTCCAGGCGCCCAGCGGGCGCGCCGCCTGCCAGCAGCCAGCCGGCACGACCAGCTGCGGCTGCTGGCC
>CADEGR010000006.1:48570-60057 GCA_902826935.1 uncultured Alphaproteobacteria bacterium | reverse complement strand
GGATCAACCAATCGGCGGTGATGGCCGCCTCTGTCTGCATCGTGGCCAGCCTTGCT
Organism: uncultured Alphaproteobacteria bacterium; assembly: GCA_902826935.1. Taxonomy (GTDB): domain Bacteria; phylum Pseudomonadota; class Alphaproteobacteria; order Geminicoccales; family Geminicoccaceae; genus CADEGR01. The sequence continues at coordinate 60,001 of CADEGR010000006.1, read as the reverse complement.
GCGCGGCGCCGCGACGACCGGCCGGTCGGCATGCTGCCTGGCCCGCTCGCCCACGCCATGGTTGCGCTATCTACAAGGCTTGGGCCAGCCCGGTCCAGCCCTTCGCGCGCGCGACCGCTCACGCACCCAGCAGATGCAGGCTCAGCTGCCGCTCATGGCGCTGCGCCCGGTGCTCGCACAGATAGACGCCCTGCCAGCGGCCGAGATCGAGCCGGCCGGCGACCACCGGGATCGCCAGCTGCACGGCGGTCAGCACGGTGCGCAGATGGGCCGGCATGTCGTCCGGCCCCTCGATGCCGTGCCGGTAGAGGGTCGGATCCTCCGGCGCCAGGCGGGCGAGGAAGCGCTGCAGATCGTGCAGGACGTCGGGATCCGCGTTCTCCTGGATCAGCAAGGAGGCGGAGGTGTGCTTGAGGAACACCGTGAGCAGACCGGCCTCGACCGGCTCGGCCGCGAGCCAGGCCTGCAGCTGGGAGGTGATGTCGTAGAAGCCCTGGCCCCTGGTCGTGACCTGGAGCTGGCCAAGCCGCTGGCGCAGCGTCATGTCGATCCGGTACCGCGATTGTTGAGCCGTTGGCCAGGACTTAACACAATCTGGTTGCATGCTGCCAGGTGGCAGTTCGCTTATTTGAATGAATCTTGCGTGATCTGGCTCACAGGCGGTCTCGCACTGGTGATCTAGCCTGTGTATAGTCGTGCCAAGAATAGGGAGAACGTGATCTTGCGCCGCTCAACCTTGGCCGCCGGCATGCTGGCAGCGTTCTGTCTGATGTCGGCCCTCTCGACTGGCGCGCTGGCGCAGGCGCGCATCGCGCTGGTCATCGGCAACGCCCGCTATCAGCATGCCGATCCCTTGCCCAACCCGTCGCGCGATGCCAAGGCGATCGGCGACGTGCTGGGCAAGATCGGCTTCACCACCGACGTGCGCACCGATCTCGACCAGCGCGGCATGCAGGAGGCCTTGCGCGATTTCGGCCTCAAGGCCGAATCCTCGGAAATCGCGCTGGTCTACTATGCCGGCCATGGCATCCAGGTGCAGAGCGAGAACTACCTCTTGCCGGTCGACGCCCAGCTCGCCCGCGAGCGCGATCTGATCTACGAGGCGCTGCCGCTCCAGGTGGTGATCGGCGAGGTCGCCCAGGCGCAGCGCCTGGGCATGGTCATCCTGGACGCCTGCCGCGACAACCCGCTGGCGGAGAATCTGCGCCGCGCGCTGGGGCCGATCCGCTCGCAGCATATCGGCCAGGGCCTGGCGCGGGTCGAGGATCTGCCCGGCAACACCCTGATCGCCTTTTCGACCCGGTTCGATCAGGTCGCGACCGATGGCGACGGCGAGCTCAGCCCATACACCACGGCCCTGGTCGACAGCCTCCAGGAGCCCGGGCTCGAGCTCAACATGATGTTCCGCCAGGTGCGCGACCGGGTCCTGGCGACGACCGCCTATCGGCAGGAGCCCCGGACCATCGATGCCCTGGGGGCGGAGCCGTTCTATTTCGTCGAGGCGCGCGTCAACCAATCGCCGCAGCTGCCCGACGCGCCGCAGCTGAGCGTCCAGGAGACCGCCCAGGCCACCCCGCTCGGGGTCGGCATGCCGAGCGATCCCGATCAGGATGCCATGACCGTCCAGGTCATGGGCCTGCCGCGGATCGGCGCGGTCAAGACTGGCCAGCGGCCGGTTCAGTTCGGCGACCAGCTGACCCTGGAGCAGCTGAACGGCCTGACCTACGAGCCGACGCCCGGCAGCTCGGGCGACGCCGGCGCGTTCCTGTTCGTGGTGCGCGACGGCCAGGGCGGCATCACCACCGGGCGCGTGCCGATCGTGGTGACGGCGGCCAATGCGGCGCCGCAGGTCGAGGCCAAGACGATCCTGCAGCTGCCGCCGATCCCGCTCGGCCTCAAGAAGCCGGTCGATCCCGACGGCGACCCGCTGACCGTGACCGTGACCCGGGTGCCGACGATCGGCACGGTCAAGAACGGCGACCAGCCGGTCAAGGCGGGCGATCAGCTGACCCCTGACCAGCTTGCCGGCCTGGTGCTGGACGCCCGGCAAGGCGCGTCCGGGGCGTTCGGCTACGAGGTTGCCGACAGCCGTGGCAGCAAGACCAGCGCCGAGCTGGAGCTGGGCATTCCGATCGGACCGGCGACCGCCGCCGTGGCGCCGCCAGCCGCGGCCGAGCCGCCGCCCAGTGCTGCGGAGCCGCCGCCGACCATCGTGGCCGAGCGCACGCTCACGCCAGGTCCGGCGGCCGAGCCGCAGCCGGCGCCCTCGAGCGCCTATGAAGCCCCGTCAGCGGTGTTCGAGACCACGCTCGCCGCCAATCTACGCGAAGGGCCGGACGTCGAGACCGCCCGGGTGGACTCCCTCGATGCCGGCGCCCGGGTCAAGGTGCTGGCCAAGGCCGAGGGTCGCAACTGGTACCGGGTCCAGACCGAGGAGGGCGTGGTCGGCTACATCTTCGGCCGGCTGCTGAAGCAGGTCGATGATAGCGCGTCAGCGCCGGCCACCGCGACCGCGACCTTGCCCGAGGCGACCCCCGATCTGGCCGCGCCGGCGCCAGCACCGGAGACCCAGGTGGCAGCGCTCGAGAGCGCGCACGCGCTCGCCTTGGGCAGCTTCAAGGACTGCGCCGGCTGCCCCGAGATGGTGCGCCTGCCGGCCGGCGGGTTCGCGATGGGCGCCAAGGACGGCGATCGCAGCGAGCAGCCGGTCCACCAGGTCACGCTCGAGCGCCCCTTCGCGATCGGCAAGTTCGAGGTCACCGCGGCCGAATGGGCCTTGTGCGTGGCCGACGGCGCCTGCCCGGCCCTGCGCGACACCGACGAGCGGGCGGCGGCGCGCAATGTCAGCTGGTCGGAGGCGGCCGGCTACGCCGAGTGGCTGAGCGGCAAGACCGGCAAATCCTACCGTCTGCCGAGCGAGGCGGAGTGGGAATATGCCGCGCGCGCCGGCAGCTCGAGCCGCTTCTGGTGGGGCGACGAGCTGGGCGAGGGCCGGGCCAATTGCGCGGATTGCGGCGGGGCTTGGGATCGCAAGCATCCGCTGCCGATCGGCTCGTTCGGCGCCAACGGCTTCGGCCTGGCCGACATGCTGGGCGGCGCCAGCGAGTGGGTCGCCGATTGCTGGGCGGCCGACTACAAGAAGGCGCCGGCCACCGGCGCCGCGCGCGACGAGGCCAATTGCAGCCAGCGCGTGCTGCGCGGCGGCTCCTGGCGCAGCACCGGCGAGGAGATCGGGGTCAGCAGCCGGCTCGGCTACGACGCCACCGTGCGCTACTACACCAACGGCTTCCGGGTGGTCCGCGACGGCGACTAGGCGCCACGGCGCTCGCTCGAGCGCTGGCGGTCGGAGCTCGACTGGCGGCGCTCGCGCCGCCAGTCGCTATTCGACGGTCACCGTGATCCGCTTCGACAAGATCGGCGGATTGTGCGGGATATGGTCGTGGTCGCCCATGATCAGCTGCAGCGTATGCTTGCCGGGCGGCAGCGTGATGCTGGTCAGGGTCTGGCCGGCGCCGAAATGCAGATGGTTCTTGTCGTTGGGGATCGGCTCGTCGAGCGGCGGCGGCGGCACATCGATCAAGAGGTGATGATGGCCGGTCTTGGGGAAGTTGACGCCGGCCGGCGCCACCCCCATGCCACGCAGGCCGAACCAGACCCGGAACGGCTGCGCCTTGATCACCTCGCCGTCATTGGGCCAGCCGATATAGAGATAGGCGTCCTTGGGCGAGGGCGTCTCGCCGGCCAGGGCCAGGCCAGCCATGGCCACCGCGCCCGCTACTACCGCCGCGCTCACCAGTCGCACCGCTTTTGCCTCCATTGCCTGGTCCGATCCTTGCCGCCGCCAGCCTCGGCCGCCCTAATAGGGCGCCACCTCGATCGTGATCTTGTCCGACGCGACCGGCGGATTGAATGGCACGTGGTCATGGTCGCCCAGCAGCATCTGCAGGGTGTGCTTGCCCGGCGGCAGCTCGATCAGGCGCGCCTCGGTCTGGCCGGCGCCGAAATGCAGATGGTGCTTGTCGTTGGGGATCGGCTCGTCAAGCGGCGGCAGGTCGGTGTCGATCAGGAGATGATGGTGGCCGGTCTTGGGGAACTTCACCCCGGCCGGCGCCACGCCCATGTTCTCCAGCCCCATGCGCACCCAGAGCTTGCCGCCCTTGATCACCTGGCCGTCAGGCGGCCAGATGATCACGGCCCGAGCCCCCGGCGGCGCCGGCTGCGAGGTCTGGGCCTGGGCCATGATGGGGATGACGGCGATCGCGATGAGGCAGAGAAGGCGGCGCATCTCGATCATTTTTCCTTAATTTGCTGCTTTGCCGATGGTAGCTCCAGGCGCGGCGGCTGGCGAGCGAAAAGACAGGCCCGGCGCGCGAAATGGCGCTGTGCGCGACGCTGGATCGGGTGCCGGCTGACGGCGCGCTTGTGTTTGGCGGGGCGACAGGCCAGCTTGCCGGCGCCATGGTGAGCGATCCGCCAGCCGACCCCGCTGCCAGCGCCTTCGCCCTGACCGCGCAGGCGCCCGACGGCGGTGCCTTGTCCGGTCCGGTCGAGCGCGTGGTCTTCCAGAATCCGGACACCGGCTTTGCCGTGCTCCTGGTCCGGACCCGAGGCGAGCCCGAGCCGGTCACGCTGGTCGGCAGCGGCGGCCCGGTGGCGCCCGGCGAGATCCTGCGCGCCGAGGGCGACTGGCAGGTCGATCCCAGCTATGGCCGGCAGTTCCGGGCGCGCAGCTGGAGCGTCAGCCCGCCCAGCACCCGCGCCGGCATGGAAGCCTACCTCGCCTCGGGCATGATCAAGGGCATCGGCAAGGCGCTCGCCAAGAAGCTGCTGGGCGCGTTCGGCGACGACGTGTTCGAGGTGATCGAGCGCCAGCCGGAGCGGCTCAAGGGCGTGCCCGGCATCGGCACCGGCCTCGCCGAGCGGATCGTCGCTGCCTGGCAGGAGCAGCGGGCGATGCGCAAGATCATGCCGTTCCTGCATTCCCACGGCCTGAGCGGCGCCCGCGCGGCCCGGATCTTCGAGCGCTATGGCGCCCGCTCGATCGAGGTGCTGACCGCCAATCCCTATTGCCTGGCGACCGAGATCCGGGGCATCGGCTTTGCCTCGGCCGATCAGCTGGCCGCCCGCCTCAATATCGCCCGGGATTCGCCCCATCGCATGCAGGCCGGCCTCGGCCATGTCCTGGACGAGGCGCAGACCCAGGGCCATTGCGGCCTGCCGCGCGGCCAGCTGCTCGATCAGACCGCCATGCTGCTGGCCTTGCCGCCGGCCGCGATCGGCCAGGTGCTGGCCGAGGAGCTGCGCCAGGGCCGGCTGATCGAGGCGCCGGTCGATGGCACGCCTTGCATCTTCACCCGCCTCCTGCACGACGCCGAGGCGGCGATCGCGGCGTCCTTGCGCGCCCGCGCCTGGCAGCGGCCCTGCTGGCAGGCTGATCCGGCCGCCCTGGCCGACCTCGAGCCGCGCCTCGGCTTCAGCCTGGCGACCGCCCAGCGCCAGGCGATCGATCTGGCGCTGACCAGCCGCCTTTTGGTGATCACCGGCGGCCCCGGCACCGGCAAGACCACCCTGGTCAAGGCGATCCTGGCGGCGCTGGGTGGCGTCGACGTGCTCCTGGCGGCCCCCACTGGCCGGGCCGCGCGGCGGCTCAGCGAAAGCTCGGGCCAGGAGGCGCGCACCTTGCACCGGCTGCTCGAGGCCGAGCCCGGGCGCGGCTTCCGGCGCGATCGCGATCGGCAGCTGGCGTGCGATCTGCTGATCGTGGACGAGGTCTCCATGGTCGACGTGCCGCTGCTCCAGGCCCTGCTCGCGGCCCTGCCCGACGAAGCCGGCCTGATCCTGGTCGGCGACGTCGATCAGCTGCCCTCGATCGGGCCGGGCCAGGTGCTGGCCGATCTGATCGGCTCGGGCCTGCTGCCGGTGGTCCGGCTGGAGCAGATCTTCCGCCAGTCGGAAGGCAGCGGCATCGTGCGCAACGCCCATCGCATCAACCAGGGGCTGCTGCCCGAGCTGGCGCGCGCCGCCGACGCGACCGCCGACTTCTACGCGATCCGCGCCCGCAGCCCGGAGCATGGCGCGGCCCTGGTGGTCGAGCTGGCGGCCGAGCGGATCCCGGCCCGCTTCGGCCTCGACCCGGTGCGCGATCTGCAGGTCCTGTGCCCGACCAATCGCGGGCCGCTCGGCACGCGGGCGCTCAATCAGGCGCTGCAGGCGGCGCTCAACCCGGCCGCCGCCGACCAGATCGAGCAGGCCGGCGTCACCTTCGCCCTGGGCGACAAGGTTATGCAGATCGAGAACGACTACGAGCGCGACGTCTATAATGGCGATATCGGCCGGATCGTGGCGCTCGATCGGACCGAGCAGCAGCTGATGCTGGGCATCGACGAGCGCGAGCTGACCTACGGCTTCAACGAGCTGGACCGCCTGGTGCCGGCCTATGCGATCACCGTGCACAAGGCGCAAGGCTCGGAATATCCGGCCGTGATCCTGCCGCTGTTCCGCCAGCATGGCCGCATGCTGCGCCGCAATCTGATCTATACCGCGATCACCCGGGCGCGCCGGCTGGTGGTGCTGGTGGTCGAGCCGGGTGCGCTCGAGCTGGCGATCGCCGAGCGGCCGGAGCCGCGCCGCTGGTCGCGCCTGCGCCAGCTCTTGAGCCCCTGACCCCTGCCGACCCCTTGCCACGAGGAGACCTCATCTTGTCGGATGCCCTGCACCACCGCCTGATCGCCGCCGCCGCCATCATGCGCGAAGCCGGCAAGGTCGCGCATGACTACTTCGTCCGGCGCGACCAGCTGCAGGTCGAGCTGAAGGGCATGCAGGACCTGGTCAGCATCGCCGACCGGGCCGTGGAAGACCTGATCCGCCAGCATCTGGCCAGCGCCTTCCCCCAAGATTCGATCATCGGCGAGGAAGGCGGCGCCGAGGCGGCCCGGGCGAGCGGCCCGGTCTGGGTGATCGACCCGATCGACGGCACCGCCAACTTCCTGCGCGGCCTGCCCTATTGGTGCGTGACCTTGGGCCTGTACCTGGATCGCCGGCTCGAGCTTGGCCTGACCTACGACCCGATCCACGACCAGCTGTTCAGCGCCCGGCGCGGCCATGGCGCCGTGCGCGACGGCCGGCCGATCCGCGTCTCGGACTGCCGCGACCCGCGCCAGGCAGTGCTTGGCTCGACCTTCACCTTCAAGATGAAGATCGAGCGCTATCTCAATCTGGTTGAGGCCATCCTACGCGCGGGCGCTGATCACCGCCGGTTCGGCTCGACGGCCTTGATGATGGCCCATGTCGCCGATGGCCGGATCGATGGCTGCGCCACCCTCTACTGCAATTCCTGGGACGTCGTCGGCGGCTTGATGCTGGTCGAGGAGGCGGGCGGGGTCGCCTCCGACTTCCTGGACGGCGCCGAGCTCGATCAGCCAAACCGCGTGTTCGGCTGCGCGCCAGGCATGCTGGCGACGATCCAGGGCCTGCCTGGCATGGACCTGCCGGTCGATCCTGCCTAGGCCGGCGCGGCCAGGCCGCCCAAGGGATTGACCGGATCGGTCATGCCGACCAGAAGGCCGCTCGCCGGCTCGCGCAGGACCGCGCTCGGGCAGGCGAAATGGCTGGGATAGACGCTGCGCTGCCGGGCGACCACCGGCGGCCGGGCGGCGGCCAGCTCGGCCAGGATCGGAGGCGAGAGCCGCGCGTCCGCGGTCAGCTCAGGCCCGCCGCTGACATCGATCCGCGGGGTGGCGAAGGCGTCCGCCAGATCGAGCCCGCCATCGATCAGCAGCGAGGTCAGCTGCAGCACCGCCGGCAGGATCTTGCGCCCGCCCGACGCGCCGAGCGCGAGCCATGGCTGGCCGGCAACGGTCGCGAGCACCGGGCACATGTTCGCCAAGGGCCGCCGGCCAGGCGCCAGCGAATTCGGCCGGCCGGGCCGCGGGTCGAACCACATGATGCCGTTGTTCAGGAGAATGCCGGTCTGGGGCGAGACCACCTTGCTGCCGAACACCGAGAGCAGGGTCTGGGTCAGGCTGACCATCATGCCGCTGCGGTCGGCGACCGCCAGATGGGTCGTGCAGCTGGCGGCCGGCGCGCCGGCGCCCATTTTGGCCAGGCGGTGCTCGTAGCTGCGATCGAGCGCTTCGGCCCAGGCCAGATAGCTGTCGGCCGTGGGCGCGCCCGCCGGGATCCGCCCCGCGATCGCCGCAAGCGCCATGCGCAGGCTCGGCCCCGCCGACAACCCGCCCGGCGCATGCACGACGGCGCGGCCATGGGGGATGGGCAGCACCTCGCCGAGCGTCGGCTGCCAGCCGGCCAGATCGGCCAGATCGAGCACGCCGCCCAGCGCCTGGACATCCTGGACGAGGGCTGCCGCCAGATCGCCGCTCGCCAGCGTCGCGGGGCCGCTCGCCGCCAGCTCGGCCAGGCTGTCGGCGAGGCGGCCGAGCGGCAGAAAAGCGGGCGCGCCATCCGCCGCCGGCAGCGGCGGCAGCCCGTCCGGCAGATAGACCGCGCGGCTCGCCGGCAAGCGGGCAAGCGCTCGCGCCTCGGTCGCGATCCGCAGCGTGGTCGGCCAGGTCACCGGCAGGCCGAGGCGGGCAAGCTCGAGCGCCGGCTGGCACAGCTCCCGCCAGGTCATCCGGCCATGGCGCCGATGGGCCAGGCCGAGCCCGGCGGCCTGACCGGGCACCGCAATCGCGAGCGGCCCCAGCACGTTGCGCTGCTCCAGCACCGCCGGCCAGCCGAACAGATCGTCATCCTCGCCCGGCACCAGCGGATAGTCCTCGACCCGAAGCGCCCTGGGCGCTGCCATGGCGAAGTCGATCAGCTCGACGTCCCGGCCGTCGCCGGGTGCTACCAGCATCAGCCCGCCGCCGCCCAGGCCGCTCATCCAGGGCTCGACCACCGCCAGCGCCAGGGACGTGGCGAGCGCGGCATCGACCGCATTGCCGCCGGCCGCCAGGACCTCGGCGCCGACGCGCGCGGCATCCTGGTGCTGGGCCGCGACCATGCCGGCGCGGCTGCGCAGGACCGCCCGCTCGCCTTGCCAGGCGGGGCCCAGCTCGACCGTCACCGGACCGCCGCCACCGCCGGCGGCATGACCGGCAGCTCGACCGGAGCCGCCGCCTCCAGGAGCCAGCTCTCGATCAGATGGCGGGCGATCGAATCCCGGCTCGGCAGCTTGATCCGCCGCTGGGCCGGATCGAGCAGCTCCGCGCGCGTGTACCAGCCGGCATCGTCCAGCTCCTCGGGATCGATCACCAATCGATCGTCAAGGGCTCGGGCGCGAAAGCCGATCATCAAGGAGGCCGGGAACGGCCAGGGCTGCGAGGACTGGTAGACCACGTCCGTGACCGCGACGCCCGCCTCCTCGTACAGCTCGCGCCGGACCGTGTCCTCCAGCGATTCGCCAGGCTCGACGAAGCCGGCCAGGGTCGAGTACATGCCGGCCACGAAGCGGGCCGAGCGGCCGAGCAGGCAGCGCTCGCCATGGACCGGATGGTCGTGCGTGACCAGCACGATCACGGCCGGATCGCTGCGCGGGAAATGCGTGCTGCCGAGGACGGGGCAGGCGCGGACATGGCCGGCCGGGCGGCTGACCGTGGGACCACCGCAGGCGCCGCAGAAGCGATGCCGCTCATGCCAGAAGGCGAGGCCGCGGGCATAGGCGAGCACACCCGCCTCCTCGGCCGGCAGGAGGGCGCCGACCCCGCGCAGCTCGACGAAGCAGGCCTCCGCCGGCGCCAGCTCGGCCTGCGCCAGGGCGAACAGGCTGGTCCCGCCGACCTCGCCCAGATAGACCGCCTCCTCGGGCAGCGGCTGGCCCAGCTCGGCCACGGTCAGCCAATGCACGCAAGGCGGGTCGGCGGCGATCACCGGCACGCGCAGGCTGGACAGCAGCAGCACGCGCGTGGTCGGCGCGTGCCGGGCCGCGGCGAGGTGATCGACGTCGCACCGCCAGCGGGCGGCGCGATCGAAGGTGCAGCCGCTATAGACATGCGGCGGCGGATTGGACAAGCGGCGCATCTTGCCTCCGCGACGGCTGGCTCTTTGCATGAATCCGCGGACCATGCCGTTCGGCCGCCAGTATAGCAATCACGATCATGGCCGGCGCGGGCCACGTGCGGCGCCAACTGTGCCTGCTGCCAGGCCGCTTGCGCTTCGGCTGCGAAACACCGATATTGTGGCCGGGAGTTGGCCGCGGACGGCGCACTCGCCAACCCGGTCAGGTCCGGAAGGAAGCAGCCGTAACGAGCTTCGCGCCGGGTCGTCGGTTCAGCTCCCACCCCCTCGCCCTCCGGGCGTCAACCCTGCCGGTCGCAATCGCACGCCCGTGACGGAACCCAAGTCAGCCGGTGTCTATCGGGTCCTGGCCCGGACCTACCGGCCGCAACGTTTCTCCGAGCTGATCGGCCAGGACGCCCTGGTCCGCACCCTGGGCAATGCGCTGCGCACTGGCCGGATCGCGCATGCATTCCTGCTGACCGGGATCCGCGGCGTCGGCAAGACCACGACCGCCCGGATCATCGCCCGCGCGCTCAACTGCATCGGCGAGGACGGCCAGGGCCAGCCCACGCCCGAGCCCTGCGGCCGCTGCGATCCGTGCGTCGCGATCGCGGAGGGCCGGCATATCGACGTCCTGGAGATGGACGCTGCGACCCATACCGGCATCGACGACATCCGCGAGCTGGTCGACAGCGTGCGCTATGCGCCAACCGCGGCCCGCTACAAGGTCTATATCGTCGACGAGGTCCATATGCTGTCCGAGAAGGCCTTCAACGGCCTCTTGAAGACGCTGGAGGAGCCGCCGCCGCAGACCATCTTCATCTTCGCCACGACCGAGGTCCGCAAGATCCCGGTCACCGTGCTGTCCCGCTGCCAGCGCTTCGATCTGCGCCGGATCGAGGGCGAGCAGCTGGTGCGCTATTTCGCGACCATCGCCGAGCGCGAAGGCGTCACGATCGAGCCAGGGGCGCTCACCTTGATCGGCCGGGCGGCCCAGGGCTCCGTGCGCGATGGCCTGTCCCTGCTCGACCAGGCGATTGCCCTGGCCGGCGGCGCTCTGATCAGCCAGGGGCAGATCCAGGACATGCTGGGCCTGGCCGATCGCGATCGCGTGCTCGACCTGTTCGAGCAGATCATGCGCGGCCAGGTGCCGGACGCGCTGGCCGGCCTGGCCGAGCTGTATGAGCGCGGCTCCGAGCCAGACGCGGTGATCGGCGACCTGCTCGAGATCTGCCATTGGCTGACCCGGCTCAAGGTGGCGGGCGAGCCGGGCCAGGCCGGCGCCGGGGTGTGGGATCCGGTGCGTGGCCAAGGGCTGGCGGACGGCCTGTCGCTGGCCGTGCTGGCGCGCGCCTGGCAGATGCTGCTGAAGGGGCTGGACGAGCTGAAGCTGGCGCCCAGCCCGCTGCTCGCCGCCGAGATGCTGATCGTGCGC
>CADEGR010000006.1:11620-48470 GCA_902826935.1 uncultured Alphaproteobacteria bacterium | reverse complement strand
CCCCGGTGGCCCAAGCGGCGCAGGCGGTGCTGCGCTCGGCGGCACCGGCGACTGCACCGACACCGGCGCCCGCCCAGCCCGCGGCCAGCCCGACCGCCCTGACCCTGGTCAAGGAGCTGGCGAGCTTCGCCGAGCTGGTCGAGCTGTGCCGGCAGAACGGCAAGATGCTGCTCTACGGCTGGCTGCACAGCCACGCCCGGCTGGTCGCCTTCGCGCCGGGCGAGATCACGCTCGGCCAGGGCGATCTGTGGCTGGCCCAGCGCCGGCAGGAGCTGACGGAATGCCTGCGGCAGTGGACTGGCCGCGCCTGGCAGGTGGCCGAGGGCCAGACGGCGGGCGATCTGCCTCTGGCCGAGCAGGCAGCGGCGGCCAAGCAGGCTCAGCTCAGCAGCCTGGCCGAGGACCCGCGGCTGCAGCCGGTGTTCGAGACCTTCCCCGATGCGCGCGTCATCGACGTTGCGGAGCCTGTGGAGACACCATGAAGAATATCGGCAACATGCTGAAAGAGGCCCAGAAGCTGCAGTCGCGCATGGCCGAGATGCAGGCCAAGCTGGCCGAGCTGGAGCTGGACGGCGCCGCCGGCGGCGGCATGGTCACGGTGACGGTCAACGGCAAGGGCGAGATGCGCAAGGTCAAGATCGACCGCTCGCTGGTCGATCCGGCCGAGGTCGAGATCCTGGAGGACCTGATCGTAGCGGCGTTCAACGACGCCAAGGCCAAGGTCGAGGTCAAGACCCAGGAGGAGATGGGCAAGCTGACCGGCGGGCTGAACCTGCCGGCCGGCATGAAGCTGCCGTTCTAAGCCCATGCGTCGGCTGGATCTGGCGCGCTGAGCCCCGCCGCATGGCGCTGCGCACCCTCGACGAGCTGATCCAGATGCTGGCCCGCCTGCCCGGCCTCGGGCCGCGCTCGGCCAGGCGCACGGCGCTGCATCTGCTCAAGCACCGCGAGACCACCCTGCCGCGCCTCGCGGTCCTGCTCAGCCGGGCTGCCAGCGAGGTCAAGGCCTGCCAGATCTGCGGCAATCTGGACGATGCCGATCCGTGCGCGATCTGCGGCGATCCGGCCCGCGACACCGCCCAGATCTGCGTGGTCGAGGGCGTCGACGATCTCTGGGCGATGGAGCGGGCGCAGCTCTATCACGGCCGCTACCACGTGCTGGGCGGGACGCTTTCGGCGATCGACGGGATCGGGCCGGAGGCGCTTGGCGTCGAGCGGCTGCTGCGCCGGGTCGAGGCGCAAGGCCGGGTCGAGATCATCCTCGCCACCAGCGCCACGGTCGATGGCCAGACCACCGGCCATTATCTGGCCGAGCGCCTAGCCGGCACGCCTGCCAGGATCACCCGCTTGGCGCACGGGGTGCCGGTCGGCGGCGAGCTGAACTATCTGGATGACGGCACGCTCGGCGCCGCCTTCCGGGCGCGTCAGCCGTTCGATCCGGCGTGACGTCGCAGCCGGCTGCGCATTCTTGACGAGCGGGCCGGCAATCCCTAGCTCTGGCCAAAGCTCATCATCAACCTCGACTTGCACCCATGGCGATCCTGGAGATCATCGAGGCGCCCGATCCGCGCCTCTCGACCAAGTGCCAGCCGGTCGAGCGCTTCGATGGAGCGCTCGCGCGGCTGCTCGACGACATGCTGGCGACCATGTACCGCGCGCCCGGCATCGGCTTGGCGGCCCCGCAGGTGGGCGTGCTGCAGCGGCTGTTCGTGGTCGATCTCGGGCCCGAGGACGAGCGCGCACCCCTGGTCGTGATCAATCCGGAGATCGTCACCCGCTCGAGCGCCATCAGCAGCGCCGAGGAGGGCTGCCTCAGCCTGCCCAAGCAATATGCCGACGTGGTCCGGGCCGAGGCCGTCACGATCCGCTTCCAGGGCCGCCAGGGCGAGCTGCAGGAGCTGACGGCGGACGGCCTCCTGGCCCGCTGCCTGCAGCATGAGATCGACCATCTGGACGGCGTGTTGTTCGTCGATCGGATCTCGGCGCTCAAGCGCACCATGATCATGCGGCGCATGGCCAAGGCGCGCCGGGAGCGCCTGCGCAGCCCGGCCTGACCCGGCCGCGCGCGCAGCAGGCCACTTGGCAAGTGCCGACGCTCGGCCTATCACCGAGCCTGCAGGTATAATTTCAGGTCTGCGATCCCCAGGCTTTGTCGCCTTTGAGGTTCAAATGGACGCCGACGGACCAATCTTGCGCCTGGTCTATATGGGCACGGCCGCCTTCGCGGTGCCGAGCCTGCGGCGGCTTGCGGCCTCGCGCCACCGGATCGTCGCGGTCTATACCCAGCCGGCGCGGCCGGCCGGGCGCGGCCTGCAGCCCCGGCTGTCGCCGGTCGGCGCCGCCGCCACCGAGCTGGGCCTGCCGCTCCGCACGCCCGCGAGTCTGAAAGATCCGGCCGAGCTCGCGGCCCTGCAGGCGCTGGACGCCGATCTCGCGGTGGTCGCCGCCTATGGCCTGATCCTGCCGGCGGCGATTCTTGCGGCACCCAGGCTCGGCTGCATCAACCTGCATGGCTCGCTGCTGCCGCGCTGGCGTGGCGCCGCCCCAATCCAGCGCGCCCTCCTGGCCGGCGACCGGACCACCGGCATCACCGTCATCCAGATGAACGCTGGCCTCGACACCGGGCCGATGCTGGCCTGGCACGCCTTGCCGATCGCGGCCGATGCCACCGCCGCCAGCCTGCACGACCAGCTGGCCGAGCTGGCCGCCCAGCTGGTGCTGCCGACGCTCGAGCAGCTGGCCGCCGGTCGGCTGCAGCCGACGCCGCAGCCCGATGCCGGCGTGACCTATGCCCACAAGATCGACAAGGCGGAAGCGCGGATCGACTGGCGCCAGCCGGCAGCGCAGATCGAGCGCCAGCTGCGGGCGCTCAATCCCTGGCCTGGCTGCTGGACCGAGCTGGCCGAAGAGCGCCTGCGCATCCTGGCCGGCCAGGCGGTCGCCGGCCAGGGCCAGCCGGGCCAGGTGCTCGATGGCGCGCCAACCGTCGCCACCGGCAGTGGCGCCATCCGGCCCACGCTGCTGCAGCGGGCCGGCGGCAGGCCCTTGCCGGCAGCCGAGTTCCTGCGTGGCTGCCCGATCCCGGTCGGCACCATGCTGGGCGCGCCATGCCTCGCTACAAGCTGACCCTGGAGTATGACGGCCGGCCGTTCCATGGCTGGCAGCGGCAGCGCAACGGCCCGTCGGTCCAGGCGGCGCTGGAAGCGGCGGTGCGCGCCTTTTGCGGCGAGACGGTCGACATCACCGCCGCCGGCCGGACCGATGCCGGCGTGCATGCGATCGGCCAGGTGGCGCATCTCCCCCTGCCCCGCGAGGTCTCGGTGGAGGCCCCGCGCAACCCCTTGACCCCCACTCCCCGGCCGGCGCGGGGGGTGGTGCGCGAGGCGACCAGGGGGGCGGCCGACTTCCCCGCCCGCTCCTCGCCCCGCGCCCGCCACTACCGCTACCGCACCGTCAATCGCCGGGCGCCGCTCGCCCTCGATGCCGGCCGCGCCTGGTTCGTGCCCGGCCCGCTCGATGCCGAGATCATGCAGGAGGCCGCCGAGCGCCTGATCGGCCACCACGACTTCACCAGCTTCCGCAGCACGCTCTGCCAGGCAAACTCGGCCGAGAAGACGCTCGACCAGCTGATGGTCCGCCGCCAGCAGGACCAGATCGACATCTTCGCCAGCGCCCGCTCGTTCCTGCATCACCAGGTGCGCAACATGGTCGGCACCCTCAAGCTGATCGGCGAGGCCAAGTGGTCGGTCGACACCATCGAGCAGATCCTGGCCGCCCGCAGCCGCAGCGCCGCCGGCCCGACCGCGCCGGCGCACGGCCTCTATCTGATCCGGGTCGACTACTAGGGCATCGACCTAGACACAGCGATCCGATGTGTCTGGCGACGTCAATGCGCTGCTGCACTAAGCTAGGCGCTCGGCCGACAGGCTGATCAGGATGTTCAAGGTCAGGTCCAGGATCACCAAAGCCGCCGCGATCCCGCCCGTGGTCTGCAGCGCGGTCCGGGTGATGAACCACTGATAGGCCAGGATCGCGACCGTCGCGACCAGCATGGCCAGGCTGCCAGCGCTTTCCGGCAGCATCGGCGTCAGCAGCACGACCATCAGGAACATGGTGACCTGCAGGACCACCGCCCAATTGGCCGCGATGACCAGGATCGCATAGTTGCGCCCGAGGCCGAGGAAGCGGGTGGCGATCAGGGCCGCGACCGGGAAGGCCGCCCAGCCGATGATATAGGCGATCGTCTCGACGATCACGAACCAGCCGAGATCGACCGACTCCTCGGTGCTCAGCACCGTGTCGGCGATCAGGATCGCATAGGCCGGCGCGGCCAGGATGGCGGCGAAGAACGAATTCCAGAAACCTTCGACGCTGAGATTGAGGTAGCCGAAGCCTTGCGGATCGAGCAGCGCCAGGCGGTAGACGCCATAGAGGGAGCGCTGGACCTCCGCGCGGTCGGGCATCAGCGCTGCCCGAAGAAGCGGGCGAGGAACGCCTGGTAGACCGCCGTCAGGCGCTCGAGATCGGCCAGCGCCACCCGCTCGTCGGTCTGATGCATGGTGGCGCCGACCAGGCCGAACTCGACCACCGGGCAGAGCGCCTTGATGAAGCGGGCATCGGAGGTGCCGCCGGAGGTCGAGAGCTCCGGCCGCCGGCCAAGCTCGGTCTCGATCACCTCGGCCAGCAGCCGGGTGAGCGGGCCGGAAGGCGTGACGAACGCGGTGCCCGAGGTGCCAAGCGCCAGCTCATAGCGCCGATCGATCCGGTCGAGCCGGGCGCGCAGCCAGGCTTCCAGGCTGGCCGGGCTATGCCGGTCGTTGAAGCGGATGTTGAAGACCGCGCGGGCGCTGGCCGGGATCACGTTGCTGGCCGGGTTGCCGACATCGACCGAGGTGAGCACCAGGCTGGACGGCTGGAAATGCTCGCTGCCGGCATCCAACGGCTCAGCCAGAAGGGCCTGCAGCATGGCCAGCAGCCGCGGGATCGGATTGTCGGCGCGCTCCGGATAGGCGCTATGGCCCTGCCGGCCGGTCACGGTCAGCTGGCCGGTCAGCGAGCCGCGCCGGCCGATCTTGATCATGTCGCCCAGGCGCTCCGGATTGGTCGGCTCGCCGACCAGGCAGGCGTCGATGACCTCGCCCCGCGCCTGCAGCCAGTCCAGGAGCTTGGGCGTGCCGTTGATCGCCGGGCCTTCCTCGTCGCCGGTGATCAGGAGGCTGATCGAGCCGGCTGGCCGGCCGGTCGCCAGCAGCCGCGCCACCGCCGCGACGAAGCAGGCGATCGCCCCCTTCATGTCGACCGCGCCGCGTCCATGCAGCTCGTCGCCGATGATCGCGCCGGCGAACGGATCGGCCTGCCAGGCGGCGATATCGCCCGGCGGCACCACGTCGGTATGGCCGGCGAAGGCGAGCGACGGCCGGCCGTCGCCGAGGCGGGCATAGAGATTGCCGACCGGCGGGCTGGCCGGATCCTCGAACACCAGGTGGTGGCAAGCAAAGCCGAGCGGTGCCAGCGCCGCCGCCAGGACCGCGAGCGCGCCGTCATCGGCCGGCGTCACGCTCCGGCAGCGGATCAGCGCCTGCGCCAGGGCGACCGGGTCGCCTTGCTGGCTCATGCGCGCAGCAGCTCGTTGATCGAGGTCTTGGCGCGGGTCTGGGCGTCGACCCGCTTGACGATCACGGCGCAGGCCAGGCTCGGCCCCGGCTGGCCGTCCGGCAAAGGCGCCCCCGGCAGGCTGCCCGGCACGACCACCGAGTAAGGCGGCACCCGGCCGCGGAACACCTCGCCGGTGCTGCGATCGACGATCTTGGTGGTGGCGCTCAGGAACACGCCCATCGCCAGGACCGAGCCCTGCTCGACCAGCACGCCCTCGACCACCTCCGAGCGGGCACCAATGAAGCAGTCGTCCTCGATGATCACCGGCTCCGCCTGCAAGGGCTCGAGCACGCCGCCGATCCCGACCCCGCCCGAGAGATGGACATTGGCGCCGATCTGGGCGCAGCTGCCGACCGTGGCCCAGGTGTCGACCATGCTGCCCTTGCCGACCCGGGCACCCAGATTGACGAAGGACGGCATCAGCACGACGTCGGGGGCGATATAGGCGGAGCGGCGCACGATCGCACCCGGCACCGCCCGAAAGCCAGCCTCCTGGAACTGGCGCTCGGTCCAGCCGGCGAACTTGGAGGGCACCTTGTCCCACCAGGCGGCTCCGCCCGGCCCGCCCGGGATCAGCTCCATCGGCGCCAGGCGGAACGACAGCAGCACCGCCTTCTTCAGCCATTGATGGACCTGCCAGCGGCCGGCCTGCTTCTCGGCGACCCGGAAACGGCCGGCGTCGAGCCCGGCCAGCGCCGCCTGGACGGCGTCCCGGATCGGCCCGCTGGTCGCCGGCCCGATCTCGGCGCGCTGCTCATAGGCATCCTCGATGATGCCCCGTAGCTCATCCTGGTGCATGGCCTGCTCCCGCGTGACCTGGGCGCCACGGCCAGAGGTCAGCCGCGGCGCGCGCTAAGCTATCGGAGCGCCGCACGCTGTCAACCAAAGAGGACGGCCATGGCAGGCCTCACCTCGACGGTCGCAAGGCCATCCGATAGCATCGGCCGCAATCATCTCGAAGCCAGGTCTGGACCAAGGACGAAGCCCATGCAGCTCAAGGACAAGGTTGCGATCGTCACCGGCGGGGCACGCGGCATCGGCGCCGCGATCTGCCGGCGCTATGCCGACGAGGGGGCCCGGGTCGTGGTCGCCGATCTGCTCGAGCACGAGGCGACGGGGCTGGCCGCGGAAATCGGGCGCGGCGCGCTTGGCCTTAGGCTCGACGTGACCGACAGAAGCTCGATCGATGGCGCGGTCGCGGCGACCGTGCAGCAGGCCGGCGGCGTCGACATCCTGGTCAACAATGCCGGGATCTTCGAGATGGCGCCGATCCTGGAGATTACCGAGGCGAGCTTCGACAAGCAGTTCGCGGTCAACACCAAGGGGCTCTTGTTCATGCTCCAGGCGGTCGCGGCGCGCATGGTCGAGCAGGGCCGCGGCGGCAAGATCATCAACTTCTCGAGCCAGGCCGGCCGCCGCGGCGAAGGGCTGGTGGCGGTCTATTGCGCCTCCAAGGCGGCCGTGATCAGCCTGACCCAGAGCGCCGGGCTCGATCTGATCAAGCACAAGATCAACGTCAACGGCATCGCGCCTGGCGTGATCGACACGCCGATGTGGGACCAGGTCGACGCCCAGTTCGCGAAGTATGAGGGCCGGCCGCTCGGCGAGAAGAAGCGCCAGGTCGGCCTGGCCGTGCCGTATGGCCGGATGGGCCGGCCGGAGGACATCGTGGGTGCCGCCGTGTTCCTGGCCTCTGCCGACGCCGACTACATCGTCGCCCAGACGCTGAACGTCGACGGCGGCAACTGGATGAGCTGAGCCGGGATCGGAGGGTCGCCCCATGGGCAAGATCGTCACCTTGGGCGAGATCCTGGTCGAGATCATGGCCCAGGAGCGCGGCCAGAGCTTCCGGGCGCCGGGTCCGCTGATCGGCCCGTTCCCGAGCGGCGCGCCGGCGATCTTCATCGACCAGGTGGCCAAGCTCGGCCAGCCTTGCGGCATCATCAGCTGCGTCGGCGACGACGATTTCGGCTGGCTCAACATCGCGCGGCTGCAGGCCGACGGCGCCGATATCAGCGCCATCCAGATCCACCCCGACCAGGTCACCGGCAGCGCCTTCGTTCGCTACGACAGCGCGGGTGACCGGCATTTCGTGTTCAACATCAAGCACAGCGCCTGCGGCCACGTCGCTCTGACCGAGGCCGCCAACGCGCTCTTGGTCGAGTGCAGCCATTTCCACGTCATGGGCTCGTCGCTGTCCGCACCGGCGATCATCGAGGCGATCAAGCGGGCGATCGGGATCGTCAAGGCGCAAGGCGGGACCATCTCGTTCGATCCCAACATCCGCAGGGAGATGCTGGCCGACCCGGCGATGCAGGCGGCGCTGCGCTTCATGCTGGCGAGCTGCGATCTGTTCCTGCCGAGCGGGCCCGAGCTGACGCTGCTGACCGAGGCCGACGCCGAGCCGGCCGCGATCCAGGAGATCCTGGCCATGGGCGTGGCCGCGATCGTGGTCAAGCGCGGCGCCGAGGGGGCCAGCTACCACGACCGCGCCGGCTTCCTCCATTTGCCGAGCTTTCCGGCGGAGGAGATCGACCCGACCGGGGCCGGCGACTGTTTCGGCGCCACCTTCGTCACCTGCCGCCTGCAGGGCCGGAGCATCGAGGACAGCCTGCGCTACGCCAATGCCAGCGGTGCCCGGGCGGTCGGCGTGCGCGGGCCCATGGAGGGCACCTCGACCTTCGCGGAGCTGGACGCGCTGATCGCCGGCAGCCAGGGAGCCACGGCGTGAGCGGCCACCCGCTGGCGGAACTGGCACCAGCGCGGACCGCTGGCCGGCCGCGCGGCATCACCTCGATCTGCTCCGCCCATCCACTGGTGATCGAGGCCGCCTTGCTGCAGGCCAAGGCCGATCGCCGCCCGGCGCTGATCGAGGCGACCTGCAACCAGGTCAATCAGGACGGCGGCTATACCGGCATGACGCCGGCCGACTTTCGCGACCAGGTCTGGACGATCGCCGAGCGGGTCGGCCTGGCGCGCGCGCAGGTGATCCTGGGCGGCGATCATCTGGGACCGAACCCCTGGAAAGCGCTCGACGCCGAGGCCGCGCTCGGCCGGGCCGAAGCCATGGTCGGGGCCTATGTCAGGGCCGGCTACGGCAAGATCCATCTCGATGCCAGCATGGGCTGCCGGGGCGAGCCGGTCGCCCTGTCGGACGAGGTCATCGCCGGCCGCGCCGCCCGCCTGGCGCGCGCGGCCGAGGCGGCCGCCGCCAGCGCCGGCGGGCCGCCGCCCTTCTATGTCATCGGCACCGAGGTGCCGGTCCCCGGCGGCGCCCTCGAGGTGCTGGATCACTTCGAGGTCACCGCACCCGCCGCCGTGGCCCAGACGCTCGCAGTCCACCGCCAGGCCTTCGCCGACGCCGGGCTGGCGGACGCCTTCGCACGGGTGATCGCGCTGGTGGTCCAGCCCGGCGTCGAGTTCGGCCACGAGAACGTCGTGGCCTATGAGCCCAGCCGGGCCGAGGCGCTGAGCGCTGCCCTCGACCAGTGGCCTGGCCTGGTGTTCGAGGCCCACTCCACCGACTACCAGCCAGCCGACCGCCTGGCCGCGCTGGTCCAGGACGGCTTTGCCATCCTCAAGGTCGGCCCCGGCCTGACCTTCGCCCTGCGCGAAGCGCTCTACGCCCTCGACCAGATCGCCCTCGCTTTGGATCCCGCCTGGCGCGAGCACGCGCTCGTGGCGGCGATGGAGGCGGTGATGCTGGCCGAGCCCGGCCACTGGCGCGCCTACTATCCCGGCAGCCCGGCCGAGCAGCGTGTCCTCCGCCACTACAGCTACAGCGATCGGATCCGCTACTACTGGCCAGCGCCTGCGGCCCAGGCCGCCGTCGAGCGGCTGCTCGCGCAGCTCGCGGCGACCCGGATCCCGGAGACCCTGATCAGCCAGTTCCTGCCCGGGCTCTACCCGCGGGTCGCGGGCGGCGCCCTCGAGCCCTTGCCGCGCGCGCTCCTGATCGAGGCGGTGCGGGACGTGCTGCGGGTCTATGCCGCCGCCGGCCAGGGCTGAGCAACCATGACCGGAGCACCTTTGGCCGACCCCTCTGCCGATCTGCCCGAAGGCTTCCTCGCCGCGGTCGATGCCTGCCTCGGCCCGCGCGGCTGGAGCACCGATGCGGGCCGCATTGCCGAGCTCTGCGTCGAGCGCTGGGGCACCGCGCGCGGCCGGAGCGGCCTGCTGCTCCGGCCCGGCTCGGTCGCCGAGGTCGCGGCCGTGCTGCGCCTGTGCCACGACGCCGGCGTCGCGGTCGTGCCCCAGGGCGGCAATACCGGCCTGGTCGGCGCCGGCGTGCCCGATGCCAGCGGCCGCCTCGCCATCCTCTCGCTCGCCCGTCTCGACCGGATCCGTGCGGTCGATCCCTTGAACGACACGATCACGGTCGAGGCCGGCTGCGTGCTGGCGCGGGTGCAGGACGCGGCGGCCGCGGTCGATCGCCTGTTTCCGCTGGCGCTTGGCGCCCAGGGCACCTGCCAGATCGGCGGCAACATCGCGAGCAATGCCGGCGGCCTGAACGTCCTGCGCTACGGCATGGCGCGCGCGCTGGTCCTGGGCCTCGAAGTGGTCCTGGCCGATGGCCGGCTCTGGGACGGGCTGCGCAGCCTGCGCAAGGACAATACCGGCTATGACCTGAAGCAGCTGTTCATCGGCGCCGAGGGCACCTTGGGCGTGATCACGGCCGCCGTGCTCCGCCTGTTCCCGCGGCCGCGCGAGGTCCAGACCGCGTGGCTCGCCGTGCCCTCGCCGCAGGCCGCGGTCGAGCTTCTGGCCCATTGCCGCGGCCAGCTGGGCGAGACCATCAGCTCCTTCGAGCTGATGGCGGGCGGCCTGGTCGAGCTGGTCCTGGCCTATCTGCCCGGCGCCCGCGCCCCGCTCGCCCGGCCAGCCGCCTGGCAGGTCCTGATCGAGGTCGGCTGGTCGCTCGAGGAGGGCCTGGCCGCCCGGCTGGAGGCGGTCCTGGCGGCCGCCATGGAGCAGGGCCTGATCAGCGATGGCACGCTGGCCGCCAGCGAGCAGCAGCGCCAGGCCCTTTGGACCCTGCGCGAGAGCCCGACCGACGCCATGGCCCATGCCGGCGCGGTCCTGCGCCACGACGTGGCGGTGCCGATCTCGGAGGTGCCGGCCCTGATCGCCGAGGGCGAGACGGTCTTCCAGACGCTGCTGCCGGGCGTGCGGATCCTGCCCTTCGGCCATGTCGGCGACGGCAATCTGCACTACAACCTGCTGCAGCCGCCGGACTGGTCGGCCGAGGCCTTCCTGGCGCGCAAGGCGGAGGTGCAAGCGCGGGTCTTCGATCTGGTCCTGGCCCATGGCGGCAGCATCAGCGCCGAGCACGGCATCGGCCGGCTCAAGCGCGACGAGCTGGCCCGCCGCCGGCCGGCAGTCGACCTGGAGCTGATGCGCGCCCTCAAGACCGTGCTCGATCCCCGCGGCATCCTGAACCCGGGCGCGGTGCTTTAGGGACTCGCTCATCCCACTACCGACCGTGGCCGATGGGCCGGATCCCGTGCGCCCCGCCGTGAGCATGCAGGCGGCCGGCCGCGGCGCTCGAGACGGGGGTCGAGTGCTGGCGCGCCGCCCGGGGATCGGCGGAGCACGCCGCACCTGGTCGCGCTGCGCCGCCACCCTTGATTCCAGTGCGCCGGCGAAGAACAATTCGCCGGGCGCTCCAGGGTGCTTAAGCCAGATGCCGCATGGCTGCCCGCATGGCGCTGCCACCCCATTGGACCGGCCGAGGAATTGCTCGATGACCAGCTATCTGCCGCCGCTCGACGACATGCGCTTCGTGATCAATCACACGGTCGATCTGGCGGCCCTGCGCGCTCTGCCTGGCGGCGAGGCGCTCGAGCCGGAGCTGGTCGATCAGGTGCTGGCCGAGGCCGGCCGGTTCGCCGCCCAGGAGCTAGCGCCGCTCAATCCGGTCGGCGACCGCGAGCCGGCCCGGCTCGAGAATGGCGTGGTCCGGACCAGCCGGGGCTTCAAGGAAGCTTACGGCCGGTTCGTGGCGGCCGGCTGGAACGGCCTGCCCTTCCCGGCCGAATGGGGCGGCCAGGACCTGCCCTGGACGCTCGCCACCGCGGTCGCCGAGATGGTCCATAGCGCCAACATGTCGTTCGGCTTGTGCCCGGTGCTGACCCAGGCCGGAGTCGAGCTCTTGCTGCGCTTCGGCTCGGCCGAGCAGCAGGCCTGCTATCTGCCGAAGCTGGTCAGCGGCGAGTGGACCGGCACGATGTGCCTGACCGAGCCGCAGGCGGGCACGGATGTCGGTGCGCTGCGGACCCGGGCGGTGCCGGACGGCGCCCATTATCGCCTGTTCGGCACCAAGATCTTCATCACCTACGGCGAGCACGACTACACCGACAACATCGTCCACATGGTCCTGGCGCGCCTGCCCGACGCGCCCGAGGGGACGCGCGGCATCTCCTTGTTCCTGGTGCCGAAATTCCTGGTCAATGACGATGGCTCGCTGGGCGCCCGCAACGATCTGCGCTGCGTCTCGCTGGAGCACAAGCTGGGCATCCATGCCAGCCCGACCTGCGTCATGTCCTTCGGCGACAATGAGGGTGCCATCGGCTATCTGGTCGGCGAGCCGCAGGGCGGCATGCGGGCGATGTTCACGATGATGAACAACGCCCGGCTCGCGGTCGGCATCCAGGGGCTGGCGATCGCCGAGCGGGCCTACCAGGCGGCCTGCGCCTATGCTGACCAGCGGGTCCAGGGCCGGCTGCCGGGCGGCGGGCCGATCGTCGGCCATCCGGACGTGCGCCGGACGTTGATCACCATGCGCTGCCAGATCGAGGCGATGCGGGCGATGGCCTATCTCGCCGCAGCCGCCATGGACCATGCCGGCCGGGCGAGCGAACCCGCCGCGCGCGCCGCCGCCCAGGCGCGGCTCGATCTGCTGATCCCGCTGGTCAAGGCCTGGTGCAGCGACCAGGGCTTCGAGCTGGCCTCGCTGGCGCTCCAGATCCATGGCGGCATGGGCTATATCGAGGAGACCGGGGTCGCCCAGTATCTGCGCGATGCCCGGATCGCGATGATCTACGAGGGCACCAACGGCATCCAGGCGCTGGATCTGGTCGGCCGCAAGCTTGGCCTGGGCGACGGTGCTGCCGTCAACGCGCTGTTCGACGAGCTGCGAAGCGAGCTTGCGCCGCTAGCGGCGGCGCCGGCGCTGCGCGCCCCGCTTGCGGACGGCTTGGCGGCGCTCGAGCAGGCGACCAGATGGTTGCAGGCGACCTCGGCGCGGGCACCGGAAGCGGCCCAGGCCGGTGCCACCCCTTATCTGCGGATGTTCGCGGTGACGCTCGGCGGCTTCCTGCTGGCGCGCCAGATGCGCCTCGCGGCGGCCAGTGGCGCAGCCGATGCGCCAGCGCGCCACGCCAGCGCCGCATTCTACATCACGCAGCTCCTACCGCCTGCGACGGCCCTGCTGCCCGCCGTGACCGCCGGCATCGAACCGCTGGCCGCCGGGCAACCAGCCTGACCGGCGCAGCCGGACCGCGCGCGATCAGACCGCTGGTGGTGGAGCGAGCTGGCCGAACCACTTGCTGCTGCGCGGCCTTCAGCAGCAGCACGCCTGTACCGATCGTCACTGGCGACCGGTGCGCGGCTCGGCTTTGTCTTGTCGGCATCTAGCTGGTTCGCCGGGCGATGGGCTGATCGACTGGGCGGCCTCCAGCGGCCCGCATCAGGCCGATTAGGATCGGCTGGAGCGCTGCTGGCTACCATGACTCGCTCGGCCAGATCGATTCGCAAGACGGGCCTTGGCCGATTGCTGTCGGGTTGCGTGGGCCCTCCGCCCCGCCCGGCAACACCCACGACGGCCTAGCAGGCAAGCGTGCTGCCCAACGACCGGACGAGGTCCATGCGCGGCTGTGGGACAACCCAACAGCATGCCGGCAGGGCCGATCAAAGCTACCTACTCCGAGAGCGGTTCGCGCCGGTGGCGGCAGCCCGCGTGTCGTCATGATCCGGTTTCAGCCAGAGCCGACCCGGCGGCGAGGCCGAGATCGGCGGTGGCTTAGCGCATGGAACGGGCCGAACCACCAGATCCGTTGTCGGATCAAGCTGTGCTTCGGCCCCTCGCAACGCTCGCATGGCTTTCGGCGCTGGCGTTCGCCCATCGACAAGCCCGTCTCACTGCGATCGCACAACCACGCAAGCTCGCCAAACGTCGGACCCAGAAATTGCGCCCGATTGGCCATCTACCTGAGTAGCGAGACCGGCATCGATCCAGTGCCGGCGGCCGCCGGCGAAGGCCTCACCGGCAAACCGCTGCTGTCGAGCCACCGCCATGGCCGCTGCCTGCAGACCCACCGAACGTCGGCGTTGCGCTCAGCTCGCCACTCGCCTCGACCGGCTGACCGCGCTGCTGCGGGAGGAGTCGCTGCGGGCGGCAAAATGCCCGCCGGCGCGCTATGCCCTTGACGGACGCAAGGCCAGGGCAAGCATGCAGCATTGCAGGATCGCCGTGGTCCGCTGGACGCTGCTCCGGCTGGCCTCGAGCGGTCGTGCCTCACCCACTCGAGGCCAGCTGCCGCAGCACAGCGCGCGGTGGCTCAAGATGCAGCCGCATGGCCGAACAGATCGTCGGTGCCAGTGGCCACCACGGCACCATGCGCGACCGCGGCGCTGGCATCGGCGTCGGCCGTGGCCATGGGCGGATCCGGGAACTCGGCGACCACCGCCGGCGGGTCGGCCGCAGCTGGCCCGGTGCTCGAAGCGGTGCCCTGATAGTCGCTGAGCCAGTCGGGCGCCGCGGCGCGGGCCTCGGCCAGGCCGGTGGCGCTCTTCGCTTGGGCTGGCAGGTACGCGGCGAGCAGATCGTCGAGCGCTTGGACGCCGGTGCCGAGATCGAGCCCGGCAAAGGCGCCCTCATGGCCAAGATAGTCGCGGATCACGGCGAAGTCGGACAGATCCGCCATCAGGTGCAGATCATTGCCTTCGAGGCGGGCAGCCATGGCCTGCTCGCCGCGGCCCTCCACCTTGAGCAAATTGCTGCCTTCGTGATCGAACACGCTGTCGATGCCGCTGTCGTTGAGATGGAACAGATAGGTGTCGCGGCCGGCACCGCCATAGAGCAGATCGTCGCCGCCACCGCCGCGCAGGACATCGTCGCCGGCCTCGCCGCGCAGCTCGTCCGCGCCCGCCCCGCCGCGCAGGACGTCGTCGCCGGCGCCGCCGATCAGCTGGTCCTGGCCGGCGCCGCCATCCAGCAGGTCATTGCCGGCGCCGCCGGCCAGGGTGTCGTCGCCGGCCATGCCGTGGAGCTGGTTGTCGCCGATGTTGCCGAGCAGCCGATTGGCATTGCTGTCGCCGACCACATCGAAATCGGTGGCGCCATGCAGGGTCACATGCTCGATGCCGCGGCTGAGCAGCTGATGATAGGCCTCGGTCCCGCCAGGCAGCGCCTGGCCGAAGTTCTCGGCGAACATGAAGGTGGCGTTGCTGAAGCTGCCGGGCAGCTGCTGGACGAAGCTGTCCTCGACCACCAGGACGTCGTCACCGCCGCCATCGCTGCCATATTGGACCTCCAAGGCAACGTCGGTCGCGTCGTCCATGACCAAGGTGTCGTCGCCGCTGCCGCCTTGCAGCAGATCGGCGCCAGCGCCACCTTCCAGGCGATCATCGCCAGCACCGCCCTGCAGATCGTCATTGCCGTCCTGGCCGAACAGCCGGTCGGCGCCGTCGCCACCGTCCAGCTGATCGTTGCCGGTGCCGCCGAACAGGCGATCATCGCCGGCATTGCCCTCCAGGACATCGTCGCCGCCCAGACCGAGCAGCAGATCGTCGCCGTCGCCGCCCAGCAAGGTATCGTCACGATCGGTGCCCTCGATGACATCGTCGCCGGCACCGCCCTGCACCTGCCGGCCGATCGCCTCGTCCGGATCGGCTGGCGTGGGCGCCACAGGCGCCTCGGGGGCTTCGGGCAGATCGAGCTGCAGCAAAGTGACGCTGACATTGCCGGCCGGCGCGGCGGCGGCGGGCGCTTCGCCGAGCGCCGCCTGGGCGGCGGCCGGCACCGCCGGTAGCGGCTCGGCCGCGACCGGCGAGGCGCCTTCGCCAGCGGCCTCGGGCGCCGGCGCGGGCGCCCCCCCAATCACGCTGCCTGGCGTCGCACTGGCTTCGCTCCAGGCCGCGCCATCGGCATCGGCGCCGGCCGGCGTGCCCGCCGCGCCGCGGGCCGCCTGCGCCGCGGCACCGCTTTGCCCGGCACCGGCCTTGCCGGCCACCGCCGTCTGATCGGCCTCGACGCCGAGGCCGAATGCATGGCCCTCTGACAACAGCACGCCGATGAACGCCGCGGTCAAGGGCGCCCCGATCGCCAAGCCTTCGAGGGCCACCCGCCGCGGCCGCTCGGGGTCGGGCATGAGGTCCCAGGCGGCATCCGGCTGCTGCAGCTGGCGACGCTGCGCCAGGGCGGCGACGGCAGGTGTAGCTGTGCTGTTGGGCAACAACGGTTCAGCCATTGGACCATCCCCTTGACCACGACCGGCTGGCAGCCCGCACCATCGCTGGCAGCTTCCTCGCGCACCGGTTCTGGATCAGAAATTATCCACAGCCAGAATCTTTTTCAACCATAAATTATACTTTGACTGCGGCGGCGTGGGCACGGTTGAAAAAGCGCGCTGCCCTGGATGGCCATGGGACGCTGCCGACCATGAGCGGCAGCGCGCACCGCCTCAGCAGGATGAGAACTGCCGGAGTGGCCAGCTTGCTCAACCATAGGGCTAGTTAGCATACCGGTGCCAGAATGGTACCGACTTGCCCCCGCCCCTAGGCCCGCCCTTAGAGGGCGCAAAGGGGTCAGCTATGGGCGCCGCAGCGGCAATGTTCGACCGTGCGCTCGATGCGGCGACATCGCTCGCCTCACATCGAAGCGTTCTCCGGCAGGATCCGGGCATTGGTCGAGGCGACAAGCGCCCGCGGGCTAGGCGCACCGGGTGATCGCTGTCGTGCGGCCCCACGCGACGGCCATTGGCCGCCCACGACCGCCGTCGGGGCTCGCTCTGCGATGGGAGCGCATGACCGCGCCGATGAGCCATGACGGCGCCATGCACGGCGCCGTCATGGCAAAGGTCGGGCAGAGCCTGGTGCCGAGCGACCGAAGTGCGCTCTAGATCGCCGCCGGTTGGTCGCTGGCTGCTCTGGGCGCCGGGGCGGCGCAGGCCGCGATCGCGCGCATCTCGAGCGTGGGTAGCAGGGAGCTGAAATGGTCGCCCTGGCCCCGGCTGCAGCCGAGCGCCATGGCCTGGCCATGGCGGCGCTCGTCGGCCAGCGCCAATGCCGCCATCGCGATGCCGAGCTCGCGGCACAGCATGCCGGTGGTTCGCAGCAACGCCGTTGCGCCCATCGAGCCGAGCCGGCCCTCGAGCGCTGCGATGTCGATCAGCAGCTGATCGACGCCGAGCCGGGCCACCGCCGCCAGCTGGCCACCGCTCGCGCCGAAATCGGCGCAGGCCAGGCGAAAGCCCGCGGCCTGCAGCCGCGCCAAGCTGCGCGGCCGGCCGCGGCCGGTCACGCCCAGCGCCGCCTCGTCGATCGCCAGCACGACCCGCGCCGCCGCCAGGCCGTGCGCCTGGCGCAGATTGGTCAGGACCTCGGCCAGATCCGGCTGGTCCAGCTGGCAGGCCAGCAAGCCGATCGTGAGGTCGATCGGCTGGCGCTGATCGACCGGCCAGCTGGCCACCTCGCGGAAAGCTGCCTCTGCCAGCCAGCCGCCCAGGGCCCGGCCGATGCCGGCCGCTTCGGCCAGGGCCTGCAGCTGCTGAGCGCCGATCTCGCCATGGCTTGGATGGCTCCAAGCGAGGTGCACCTGCACGCCCACCAGCTGCCGCTCGGCCAGCGAGAACTGCGGCATGAAGCGCAGCTCGAGCTCGCTGCGCGCCAGCGCCTGGCGCAGATCCTCGGTCAATGCCCGCTGCCGGCGCAAGGCGAGATCGAGCTGCTCGTCGCTGGCCCGGACCGCGCCCACGCCGTCCTGACGGGCCAGCTCGAGCGCGGCCACGGCGCGCGCCAGCAGATCGCCCGAGGCTGGCGCTGCAGCCGCGTCGGCCTCGGCCCGATAGAGCGCCACGCCGAACTGCAAGGTGACCTGGCTGGCTTGGCCATAGAGGTCGAAGGGTGTGGCCATGGTGGCCTGGAGGCGGGCGCACAAGGCCAGGATGTCGCCGGGCGCCACCAGCTCGTTCAAGGCGATCGCGAAGCGCGCCCGCTCGATCCGCGCCAGCATGTCGTCCTGACGCAGGTTCGCGAGCAGGCGGGCGCTGGCATGGCGCAGCAGCAGGTCGCTGGCGACGCCGCCTTGGTTGCGCGCGATCGCCGCATGCTCGACCAGCTCGATGCAGAGGACCGCGACGCCCTCGTCCTCGGCCTGCGGCTCCACCAGGCGCAGATGCAGGCGATCGAGGAACACATGCCGGCTCGGCAAACCGGTCAGCGCGTCATGCGGCAACAGCGGCCCCGGCACCGCCTCGCTCTGCGGCACCCAGCCCGGATCGGCCGCCGGCCGCGCCCGGGTCACGCCCCGGTTGCTGCGCCGCTGGCGCGCCTGCAGCCAGAGGCCGAGCGCCAAGAGCAGCGCCGCCCAGGACCAGGCAAACGGGCCGAATGCCGGCTGGAGCGCCAAGCCGCCGCCCAGGCCACAGGCGGCGGCCCAGCCATGCAGGCGGATCAAGCGACGAAACGACATTGCGGCTGCGTGCATCAGCGCCATCCAAAGCTGTCTCAAACCGAAGCCGGAGCATGCGCGATAATGGTTAATGAAAGATGAGCAGCTGGCCGAGCCACGCCCGACCGCCCGCGCCGGCCCTATTGATCGGCGGCCCCAACTCGCCCTAGCATGCCCGCCTGGCCGAGGCCGCCTACCCTCAGGATCGCCCGACATGTCCTTTGCCGATGTCGATCGCGACGCGCCGCCCCTGGGCGAGCGGCCGGTCAGCTTCGAGACGCTGCAGGCGGCGATCGCCGCCAATCATCTGACGCTCAGCCGGCGACTCCAGCAGGTCGCCGAGTTCGCCATGACCCACCCGGACGACATGGCGCTCGAGACCATCGCGGTGATCGCGGACCGGGCGAGCGTGCCGCCCTCCAGCCTGATCCGCTTCGCCAAGGCCCTGGGCTTCGACGGCTTCACCGACATGCAGCGGCTGTTTCGCGACCGGCTGCTCGACCGGACGCCCAGCTATGGCGAGCGGATCCGGCAGCTGCGCGACCGGCATCGCCGGGTCGCGGGCTCGATTCCGGAGCTGCTGCTGGACGATTTCGCGAGCGCCAGCATCGCCGCGATCGAGCGGCTGCGGCGCGAGCTGCCGATCGAGCGGGTCGAGCAGGCGGCGGATCTGCTCGCCAATGCCGGCACGATCTACCTGGTGGCGCAGCGCCGGGCTTTTCCGGTCGCGGCGTACCTTGCCTATCTGCTGGCCGAGCTTGGCCTGCGGGCACAGCTCCTGGACAGCGTCGGCGGCATGCTGCTGCAGCAGGCGAGCGGCGTGCGCCAGGGCGACGTTCTGCTGGCGGTCAGCTTTCGCGACTACGCGCCCGAGGTGCTGAGCGTGCTCGAGGCGGCCAGCGGACGCGGCATCGATGTTCTGGCGCTGACCGACAGCCCGCTCAGCCCGCTGGTGCGCCTGGCCAAGGTCAGCCTTGAGGTGATCGAGACCGATATTCAGGCGTTCCGCTCGATCAGCGCCACCATGTGCCTGGCCCTGACGCTCGCGGTGTCGGTCGGCGAATGGATCGCGGCCGGCAAGGTGCCGTTGGCTGATCACAGCCGGTCGAGGCGCCGGCTGGATCGGGCCGAGCCGCAATAATGGGGGGCGAGCGCGGCTGCGCGCTGGCGGGGGAGCGAAGCCATGCCTGATTTCGCGATCATCGACACCCATGTCCATCTCTATGATCCGGGCCGGCTGAGCTACAGCTGGATGGCGGGCATCCCGGTGCTGCAGGGGCCGCATCTGATCGCCGAGTATGATGCCGCCTGCGGACCGATCGCGGTGGCCGGGCTGGTCTTTGTCGAGGTCGCGGTCGATCCGGGCCAGCATCTGGCGGAGGCGGCGTTCGTCGCCGAGCTGGCGGCCGCCGAGCCGCGGCTGCAGGGCATGGTCGCGGCCCTGCCGCTGGAGCATGGCCGCGCGGTCGAGGCGGATCTGGCGGCGCTGGCGGACCATGGTCTGCTCAAGGGCGTGCGCCGGCTGATCCAGAGCGAGCCCGATCCCGGGTTCTGCCTGCAGCCGGGCTTCATCGAGGGGCTGAAGCTCCTGCCGCCGCTCGATCTCAGCTTCGATCTGTGCCTGACCCACCAGCAGCTGCCGGCCGTGATCGAGCTGGTCAGGCGCTGCCCGGAGGTCCGCTTCGTGCTCGATCACATCGCCAAGCCGGCAATCGCGGCTGGGCTGTTCGAGCCCTGGGCCAGCCAGCTGCGCGAGCTGGCGGCCATGCCGAACGTGGTCTGCAAGCTGTCCGGCGTGATCACCGAGGCCGACCATGCCAGCTGGACGCTCGAGCAGATCCGGCCCTATCTCGACCATGCCATCGACTGCTTCGGCCCGGACCGGCTGCTGTTCGCGAGCGACTGGCCGGTTTCGGAGCAGACCCACCGCTATCCGGCCTGGGTCGCGATCGTCGAGCAGGCGCTGGCCGGCTGCAGCGAGCGCGAGCGGCGCCAGGTGTTCCATGACAATGCCATCGCCGCCTACCGGCTCGGGCCTAGCCCGGCATGAGCCGTCCGGACGCCGCGCCCTATGTTGATCCGCAGATCGCCGAGATCCTGGCGGAGGCCGCGGCCGCGGCACGGCCGGATCGGACCACGCTGAGCGTCGACGAGGCGCGCGCCCAGATGGCAGCGGACAACCGGGTCTGGAACGAGCCCTTGCCGCCGATGGCCGAGATCGAGAGCCACGAGGTGCCCGGACCCGCCAATCCGATCCCGGTGCGAATCCTGCGGCCGGTGGCGACGCCGGGGCTCGCGGTGATCCCTTACATCCATGGCGGCGGCTTCGTGCTCGGCTCGATCGATACCCATCAGCGGCTGATGCGCCTGCTGGCCGCCGAAACCGGGGCGGCCGTGGTCGGAATCGACTACCGGCTGGCACCCGAGGCGCCGTTTCCGGCCGGGCTCGATGACTGCCTGGCGGTGCTGCGCTGGCTGCAGGCCGAGGCAGGCAACCTCGAGCTGGACGTGGCGCGCATGGTGCTGGCCGGCGATTCCGCGGGCGCCAATCTGGCGCTGGCCTGCCTGCTCAGCCTGCGCGACCAGGGCTTGGCTCTGCCGCTGGGCGCTGCCTTGTTCTATGGCTGCTACTGGGCGCGGCTCGGCACCGAATCGCACCAGCAATTCGGTGACGGCTCCTACCGCCTGAGCAGCCGCGAGATGGGCTGGTTCTGGCAGCATTATCTGGGTGCCGAGGGCAGGGGTCAGCCGCTGGCCGAGCCGCTGCTGGCCGATCTGGCCGGCCTGCCGCCCTTGTTCTTGAACTACGGCACGGTCGATCCGCTCGCCGACGACACGCGCGAGCTGGCCGCCCGCCTCGATGCCGCCGGCGTGGTCCATGACTGCCGGGCCTATCCGGGGCTGGTCCATGGCTTTTTGCAGCTGACCAAGCGCTGCGATCTGGCGCTGCTGGCGCTGCAGGATGCCGGCGCTGCGATCCGGGGCATGCTGGGGGCGCTTTGAGCGCGCTCGCTAGGGACCAAGCAGCAGGAGCAGGATGCCGATGGCCACCAGGGCGATGCCGACCAGCTCGCCGCGCCGGCTGCGCTCGCCGAACACCAGATAGGACGCGGCGAAGGTGAACAGGAGCTCGACCTGGCCGAGTGCTCGGACATAAGCGGCGTTCTGCAGCGTCATCGCCGTGAACCAGCAGGCTGAGCCCAGCATGCCGGCCAGGCCGGTCCAGGCGGCGATCCGCCAGGCGCCGAACAGCCGGGCCAGCTCGCCCGGCTCGCGGTGGCCGAGATAGAGCAGGATCGCGACCGTCTGGCCGATGGTGACCGCCGCGAGCGTGTAGGCGGCGGCCATGGCGACGCCGCTATCCTCAAGCGTCAGGGCGGCAGCGCGATAGGCCACGGCCGAGATCCCGAAGCAGGCGCCCGCCGCGAGACCTAGCAGCGCCGCCGGATCGAGCAGGCCGGCCGCGAGCGCCTGGAGGCGGGTCCGGCGTGGTGCCAGCGCGATCAGGAGCACGCCGAGCAGGCTGATCAGAATGGCGGCGACCGCGGCAGCGCTTGGCCGTTCGCCCAGGATCACCAGGCCGAACAATGCCGCCTGGACCACCTCGGTCTTGGCGAGCGCCGTGCCGACCGCGAAGTTGCGCATGGCGAACAGCCGGATCAGGCAGGCGGTCGCCACGATCTGGAGCAGGCCGCCCAGCACCACATGGCCGAGAAAGGCCGCATTCGGCGCCGGCAGCGGCGAACCGCTCGCTTGCGCCAGCAGCAGCACATAGGCGAGCGCCAAGGGGGCGGCGTAGACGAAGCGGGCCGCGGTGGCGCCCACCGTGCTGAGCTGCCCGGTCAGGTGCTTTTGCAGGGCCGAGCGCAGGTTCTGCAGGAACGCGGCGCCGATCGTGATCGGGACCCAGAGCTCCATCGAGAGCCGCCGCTACTGCCGCACGCGGCGGGCGCGGCTCACAGCAGCCGGTACATGACCAGGGCGTCGACCAGGCCGGCGCTTGGATGGCGGAAAGCCTGCGGCAGGCGGCCCACGATCTCGAAGCCGAAGCTCTGCCACAGCCGGATCGCGCGCTGGTTGGTGGCGACCACGAAATTGAACTGGAGTGCCGTGAACCCGGCGGCGCGCGCCCGCGCCAGGCTGTCGGCGCACATCGCCCGGGCGACGCCGCGCCCGGCCGCCGCCGGCGCGGTCATGTAGCCGCAATTGCCGACATGGTCGCCACCGCCCGCCTGATTGGGCCGCAGATAATAGGTGCCCAGCACCTGGTCGCCCTGGACCGCGACGAAGACCTGGTGGGTCGGGCCGAACCAGTAGGCGAGCGCTCCCGCCTCATCGAGGTCGCGCGGCAGGGTGTAGGTCTCGCCGGCTTGCAGGATCGGCTGGAGGATCGCCCAGACCGCCGGCCGGTCGGCGGCGGTGGCCGGCCGTACCCTGATCTCGGCCTCGCTCATGCCGCCGGCCGGTAGACCGGCACCACGTAAGGGCCTTCCGGGATCACCGCCAGGCGCCGCTCGCCGCTGCGCGCCAGGCTGGCGGCGATCGCGGCCGGCAGCGACGGCGCGAGGTTGACGCCGGTGAGCGCACGCTCGTCGGCATCGAGGCCGTCGGTCACCAGCTGGATCGAGCCGACCCGCATTGGCTTCAGCTGCATCTCGGTCTGCCACTCGTCGATCTCGGCAAAGCGCTTGGCGCTGATTTCGGCCAGGAACTGCTCCGGCCCGCCCGCGACCAGGCGCTGCTGCGCCGCCCTGAACTCGTCCGAGCCCATGCCCTCGCTGCAGGCGGACGCGATGATCAGATCGCCGCCCGGCGCCAGGATGTCCAGGGGCGCCACCATGCCCTTCACGGTCTGGTAGTAGGTCTGATCGAGCGGATAGCCGGCAGCACTGGTCACCACGGTCCGAAAGCGCTCGGGCACCGGCACCTCGGCGAAGCGGCGGATATGCTCGACCGCCGCGAGGTGGCTGGCCACGATCTCGCCGAAATTGACGAAGGACAGCCGCCGCGCCTCGTCGATCACGGTGTTGAGGGCGAGCGCCCCGCCCAGCATGCCGACGATCTCCAGCTGCTCCTCATGCAGGGGGTTGCGGGCGAGGTTGCAGTTGGCGGCGGCCGGATCCTCCATGAAGCGGGCGCTGTGAAAGGTCGTGATCGTGTCTTTGTGGGCGATGCCGGGCGCGATCACCTTGCGGCCGCCCGACCAGCCGGCCATGAAATGCGGCTCGACCAGCCCGGTCGCGATCTTGAGCTCGGCGGTGACGAAGCGGCGGTCGAGCTTGACCGGGGTGCCGCGGGTCCGGGTCCGGCCGAGATCGACGTGATCGGCATCGTTGCGGGCAAAGTGGTTCTCGACCCGCACGGTCTGCAGCACCCAAGGGTCGCCGACCAGCGCCGCCAGCTCGGCGCCCTCGTTCGGCCGGTGCAGGCCGGTCGCGACCAGGACCGTGATGCCCCCGGCGGGCATGCCGGCCGCGAGCAGGGTCTCGATCAGCGGCCGCAGGAACAAATGGTTCGGCACGGGCCGGGTGATGTCGCAGATCAGGATGCAGGCGCTTTGCTTGCCGGCGGCCAGCGCCGCCAGGGCCGGCACGCCGACCGGCGCTGCCAGCGCCGCCCGGATCGCGGCCTCCGGGTCAGGCAGGAGCGGCATCGGCGGCTTGCGGATCACGGTCACCGCCAGATCGTCGGCCAGCTCGACCGGCAGGCCGCTCTTGCCGTAGCTCAGCTCGATCCGCATCGCGCAGGTCTCGCAGTTGGGCCGCCGTGCAGGGGCTACAGAGCGCCGCAGCGGCTGCTTTTCCAGGCGGCAAGCATGGCACGCAGGCGGCGCTGGCGGCAAGCGAGGCCATGACCGGATCGGCCCTCGACCCGCTGCTGCGACGCGCCTTCATGTCGCAAATTTTACAAAGCTTGTCGGAAATGCCGTTGACTGTGGCGGCTGGTCCGGTATCTCGGGACGAACCGCATCCCCAGAACAGCCAACGAGCCCATGTCATGAACCACGCCCCGGGTGGTCAATGCTGATCGACGGCCGCAAGATCGAGGCCGGCAGCGAGCTGTCGACCGACCTGTGCATCGTCGGCGGCGGCCCGGCCGGCATCTCCCTGGCCCTGGCGCTGGCCGGCCAGCCGCTCGACGTCATGCTGATCGAGTCCGGCGGCTTCGAGTTCGACGACGCGGTCCACGAGCTGAACCAGGTCGTGGCCGATCATCTGCCCTATGAGATCATGGACATGCGGCTGCGGCTGTTCGGCGGCTGCAGCAATCACTGGGCCGGCTTCTGCCGGCCGCTCGAGCCCGAGACCTTCGAGCGGCGCGACTGGATCCCCCATAGCGGCTGGCCGATCCGGCGCGCCGATATCGATCCCTATCTGCCGCGTGCTGCCGAGCTCTGCCAGATCGGCCAGGTCCAGACCGATCCGGCCTATTGGTCCAAGCAGCGCAAGATCGGCTATTTCGATTTCGACCAGCAAAGCGCCATCCGCCACGCGGTCTTCCAGATCTCGCCCTATACCCGCTTCGGCGAGGTCTACCGCCAGCCGCTCCTGGATGCCAGCAACGTCAAGCTCTGCCTCGACACCTCGATCAAGGCCTTCCACGCCAAGCCGGACGGCCAGTGGGTCGATGAAGTCAGCGCCACGACCTTCGCCGGCAACCAGTTCAAGATCAAGGCGAAGGCCTTCGTGCTCGCCTGCGGCGGCATCGAGAATGCGCGCATGCTGCTGGTCTCGAATGATGTCGAGAAAGCGGGCCTGGGCAATCGCCATGACCGGGTCGGCCGCTACTTCATGGACCACGGCCATTTCCACCTCGGCAATCTGATGACCCGGATGCCGTTCGATCCGCATTTTTATGGCATCGAGCTGCCCGACGAGATGACGCCAGGCCTCAGCATTCATCTGCGGCTCAGCCGCGAGGCCCAGGCAAAAGCCGGCATCGGCAACCAGGCGATCCAGTTCCGGGACCAGGTCCTGAGCGCCGGCGAGCATTCCTTCCGCACCGTCAAGCAGGCCGTGCTGCGCGGCCATGTGCCGGAGAACCTTTGGCGCCATCTGGGCAATATCGCCGAGGATATCGGCCCGGTCTCGGCGGCGATCGGCCGGCGGATCTGGTACGGCTCGTCGGATGTCCGCAGCTATCCGAACACGGTGGCGCTGCGCTATGTCGGCGAGCAGGTGCCCAATCCGGACAGCCGCGTGACCCTGACCGACCGGTTGGACCGGCTGGGCATGCCGATCGCCCGGCTGGACTGGCAGTTCAGCGAGCTCGATCACCGGACCTTCCGCGGCATGCGCGACCTGCTGGCCCAGGAGTTCGGCCGGCTCAATCTCGGCCGGCTGCAGCCGTTCGAGGAGGATCCGCCGCAATGGGCCGATGGCGGCTGGCATCATATGGGCACCACCCGGATGAGCGACGACCCGGTCGATGGCGTGGTCGACCGCAACGGCCGGGTCCATTCGGTCGGCAACCTATATATTGCCGGCAGCTCGATCTTCTCGACCGGCGACCATGGCGCGCCGACCTTGAACATCGTAGCCCTGGCGCTCCGCCTGGCCGACCATCTCAAGGCCAAGGTGTTCGTCTAGGCGGCGCTAGCTGGGCGCCAGCGCCCGCTGCATGATCACGGTGTCCAGCCAGCGCTCGAACTTGAAGCCGACGCTCCTGAGCGTGCCGACGGGCGCGAAGCCGGCCCGCTCATGCAACCGGATCGAGGCGAGATTGGCAGAATCGCCGATGATCGCGATCATCTGGCGCATGCCGATGAGGCTGGCCTGCTCGATCAGCATTGCCAGGAGCACGGTCCCGATCGCCTGGCCGCGCGCAGCACGGGCGACGTAGACCGAATTCTCGACGCTGAAGCGGTAGGCCGGGCGCGGCCGGTACGGGCTGGCATAGGCGTAGCCCGCGATCTGGCCGGCCCGCTCGGCCACGAGATAGGGCAAATCGGCGGCCCGGATCGCCTGCCAGCGGGCGGTCATCTCGGCGAGGTCGGGCGGCGTCAGCTCGAACGACGCGGTGCCCTCCGCCACCTCGAGCGCGTAGATCGCCTGGATCTCGTTGAGATCGCTCACCTGCGCCGGGCGGATGATCAGCCGCTCCGACGCCGCGCCAATCGCCTCTGGCAAGCTCCCCTCCCAAAGCTGGTCGCCGGCTGCATCGCGGCGCGGCAAAAGCTGCTAAAATCATGCCAGGTCGAGTGCGCCGCAAGCACCATCGCCGCCAGGGGAGGCCAAGCATGCTGACGCCGCAGTTTCCCGAGGTCCACCTGCCATTTCTCGACCATGTGCCGCTGCCGCCAATGCGCCGGGTGCGCCTGCCGCAGCCCAAGGGCACGCCGATCGCGGATCTCGAGGCCGCGGTCGAGACGGCGCTCGGAGCGTCGCGCCGGCTCGCCGAGCTGGCCAGCAGCGCCAGCGTCGCGGTCGCGGTCGGCAGCCGCGGCATCGCCCGGATCGACCAGGTCGCCAAGGCAGCGGTGGCGCATCTCAAGGGCCGTGGCCTCGCGCCCTTCATCGTTCCGGCCATGGGCACCCATGGCGGCGGCACGGCCGAGGGCCAGGCCCAGGTCCTGGCCCATCTCGGCATCACCGAGGCGACCGTCGGCGCGCCGGTCCGCGCCACCATGGAGGTGGTCGATTACGGCGCCACGCCGGCCGGCCCGCGCTGCAAGTTCGACCGCAACGCGGCCGAGGCGGACGCCGTGCTCCTGATCAACCGGGTCAAGTCCCATACCAGCTTCGACCGGCCGGTCGAGAGCGGCCTGACCAAGCTGATCGCGGTCGGGCTGGGCAAGGCCGAGGGTGCCCGCAACGTCCACGTGCTCGGCCCGCGCGGCTATACCGAGGTGCTGCCGGAGCTGGCCCGGATCGCCATCGCCCAAGCCCCGATCGCCTATGGCCTGGCCCTGGTCGAGAATGCCGACAAGCAGCTGGTGACCCTGGAAGGGGTCGAGCCGGAAGCGATCTACGAGACCGACCAGCGCCTGCTCCAGCAGGCCAAGACCCTGATCGCGAAGCTGCCCTTTGCCCAGCTCGACGGCCTGATCGTGGAATGGATCGGCAAGGAGATCTCGGGCGCTGGCATGGACTGCGCGGTCACCGGCCGGATCGACATCCGCGGCGTGGCGGCGCCCAAGCGGCCGCTGATCCACAAGATCGCGGTGCTGGGCGTCACGCCCGAATCCGAGGGCAATGGCATCGGGCTGGGCCTCGCCGACTACACCACCCGGGCCGTGGTCCATGGCCTGGACCTGGCCAAGATGTATCTGAACGGGGTGGTCTCGACCACGATCGAGGCGGCTCGGATGCCGGTCGTGCTGGCGGACGACCGGACTGCCCTGCGGGCGCTGGTCGCCAGCTGCTGGCAGGACGATCCCATGGCCGCGCGCCTCTGTCAGATCTGCTCGACCCTGCATCTGGAGGAGGTCCTGGTCTCGCCGGCGCTCTATCAGGAGCTGGACGGCCAGGCCGGCGTCGTGGCCATGGGCGAGGCAGCTCCGCTCGCCTTCGACGGCGCTGGCCAGCTCGCCACCCGCTGCGGCCCGCTCGGCGGCTGAGCCGGCGCCGGCTGAGCTTGGCCGGAAATCAGCCAGGCGAGGCCGCTTCGCCGTTCTCACCGGGCCGTGGCTGACGTAAGAACGGCACCTGGGTAAGCGCGGGTGCGTCTCGCGCGGCCTGGCTCGAGCCGAGGGAGGCCCCAATGTCCATCGACGCTGCCACGCTTGCGACCGCGCGCGAGCGCCTCCATGCCGCCGTCCTGTCCGATGTCATGGACACGCTGGGCTACCGCCACCAGGTGCTGCCGCCCGCGATCCGGCCGCTCGACGACCGCCTGGTGCTCTGCGGCCAGGCGCGCACCGGCCTCTACCGCGAGGTCTACCATGTGCCGCCCGACCACAATCCCTACGCCCTCGAGATCGCGCTGATCGACGATTTGCAAGCCGGCGAGGTCGCGGTTCTGGCCTGCGGCGACAGCGGTCGGATCGCGCCCTGGGGCGAGCTCTTGACCACCGCCAGCCTTGCCCGCGGCGCGGTCGGCTGCGTCACCGATGGCCTGGTGCGCGACGTGAAGGCGATCCGCGAGCAGGGCTTCCCGGTGTTCCATGGCGGCATCGGACCGCTCGATTCCAAAGGCCGCGGCGAGATCGCGGCGCTCGACGTGCCGGTCGAATGCGGCGGCGTCAAGGTCAATCCGGGCGATCTGGTGTTCGGCGATGCCGATGGCGTCGTGATCGTGCCGCAGCACCTCGTGGCGCAAGCCATCGCCCTGGCGCTGACCAAGCTGGAGCGCGAGGACCAGGTGCGCGCCGCCCTGCAGGCCGGCCGCTCGCTGGCCGAGGTGTTCGCGGAGCACGAGATCCTCTAGCCGGCGGCCCGGTTGGCGGCCTGGCGCCGCCTTAACCACCCCTTAATCCCTTTGGCCCATCCTCACCGACGCGGGCGGCATGCGGCGCCCCGTGTCAGGCGGAGTGTGGATGATGGTCAAAGAGCGTGGCTGGCTGGCCTTGGAATTCGGGCGGCGCCTTGGCGCCCGCATCGGGTGCCGGGCACGGGCGCTGCTGCGCTCTCCGCGGGGCGGCGTCGCGATGGTGTTCGGCCTCGCGGTCATTCCGCTGTTCGCGATGGTCGGCCTCGCGGTCGATGGCGGCCGCGCCTACATGGCCAAGAGCCGGCTGCAGGCGGCGGTCGATGCCGCCTCGCTCGCCGGCGGCCATGGCTTCAGCATGGCGCAGGCGCAGGCCAGCGCCGACGCCCGCATGTACTTCGACGCCAACTATGCCAGCGACTATCTGGGCGGCGAGCTCGAGCAGTTCACGGTGACGCCGCATGAGGATACCGGCGAGTTCGAGGTCCGGGCGCAGGCCGAGATCCCGACCACGTTCATGCGGGTCCTGGGCATCGACACCGTCGAGGTGAGCGCAAGCTCGGTCGCCGCCTCCGCCCACAAGGGCCTGGAGCTGGCCATGGTGCTGGATACCACCGGCTCCATGCTGTGGCGGGACGCCAACAACGCGGTCAAGATCACCTCCTTGAAGACCGCGGCCACGAGCCTGGTCGACATCCTGTTCGGCGATGACGAGACGCTCGACGATTTGTGGATTTCGATCGTGCCGTTCACCACCGCCGTGAATGTCGGCAGCAGCCGGACGAACTGGCTGACCGGCTACAGCGCTGCGAACTTCGCGCCCGACACCTGGGATGGCTGCGTTCAGGCCCGCGCCGCGCCCTATGACCAGGACGACACGCCCCCTGCCGACCAACCATTCCGTGCCTATCTCTGGCCGTCGGACGAGGACGACAACGATTGGCCGCCGGTTTCCAACAACAGGGGGCCCAATCTCTATTGCATCCAGAACCAGGTCGTGTCGCTCACCAACCAGCGTGAGACGCTGGAAGACGCCATCGATGACCTGGTCGCTTCCGGCGGCACCGTGCCACCGGTCGGCCTGGTCTGGGGCTGGCGCGCCATCTCGCCAAGCTGGCGGAGCCTCTGGGGCGGCGCCACCCCAAACAACCGGCCGCTGGACTACGATGATGAGGATTCGATCAAGGCGGTGGTGTTCATGACCGATGGTCAGGCGGATATCGAGCCCAATCTCTACACCGCCTATGGCCTTCTCAAGGACAAGCAGCTCGGCACCAAAAAGGAATCCAAGGCCGAAGAGGAGCTCAACGATCGCCTGGCCACAATCTGCACCGACATGAAAGAGGCGGGCATCGAGATCTACACGATCATGTTCGCGCTCGACGACGAGGACATCGAGACGCTCTACCGCAACTGCGCCTCCTCCGCCGCCCACTTCTTCAACTCGCCGACCGGCGAGCAGCTGCAAGCGGCCTTCCGCCAGATCGGCGGCCGGCTATCGGCGCTCCGCTTGGCCCGCTAGGCGTCTGACCTCTGGCGGCGCGACCCCTGCGCCAGACGATCGCGGCCGGCGCCGCCGGCTTCAGGTTGGCCCGATCTCGGCCCAATGGGCGTCGGCGAGCTGCCCCAGGCTGTCGAAGCGAAAGTCCGGCCGCAGCTCCTGGCCGGTGGGCGTGAGCGGCCGGGCGCGCGCCCGGGCGATCAGGCAGGTCGCCAAGCCATGGCGCTTGGCCGGCTGGAGGTCGCGCTCGGTGGATTCGGCGACATGCAGGACCCGCTCCCGCC
This sequence comes from uncultured Alphaproteobacteria bacterium, assembly GCA_902826935.1. Lineage (GTDB taxonomy): Bacteria > Pseudomonadota > Alphaproteobacteria > Geminicoccales > Geminicoccaceae > CADEGR01. The sequence continues at coordinate 17,992 of CADEGR010000006.1, read as the reverse complement.
GCACGCCCATGGCCTCGACGGTCGCCACCAGCCGGTCGAAATTGCGCGGATCCGGCTTGTAGCTGCCGATTTCCTCGGCGGTCAGGACCTGATCGAAGCGCACGCCGAGGGCCTTGTTGCTGTGGCCGAAGGAGTCCCGATCGACGTTGGACAGGATGATCAGCCGGAAATGCTCCTTGAGATAGGCGAGCGCGCCCGGGGCATCGCTGAACGGCGGCCAATGCCGGATCGAGCCGCCAAAGGCACGCGCCGCGAGCGGATTGGCCGGCACGTGGAAATAATCGGCGATCGAGCTGTGCACCTGCACCAGAAGCTCGGAATAGAGCATGGTCGGGGTCGCCGCCTGCTGGGCCGCCTGCATCGCGCGAAAGACCTTGATGATCTCGCTGCGGTTGGCGGCCACGCCGGCGTCGGTCAGCCACGGCAGCAGGGCGTTCACCACCCCGCTTTCCCAGTCGATCAGCGTGCCATAGCAATCGAACGTCAAAGCAGCGAACTTGGCGAGCTGCATGGCGTTTCCCGTGCCGCGTTCGTGGTGGGCATCGCCGGTTCGGTCCCCGCAGGACCATAGCACAAAGCTTTTCGGCGGTTCGCGAAAAAGTCGCAAAAATTGTATGACTTCGGTCGCTACGCAGCTTTAAGGGCAAATTGGCGGGCGCGCGTCGCTGCCGCTGTCGGCCATTGAGGCGCCAGCCCGGCAAGCTTATCTAACAACCACGCGCTCGCCTTGTTCCGGCCCTTGGGGCCACTGCCGAAAGCTGTTGCCGGTGCCCAATCCGACCCCACAGGCCGATGTCGCCGAGATCACCGACTGGATCGTCGAGCAGGGGCTGCTGCGCACCGGTCTGGGCGCGCTGCTCGAAGGCGTCTGCGAACGCCTGGTGGCGATCGGCGTGCCGGTCTGGCGCAGCTACATCAGCGCCCAGACCCTGCATCCGCGGATCGCCGGGCTGGGCTGCGCCTGGCGGCCGGAGGAAGGCATCCGGACCGATGTCTACGTGCACCGCCTGGCGCCGACCGACGCCTATCTGCAGAGCCCCTTCAAGCGCATGATCGACCTTGGCGTCGACGAGCTCCGGGTCGAGCTGGCCGGCGACACGCCGATCGAGTTCCCGCTGCTCGAGGAGTTCCGCCAGCAGGGGGCCAGCGACTACCTGGCCCAGCGGATCTGGTTCGGCGAGGATGGCCAGCGCGGTCAGGAGACCGGCGTCATCGCGTCCTGGACGACCGCCCACCCCGATGGCTTCAGCCCGCGCCATCTCAAGGTCCTGCGCCGGCTGATGCCGCGCCTGGCGCTGGCGCTCCAGACCCGGCTCAACCACGACACCGCGGTCAACCTCCTGGACACCTATGTCGGCCCGGAAGCCGGTCAGCGCATCCTGAACGGCAAGATCCGGCGCGGCATGCTCGACGTGATCAAGGCGGTCATCCTCTATGCCGACCTGCGCGGCTTCACGGCCATGGCCGATCGCATCCCCCATGGCGATCTGGTCGAGGCGCTCAACCAATATTATGACTGCCTGGTGCCCGCGATCACCGAGCGCAGCGGCCAGATCCTGAAGTTCCTGGGCGACGGGCTGCTCGCGACGTTCCCGCTCGACGGCCGGCCGCCGGCCGAGGTCTGCGCCCTGGCGATCGAGGCCGCGAGCGACGCCCTGGCCGGCGTCCGGCGCGTCAATCTGGAACGCCGGGCGGCCGGGCGGACGACGATGCTCCTGGATGTCGCTTTGCATCTGGGCGAGGTCTACTGGGGCAATGTCGGCAGCACCGAGCGGCTGGACTTCACCGTGGTCGGGCCAGCCGTCAACGAGGCCGCCCGGATCGAGGCGCTGTGCGGCCAATATGACCGCAACCTGCTGATGTCCGAGCGCTTCGCCGCGGCGGCGACGCGCCCCGAAGCCCTGGTCTCGATCGGGCGATTTGCCCTGCGCGGGGTCCGCCGGGCGCAATCGATCTACACCTTGGCCGATCTGCCGGCCGAGCTCGAGCCCGGGCCCGCCGCCATGGCCGCAGAGCCGCTACCTTGAGCCGCCCCTTGCGAGCGCTGCCGGAGGGCGCCAATTTAGGCGCAGCCAAGCATATCGCATGAGCGCGAGGAGACAGCAGTGAACGAGCAGGCGGAGCATGGACGGCTGGTGCTCGACAAGCCAGGCCGCGGGCGGATCTACGACAGCATCACCGAGACCATCGGCAACACGCCCTTGGTGCGCATCCCCAAGCTCGCCAAGCAGCATGGCGCGCGGGCCGACCTCGTGCTCAAGCTGGAGTTCTTCAACCCGATCGCGAGCGTCAAGGACCGGATCGGGGTCAGCATGATCGAGGCGCTGGAAGCCGAGGGCAAGCTCGGCCCGGATGCCGTCCTGATCGAGCCGACCTCGGGCAATACCGGCATCGCGCTGGCCTTCGTGGCCGCGGCGCGGGGCTACCGGCTGATCCTGACCATGCCGGAATCGATGTCGATCGAGCGCCGCAAGCTCCTGCGCCTGCTGGGCGCCGAGCTGGTGCTGACGCCGCGCGAGCAGGGCATGAAGGGCGCGATCGCCAAGGCTGAGGAGCTGCTGGCGAGCACGCCGGGCGCCATCATGCCCGGCCAGTTCTCGAACCCGGCCAACCCGGCGATCCACCGACGCACCACGGCCGAGGAGATCTGGGTCGACACCGAGGGCAAGGTCGACGTGATCATTTCCGGCGTCGGCACCGGCGGCACGCTGACCGGCTGCGGCCAAGCGCTCCGGCCGCGCCGGCCGGAGCTCAAGATGGTCGCGGTCGAGCCGACCGCGAGCCCGGTCCTGTCCGGCGGCCAGGCAGGCCCCCATCCGATCCAGGGCATCGGCGCCGGCTTCGTGCCGGAGATCCTGGATCGCGAGCAGATCGACGAGATCGTGCAGGTGGCCCCCCCCGATGCGCTCGCCATGGCCCGCGAGCTGGCCCGCACCGAGGGCATTCCGGGCGGCATCTCCTCGGGCGCCGCGGTGTTGGCCGGCCTGGAGGTCGCCAAGCGGCCGGAGATGGCCGGCAAGCTGATCGTGGTGATCATCCCGTCCTTCGCCGAGCGCTACATCTCGACCGCTTTGTTCGAGGGCTTGGACGTCTAGCGAAAGTCCCGGCGGCCGCTGGCCTGGCGTGGCGCTTGCATCGCTTGGCCAGCGGCCATAGGGGTTGGATCGTGACATGCCGGATCAGGTTCTGATCATCGTCCATCAGGAGCATTCGACGCCGGGCAAGGTCGGCGCCATGCTCGAGGCGCGCGGCCTGGTCCTGGACCGGCGCTGCCCCAATCTCGGCGATCCGCTGCCGGCCGATCTGGGCGGCTATCGGGCGGCGGTCATGTTCGGCGGGCCGATGAGCGCCAATGACGATCATCTGCCGGGCATCAAGGCGGAGCTGGACTGGCTGGAGCGGACCGCCGTGCCGAGCGGCTGTCCGCTGCTTGGCATCTGCCTGGGCGCCCAGGCGATCGCCAAGGTGCTGGGTGCTCGCGTCTCCTGCCACCCGGCCGGACTGGTCGAGATCGGCTACAGCGAGATCCAGCCGACCGCGGCCGGCGCCGACTTCCTGCGCCAGCCGACCATGTTCTACCAGTGGCATTCGGAAACCTTCGAGATCCCGCCCGGCGCCGTCCATCTGGCCGCCAACGACGCCTTCGCCGGCCAGGCCTTCCGCTACGGCCAGCAGGTCTGGGGCATCGAGTTCCATCCCGAGATGACCCGGGAGATGGTCGATCGCTGGTGCAGCTCCGAGAAAGGTGCGCCCAAGCTGAGCCTGCCGGGTGCCCAGGCCCATGCCGAGCAGCTGGCGGGCTACGATCGCCACGCCGCCGCGAGCGACCGCTGGCTCGGCTGGTTCCTGGATCATCGGCTGCTGGCGCCGGCCGCGACCGTCGCCGCCGCCGAATAGCCCGGTCCCGCGCTGCCGGTTCGGCTCAGGAGGCGGCCACCTCGCGCTCGGCCCGCGGCGTCCGGCCATATTGCTGGCGATAGCAGGTCGCGAAATGCGAGGCCGAGACGAAGCCGCAGGCGAACGCCACGTTCATGACCGGCAGGCTGGTCTGGAACAGCAGGTGGCGGGCCCGCTCCAGGCGCAGCTCCAGGTAATATTGCGCGGGCGTGCGGCCGAGATGCTTGCGGAACAGCCGTTCCAGCTGACGGCGCGACAGGCCGACCCGGAGTGCCAGGACCTCCTGGTTGAGCGGCTCCTCGATGTGGCCCTCCATCAGCTGGATGGCGCAGATCAGCTTGGGATTGTGGACGCCCAGGCGGACCGGATGGGCCATGCGCTGCTGGTCATGCGCGCCCCGGATCCGATCGACGATGCATTGCTCCGACACCCGGGTCGCCAGCTCCTGGCCATGCTCCGCGCCGATCACATGCAGCATCAGATCGAGCGAGGCCGTGCCGCCCGAGCAGGTCATGCGGTTGCGATCGACCTCGAACAGATCGGCGCTGACCGCGATCTCGGGAAAGGCCTCCTTGAAGCCCGGCAGATTTTCCCAGTGGATCGTGCAGCGATGGCCGTCCAGCAGGCCGGCGCGCGCCAGGACATGGGCGCCGGTGCATAGAGCCCCCAGAGCGGCCCCGGCCCGATCGGCTCGGCGCAGCCAGCCGAACAGCTCGCGATCCTCGTAATGTTCCGAGCCCAGGCCGGCGCAGAGCAGGATGGTCGGATTGGTGCCGCCCGGCGACAGCTTGATGTCCTCGATGCTCTGGTCGGTCAGGACCATCACGCCATTGCTGCCGCGCACCGGACCGCCCGCCTTGGACACCACCTGCCAGCGATAGAGCTCGCGGCCGGCCAGGCGGTTGGCGATCCGGATCGGCTCGAGCGCCATGGCGAAGGCGTTCATCGAGAAGTTCGGGATCAGGAGGAACACGAACCGCCGAGGCGCTTCGGCCAGGGTCCGATCGAGCTGCGCCGCGCGGCGATCCGCCATCCCTGCGACCACTCTGGTTGCTCCATCCATGTCGCTATGGCGCCAGCCGCTTGTCAATATCGGCCAGCGGCACCGCCGGACGCGTCATGTCGCGCATAAGCGCTGGCAGGTCGCATCCGCCAAGCCCGGCGGCCGCGGCTTGGGCTTAGATCGGCTGGCCGGCGATTGTCAGCCCGGCGCGACTTTGCCAGGATGGGCGCCGATCCGGACCCGCCCATGCCCCAAGCGAGATCAGCCCAGATGCGCCGCTACTCGATCTTGGCACTTGCCCGCAACGCCTGGTCCGGCCAGCGGGACTGGCAGCAGGTCTGGCGCAGCCCGGAGCCGCGGCCGGCCTATGACGTGGTCATCGTGGGCGGTGGCGGCCATGGCTTGGCGACCGCCTATTACCTGGCCAAGGATCACGGCATCACCAATGTCGCCGTGCTCGAGAAAGGCTGGCTGGGCGGCGGCAATACCGGCCGCAACACCACCATCATCCGCTCCAACTATCTGTGGGACGAGAGCGCCCGGCTCTATGACCATGCGGTCAAGCTCTGGGAAGGGCTGAGCCAGGAGCTGAACTACAATGTCATGTTCAGCCAGCGCGGCGTCATGCATCTCGCCCACACCGTGCACGATCTGCATGAGGTCAAGCGTCGGCTGCATGCCAACCGGCTGAACGGCATCGACAGCGAGTTCCTGACTCCTGAGCAGGTCCAGGCCCAGGAGCCCCATCTGAATGTCGGGCCCGATGCCCGCTTCCCGATCATGGGTGCCTCGTTGCAGCGGCGCGGCGGCACCGCCCGGCATGATGCGGTTGCCTGGGGCTATGCCCGCGCCGCGGATGCCAGGGGCGTCGACATCATCCAGAACTGCGAGGTGGTCGGCATCCAGACCCAGGCCGGCAAGGTCGAGGCGGTCACCACCAGCCGCGGCACGATCCGCTGCAAGAAGCTGGCCGTGGTCGCGGCCGGCCATTCCAGCGTGCTGGCGGCCATGGCCGGCATTCGCCTGCCGATCGAGAGCTTCCCGCTCCAGGCTCTGGTCTCGGAGCCGGTCAAGCCGTGCGTCAACGGCGTGATCATGTCGAATGCCGTGCATGGCTATATCAGCCAGTCGGACAAGGGCGAGCTGGTCATCGGCGCCGGCACCGATCAATTCACCTCCTACAGCCAGCGCGGCAGCTTTCACATCATCGAGCACACCCTGCAGGCGATCGTCGAGCTGTTCCCGTGCTTCTCGCGCATGCGCATGCTGCGCCAATGGGGCGGCATCGTCGACGTCACGCCCGATCGCAGCCCGATCATCGGCACCACGCCGATCGAGAACCTGTTCATCAATTGCGGCTGGGGCACCGGCGGCTTCAAGGCGACGCCGGGCTCCGGCCATGTCTTCGCCCATACCGTGGCCACCGGCCTGCCCCATCCGATCAACGCGCCCTTCACCCTCGAGCGCTTCTC
>CADEGR010000006.1:0-11520 GCA_902826935.1 uncultured Alphaproteobacteria bacterium | reverse complement strand
GAGATCGATCGGCCCAAGCCGCAGGCCGGCCCGAGCCGGCGCCAGTCGCTGACCGTGGTCGGCAGCGGCGACGAGCCCGGCCGATGAGTGCGCAGCCCAACCGCCTGGCTGCCGGCGGCCAGGTCGAGCGCGGCCGGCCGCTCGCCTTCACCTTCAACGGCCGGCGCTATCAGGGACTGGCCGGCGACAGCCTGGCCTCGGCGCTGCTCGCCAACGACGTCCATCTGGTCGGCCGCAGCTTCAAGTATCACCGGCCGCGCGGCATCCTGAGCGCCGGCGCCGAGGAGCCGACCGGCCTGGTCCAGCTGGGCGAAGGCGGGCGCACCGAGCCCAATCTGCGGACCACGCAGATCGAGCTCTATGACGGGCTGGTCGCAACCAGCCAGAATTGCTGGCCCGGCGTCCAGCTCGACCTCGGCGCGCTCAACAACCTGGCCTCGCCTTTGCTGCCGGCCGGCTTCTACTACAAGACCTTCATGTGGCCGCCGGCCTTCTGGCAACCGGTCTATGAGCGCCTGATCCGGCGCGCCGCCGGGCTCGGCCGGGCGCCGGTGCTGCCCGATCCGGACCGCTACGAGCATCGCCACGCTCATTGCGACGTGCTGGTGGTGGGCGGCGGCCCGGCCGGGCTGATGGCTGGCCTGGCGGCGGCCCGCAGCGGGGCGCGGGTGATCCTGGCCGATGAGCAGCCGGCCCTCGGCGGCGCGCTCTTGGCCGAGCCCGCGGCTCATCCCGGCCAGGCCTGGCGCCAGGAGGTGCTGGCCGAGCTGGCCGGCTTCGAGGACACCAGGCTGCTGCCGCGCACCACCGCGTTCGCCTATTACGACCACAATTATCTCTGCCTGGTCGAGCGGGTGACCGATCATCTGGGCCCGGCCGCGCCGCCGCAGCTGCCGCGCCAGCGCTTGTGGAAGGTCCGCGCGCGCCAGGTGGTGCTGGCGACCGGGGCGATCGAGCGGCCGCTGGCCTTCGCCCAGAACGACCGGCCGGGGATCATGCTGGCCGGCGCGGTCCGCCGCTATCTGCATGGCTATGGCGTCCGGCCCGGCCGGCGCGCGGTGGTGTTCACCAACAACGACAGCGCCTACGCCACGGCGCTCGACTTGGCAGAGGCCGGCGCCGAGGTGACGGTGGTCGATCTGCGGCCGCAGGCCGAGGGTGCCTTGCCCGCCGCCGCGGCCCAGGCCGGCATCGCCTGCCGCGCCGGCCATGGGATCGTCGCGACCGAGGGCGGCCAGCGGGTCAAGGCCGTCATCTGCGCCCGGCTTAGCGCGGATGGCACCAGGATCGAGGGCGCGCGCGAGCGAATCCCGGCCGATCTGGTCTGTGTCTCGGGCGGCTGGAACCCGACCATCCACTTGCATTCGCAAAGCCGCGGCCGGCCGGTCTACGACCCCGAACGCGGCTGCTTTCTGCCCGGCTTGCCGGTCCAGGCCGAGCGCTCGGCGGGTGCTTGCGCCGGCGAATTCGGCTTGGCCGCCTGCCTCGCGGCCGGGGCGGCGGCAGGAGCGGCCGCGGCCGAGGCGGCGGGCTTTCGGGCCAGCCCGCCCGATTGGCCGGCGGAGCTTGCCAGCCCGGCCGAGGCGCCGGCCCGGCTGCTCTGGCAGCTGCCGGCGGCCAAGCCGGAGGCACGCGCCAAGCAGTTCGTCGACCTGCAAAACGACGTCACCGCCGCCGACATCCGGCTGGCGCTGCGCGAGGGCTATGCTTCGATCGAGCATGTCAAGCGCTACACCACCACCGGCATGGGCACCGACCAAGGCAAGACCAGCAATGTGGTGGCGCTCGGCATCGTCGCCGAGCTGACCGGCCAGCCGATCGGCGAGCTGGGGGTCACGACCTTCCGGCCGCCCTACACGCCGGTGCCGTTCGGCGCGATCGTCGGCCGCAATTGCGGACCGCTGTTCGAGCCGGTGCGCAGGACGCCGATGGATGCTTGGCACGAGGCCGCGGGCGCGGTGTTCGAGGCGGTCGGCCAGTGGCGCCGGCCCTGGTACTACCCGCGCCCGGGCGAGAGCATGGCGACGGCGGTCGCGCGCGAGGTCACGGCGACGCGCGCGGCGATCGGCCTGCTCGATGCCAGCACGCTCGGCAAGATCGACCTGCAAGGCCCTGATACGGCGGAGTTCTTGAACCGCATCTACAGCAATGGCTGGAGCAAGCTGGAGGTCGGCCGCTGCCGCTACGGCCTGATGCTGGGCGAGGACGGCATGGTGTTCGACGATGGCGTCACCGCCCGGCTTGGCGAGCAGCATTTTCTGATGAGCACGACCTCGGGCGGGGCGGCCCGGGTGCTGGCGTGGCTCGAGGAATGGCTCCAGACCGAATGGCCGGAGCTCAAGGTCTATTGCACCTCGGTCACCGAGCAATGGGCGACGCTCAGCCTGTCGGGACCGCGCACGCGCGAGCTGGTGGCCCTGCTGGCGCCGGAGTTCGATCTGGATCCGCAGCATTTTCCGCACATGTCGGTGCGCGAGGGCACGATCGACGGCGTGCCGGCACGCCTGTTCCGGATCAGCTTCACGGGCGAGCTGGGCTACGAGATCCAGGTGCCGGCGCGCTATGGCCTGGCCTTGTGGGCGCGCTGCATGGCGCTGGGCGAGCCGTTCGGCCTGACCCCCTTCGGCACCGAGGCCATGCATGTGCTGCGCGCCGAGAAGGGCTACATCATCGTCGGCCAGGAGACCGATGGCACGACCACCCCAGGCGATCTCGGGCTGGACCGGCTGGTCGGCCGGAAGAAGCCGGATTTCCTGGGCAAGCGCTCGCTGGCGCGCGCCGACATGGGCCGGGCCGATCGCAAGCAGCTGGTCGGCCTCTTGCCGCGCGCCAGCGAGGATCTGCTCGAGGAGGGGGCGCAGCTGGTCGCCGATCCCAACCAGACGCCGCCGATGGCCATGATCGGCCATGTCACCTCGAGCTACCGCAGCCCGAGCCTGGGCCGGAGCTTCGCGCTGGCCATGGTCCAGGGCGGCCGGGCCCGGCTGGGCGAGACGCTGTTCGTGCCGATGCCGGATCGCATGGTCGCGGTGACGGTGACCGAGCCGGTGTTCGTCGATCCGGAGGGGGAGCGGTTGCATGGCTGACGCCCGGCTGCAGGCGCAAGCGGCGATCGTGGTCGTCGGCAGCGGCCGGGGCATTCGCCTGGCCGAGCGCGCCGATCTCGGCAAGCTCGAGCTGCGCGGCGACCCGCAGGAACGGGCCTTTTTGGGCGCGATCGGCCGAGTCCTCGATTTGCTGCTGCCGGTCGAGCCCGGCAGCTCGGCCAGCAAGGGCGACATCACCGCCCTTTGGCAGGCGCCCGATCGCTGGCTGATCACCTGCCCTTTGAGCGATGTGCCGCTGTTCGCCAAGCTGCTGCGCGAGGCGATCGGACCGGACCGCCACGCCGCCTTGTGCGAGGTCAGCGATGGCCGGGTCGCCTTCAGCCTGGCCGGCCCCAATGCCCGCGACGTCCTGGCCAAGGGCTGTCCCTTGGATCTCCATCCCAAGCAGTTCCGCCCCGGCCGCGTCGCCGGCAGCCTGCTGGCCAAGGCCGAGATCCTGCTCCACTGCCAGGCGCCAGACCACTTCGATGTGTATGTTGCCCGCTCCTTCGCCGGCTATCTCTGGGCCTGGCTGGAGGATGCCGGGCTCGACTATGGCGTGCTGGTCGCGCCCAGCTAGGGCCGGCACACGCTCAACCAATCGTATCGGCGCAGATCTATTATCCTCATAATCAATATCTTACGATGATTTCATCAATTTGAGTTCGACTTCATGCGCGCCGATCGTGGACAATGGGGTCTGGTTCAGGCCTGGCAACCAGCGCCGCAACAAGGACGCGTCGATCCCGGTCAAACGCTGGCGGCACCGGCGGCGGCTGGGGCGGCCGGGTGGCTGGCCGGGTCCGGCTGGCCGGCGGCACGCGGCCGGTAGAGCGCCCTCCAGCCGCCGCCGATCAGCAGCGTCGCGGCGATCGCGGCGCGCGCCAGGCCGATCTGGCCGGGTGCGGCCAGGTAGCGCGGCTGCCAGTCGGGGTGAAATTTCTGCTTGAAGCGATACAGGCCGGCAAAGCCATAGAACGGCTCGCCATGGCGGGCGAGTGCCGCGGCCAGGCCGGTCAGCAGGGGCGCATCGGCGCGCTCGCTCAGGCCGGCCAGCGGCGCCATGCCGAGATCGAACCGGGCATAGCCCTCGGCTTTCGCCCAGAGCATCAGCTCGATCAGCAGATGCTCCATGGCTTCTTTCGGCGCCGAGGGCAGATAGCGCATCAGGTCGACCGCTACCTCGGTGCGCCCGGGATCGGACCAGAGGCTGGCGAAGGCCACGATCCGGCCGTCATGCCGGAGCAGGCCGAGCGGGAAGCGGCGAACGAAGGCCAGATCGAAGCGGCCGAGCGAGAAGCCCTTCTCGGCCGCCGATTTGCGCGCCAGCCAGGCATCCGAGATCGCCGCCAGCTCCGGCCACAGCGCCGGCACGGCGGCCGGCGGGCAGAGCTCGAAGCTGCGCCCGTCGCGCTGGCCACGGCGCCTGACCTGGCGGATGCCCGCGCGCAAGCCGCCATCGAGCGAGAAGGCCGCAAGCGGCACCACCGCCTGCTCGCCGATCTTCAGAAAGCGCAGGCCGAGCTCGCTCAGGCCGCCGAGCGCGGCCGGGCCGACGCCGTAGAACGCCGGCATGGCGCCAGTGCTGGCGCATAAGGCGCGAAACTGCCACAGCAGCGCCCCGGTCTCGGCCGGATCGCCGATCGGCATGCCGAGCGCCAGGAGCTGCCGGCCCTGCCGACCCAGCATCAGGCCGCTGCGGCCGCTCGGCGATAGCAGCAGCTGCTTGTCGCCGAGCAAGGCCAGGGCACTGGCCGCCGGCAGTTCGGTCCCGCCGGCCAGAATTGCTTCGGCCGCGAGCACCGCCGACGGACCGGCGAGCAGCCGATCGACCGCCGGCTGCCGGACCGGCAGCAGCCGGCGCATGCCGCCGACCACCGAGCGGCCGGCGCCGCCCAGCGTAATTTTGGCGAGCCGCAGCACCAGAGTGCCGCGCTTGCCGCCCCGCCAAGACAAGAGCACGAAGCCACAGGTGCCCAGCGCTAGCGGCAGCAGCTGGTAGATCAGACGATAGGCGAGCACCGCCGAGAGCACGGTGGGCGGCGGTGCCGCCGGCATGGCGAACAATGCCGCAGCCTCGAGCACGCCCAGGCCAGCCGGCACCTGGCCCAGCATGGCGGCCACGCCGGCGACCGTGAAGATCGCGAGGAAGGCCAGCAGGCTCGGCGCCTCGGCCGACGGCAGCAGGATCCACAAGGCGAAGGCGGCCAAGGTCCAATCCAGCAGAGAGGTGGCCAGCTGCGCCAACGTGATGGCCGGGCCAGGTGCCGGCGCCAGCCGCTTGGCCGGCCACCAGCGCGGCTCGCAGGCGAGCCAGACATAGCCGATCGTGACCAGGCCAACGAGCCCTGCCAGCACGCTGACCAGGCCTGCCGGCAGGCCGGTCAGCTGCGCGATCTCGGCCGTGGCGAGCAGACCCGCCAGGGCAAAGCTGGCGCCGATGCCCAAGGTCATGGCCACGGCGTTGGCCGCCATGAGGGCGGCAATATCGCCCGACGTCCAACCCTGCCCGCGATAGAGCCGCCAGCGGGCAGCGCCACCGGTCAGCGGCGCAAAGCCCAGCGCATGGCTCAGGCTGTAGCCGATGCTGCTGGCGGCCAGCGCCCGGCCGAGCGGTGCAGGCTTGCCGAGCCAGCGCAGCGCCAGCGGATCGTGGGTCGCCAGGCAGGCAAAGCTCGCGGCCGCAGCCAGGCCCGACCACCACAGCGCCGCCTCCGGCAGTGCTGCGAAGGCGGCCTTGAGATCGGCCCAGCCATATTCGGCCAGCTCGCGCTCCAGCACCGACAGCGCCAGCAGCACCAGGCCCACCGCGATCACGCGGGGCAGCAGCTCGCCGAGCCGGGCCAAGCTCCGCCGCCGGCCATTGGCTGCGAGCGCGGCCATGGATGATTCGTTCAGCAAAGCGCGCCGCACTCCGTTGCCGCCCACCCCGCGGGCCCCACGGTTATCGGCTAATCCGGTAAACGGCTGGTGAACGTCCGCGCACCTGCGGGCAGCGCCCGATGTCGAAAAACCGCGCGCGCATGTCGCTATCCGTTTTGTCGGCCGTGGTCAGTTGCTACAAGGTCGAGCAAGTTGGCGCGGCCGGCCGGTGCGGCAGCAGGGAGAGGTGGCATGAGGCAGCATGCGCGGGTGGTGGTGATCGGCGGCGGCGTGAACGGCGTGAGCGTGCTGTACCATCTCGCCAAGAAGGGCTGGCGGGATGTCCTGCTCCTGGAGCGGACCGAGCTGACGGCCGGCTCGACCTGGCACGCCGCCGGCCTTCTGCCCCTGTTCAACATGAGCTACAGCGTCGGTCAGCTGCATCAATATTCGGTCCGGCTATACCAGCAGCTGGAGGCCGAGACCGGCCAGGCCGTGGGCTTCCACCCGACCGGCAATCTCCGGCTCGCAACCAACCGCGACCGGATGGACGAGTATCGCAACTACCAGTGCACGGCCGAGACGATCGGCGTGGAATGCCATCTGATCGGCGTCGACGAGATCAGGCGCCTCTGGCCGCTCGCCAGCATGGACGGACTGGTAGGGGCGCTCTGGCATCCGACCGATGGCCACATCGCGCCGGTCGACGTCACCATGGCGCTCGCCAAGGGGGCCCGCCAGCAGGGCGCTGAAATCCAGCAGGGCGTCGAGGTCACCGGCATCGAGCGGACGGCCAGCCTGGAATGGCTGATCAAGACCACGGCCGGCGACGTGACCTGCGAGCATGTGGTCTGCGCGACCGGCAACTATGCCCGTCAGACCGCGGCCATGGTCGGGCTGCAGATCCCGGCGATCCCGGTCGAGCATCAATATATCGTGACCGACGTCGACCCGGCCCTGCAGGAATATCGCGCGGCCGGCAATCCCGAGCTGCCGATCCTGCGCGAGTCCGATGCGCAATACTATTTCCGCGAGGAGCGCATGGGCTGGATCCTCGGCCCCTATGAGAAGGGGGCGCCGGCCTGCTTCGTCGATGGCGTGCCGCCGTCCTTCGAGAAGGACCTGTTCCCGGGCGAGCTCGAGCGGCTGATGCCCCATGTCGAGGCCGCGATGGCGCGCGTGCCGAGCTTCGAGAACGCCGGCATCAAGGACATCGTCAACGGCCCGATCGCCTACACGCCCGATGGCAATCCGATGGTCGGCCCGGCCTTCGGCCTGCCCAATTTCTGGCTCTCGGAAGGCCACAGCTTCGGCGTGACGGCGGCCGGCGGGGCCGGCTGGCAGCTGGCCGAGTGGCTCGTCGAGGGGGCGCCCACGGTCGATCTGATCGGGGTCGATCCGCGCCGTTTCGGCGTGGTCAGCAAGCGCTTCGCCAAGCTCAAGAACGAGGAAGCCTACGAGCACGTCTTCATCACCCATTTCCCGATGGAGGAGCGACCGGCCTGCCGGCCGGCGAAGGCGCCGCCCTGCTACGACCGGCTGAAGGCGGCGGGCGCGGTGTTCGGCCAGCGCTTCGGCTGGGAGCGGCCCAACTGGTTCGCGCCGCAAGGCGTCGAGCCCAAGGACGTCTACTCCTTCCGCCGCTCGAACTGGTTTCGCGCGGTCGGCCAGGAAGTGCAGGCGATGCGCGAGCGGGTCGGCCTCCTGGAGCTCTCGGCCTTCAGCAAGTTCGAGGTCGAAGGTCGGGCTGCCCGCAGCTTCCTCGATCGCCTGGTCGCAAACCGGATTCCGAAGCAGATCGGCGGCATCAGCCTGGCCCATGCGCTCAACCCGTCGGGCTCGATCCGCTCCGAGTTCACGATCACCCGGCTGGCCGACGGGCTGCTCGGCGAGCGCTTCATGCTGGTCAGCGCCGCCGCCGCCCATGACTACGATCTCGATCTGTTGCAAAAGCAGCTGCCGCGCGATGGCTCGGTGCATCTGAAGGACGTCACGACCCAGTTCGGCGTGTTCGTGCTGGCCGGGCCGGCGGCACGGCAGGTGCTGGCCAGGCTGGCCGATGCCGACGTCTCGAACGAGGCGTTCCCCTGGCGGACCATGCAGGAGATCCCGCTCGGCTTCGCGCCGGCGGTCCGGGCGCTCAGGATCAATTTCGTGGGCTCGCTCGGCTGGGAGCTGCACCATCCGATCGAATACCAGAACCACCTCTATGACGAGCTGATGGCGGCCGGCCGGGAGTTCGAGATCGGCCTGGTCGGCTTGCGCGCCATGGACAGCATGCGGCTGGAGAAGTCCTACCGTCTGTGGGGCACCGATCTGAATGCCGAGAACACCGCGCTCGAGGCCGGGCTGGAGCGCTTCGTCCGCCTGGACAAGAAGGGCTACACCGGCCGCGAGGCGCTGCTGAAGCAGCAGGAGGCGGGCGTGCCGCGGCGCTTCTGCACGATCGAGATCGACGCGGACGATGCCGATTCCTTCGGCAACGAGCCGGTCATCATGGATGGCGAGGTGGTCGGCCGCGGCACCGCCGGCGGCTATGGCCACCAGATCGGCAAATCGCTGATGCTGGGCTACGTCGCCAGCGAGCACGCCCAGATCGGCGCCGAGTGCCAGGTCCGCCTGCTCGACCAGCTGCGGCCGGCCCGAATCATCGCCGAGAGCCCGTACGATCCCGAGAACCGCGAGCTGATGGCCTAGCCGTCCGGACCAGCTTCCTTGCGACCCGGCGGCCGGCCACCTAAACTTGGCCAGGTCGATCGATCTGCATGGCGTGGAGCTGGCTGGTGATCCCGGTTGAGGATGGCGGTGGCGCTGGCGGCCGGACCGATGGTCTGGCCAAGCACGCGGCACCAGTGCCGAAGGATCGGGCCTGGTCCGCGGCGCTCGATCAGGCAGCCGGCGCAGCGCCGCCCGTGCGGACCCAGACGACCGCAGCCGCCACCATGGCATCGGACCTCGACCGCAAGGCCGTGCGCCGGCTGGAGGCGCGGGCGGAATCCTTGCGGGTCGGCATCGAATCGCTGGGCACGGCCGGTGGCTATGCGACCCAGGCGATGCAAACGGAGCTGCGGGCGGTCGATCGGCAGCTCCAGGCCTACCGCCCGCCAGCGCCTGCCCCGAAGCTGGACCCGGCCGAGGTTTATCGCCGGGAAGCGCCCACTTTCGATACCGCCAAGGACCGGGCAGAGGGTGGCCCGGCCAAGCCGGATGGCTTTACGTCGCTCGATGATCTGGATGCGATCATCGCCCATCCCGAGCGCTTCGATCGGGACGTGGTGGCGACCGCCGGGCTGCTCCGCCAGGCGGTCGACCAGCCGGGCAACGAAGCGCTGCGCGCGCAGTTCGAGCGGCCGAGCCTGTGGCAGCAGGTCAAGAATTCGCCCTGGAGCGATCCCAACAGCGACAGCCTCGTGGTCAATCTCCTGCGCGGCTACTACGCGCCCGCCTTCATCCAGCGCCTGGTCGACGAGGGGCCCGACGCGATCAAGCAGGTCGCCGATAGCGCTGGCGAGCTGTCGGTCGTGAACCAGCTGCGCCTGGCAGCGACCGATCCCGGCCAGCTCGCCGACAACTACGGCCGCATGCTGGGCGGCGCCAAGGATTGGGCGGTCGACACCGTGCAGCTCGGAGTCGGCGCGAGCGCGCTGACCAACCCGGCGATCGCGCTCGAGCTTTATGCGGCCACCGGCACCAATGTCTATGGCGAAGCCGCCGACCTGGTGACCGGCACCGGCAGCCAATGGCTCAACGACCCGGATGCGCTGGCCAGCCAGATGGTCGGCTGGGAGCAGCTGGGCGAGGATCCCTGGCGCTGGGCTGGCAATCAGGCGCCCGATCTCGTGCTCGAGCTGGTCGCCGGCGTCGGCTCGGCCCGGCTGGCCGCGCGCGGCCTGGATGCCGCCGACGAGCTGGCCGATGCCGGTCAGGCGGCGCGCCGGCTGGACGATGCGACGGCCCTAGAGCAGGACCTGCTGGCGGGCGGGCTCGACGATGCGATCGACGAGGCTGCCGGTCGTGGCCTGCCGGCCGAGCGTGGCCCCGACAGCGTTGCCCCCGCCCCCACCGACGGCGCGCCGGGCGCTGGCCGCACGCCCCCGCCACCACCACCCGGCTATCCGCCGCTTGGCCCCTCCGAGGCCTATGTCATCGATCGCTACCGGCCAGGTCCGGCCTTCACCGAAGGGCTGCCGCCGACCGGGCCGCAGGACAATCTCGCGGATCTTGCGAACTCGCTCGACGCGCCCGGCATGTATCTGGCCGCCACGACCGATCCAGGGCAGCTGGCGGCGCTACGTGCCCAGGTGATGGATGGTATCAACCAGGGCGAGATCTACTACCTCTACACCATCCGGATCCCCGAGCATGCCCTGCCGGTCGGCGCGGCGGGCCAGGATCTGGCGATCTATGGCGGCGTTTCGGGCGCGGACATCAGATCGGCGCAGGTCATCGCCCCCGAGGGCGGCCCGCCGTTCGATCCGCCGCTCGACAACCCGACCTACCGGCCGCCGGACGGCTGAGGCCCGCCCAGCGATCGGCCTATTTGATCACCGCGACCCGATTGATCTGGTCGATCCGGATATCGCGCTCGCTCTGATTGATCCGGCCGGCCTTGAAGTCCGCCTCGACCTCCTGACGCGCCTTGTTCAGGCGATATTCGTAGGTTCCAGCGCCGGCCGCGGCACCCGCGACGCCGCCTAGGAGCGCTGAGCCACCGCGGCTCTCGCAGGCGGTCAGCGCCAGCATCGACAGCAGTGCGACGACGATCACAGGCTTCATGGCGATCTCCTCCGGACAGACATGGCGAGCATGAGGCGCGCTTGGTCGCCTTCACAGATAACACCTGAAGTGGCGTGGCGCTTCCGGACCGCCCCCTAGAGCAGCCGGCGCATCAGCGCCAGGCCGGCGAACAGCGCCAGGATCGAGACGGTCACGGAGGCCGCCAGATAGAGCGCGCAGGCGAGCCAGGCCTTGCGCTCGAACAGGACCACGACATCCAAGGAGAAGCTGGAAAAGGTGGTGAAGCCGCCCAGGACGCCGACCGTGAGGAACAGCCGGGCCGGCAGCGACGCGTTCCAGGCCAGCGCCATCAGCTCGACCAGCACACCCATCGCGAACGAGCCCAGGATGTTGACCGCGAGCGTGCCATAGGGAAAGCCGTGGCCGAACCAGCGGGTGGCCTGGATCCCGACCAGATAGCGCGCGACCGAGCCAATCATGCCGCCGGCGGCGACGGCCAGAAGCGCTTGCATGGGTGCCGGTCTCCTTGCTACCAAAAGTTGCGTCCTGGGTGCCCCCGGCGGCGATCAGCCGCCGCGGCGTGCCAGACGGCAATGTTGTAGAACAAGGCTGCGCGTCTGGGGATGGGCGGCCGGCGGTGCGGCCGCGGGACGCGCGCGGTGATCAGCGATGCGGTTTCTTTCGATCAGCACCCCGCTCAGCCTGCGCCGGCTGCTCTATCTCGTGCTCGGGCCGGCCGAGAGCCACGACGAGGCCGAGCACCGGCGTGCGATCCGGCTGGCTCAGGCGGTCGATCTCGGCCTGATCTGCCTGATCGTCGCCAATGCGCTGGCGG
>CADEGR010000005.1:69178-72908 GCA_902826935.1 uncultured Alphaproteobacteria bacterium | reverse complement strand
TCACCGCCCTGCGCCAGCTGACTGACCTGTGAGACGGCTGCGCCGCCATTGGCAACTGTGGGCAGAACGGCAAAGGGGTGATCCGGTTCCGGCCGGACGAGGACGCGCTGGCCGCTGATCGGGCCAGGCGCCCTAGAGCGTCAGATCGACATAGACCGGCAAATGATCCGACGCGCGCCGGCTGGCCGGCGTGACATGCCGCTGCAACGCACCGCGCAGGGCGCAGCCGCGGGCGATCACGCGGTCCAGATGGAGCAGCGGGCACCAGCTGGGGAAGGTCCGCCGCCCGGCCGGGACCTCGCCAAGATGCTGGAACGCCGCCCAGGAGCGGGCGAGCGGCCACCATTCGTTGAAATCGCCGAGCACCACCCGCGGCCGGTCCGGCTCGGCGCCGAGCAGGCGGCCGAGGGCCTGCGCCTGGCGCAGGCGGTAGCGCTGGCACAGATCGAGATGGGTCGTGACCACCTGCAGCGGCCGCGCGGCCGGCGGGGTCACGGTGACGCCCAACACGGCGCGCAGCTCGCCGCTATGCTCGGCGAAGCGCCAGCGCTCGACCTCGCCGACCGGATGCCGGCTCAAGATCGCGTTGCCGTACCAGCCCGGGCCCTCATGCAGGATCGGGCCGGTGACCGCGGTCATGCCGAGCGCCTCGGCCAGCAGCTGCGCCTGGTCGCGGCCGCCGCGCGAGGGCCGGCTCTCGACCTCCTGCAGGCCGATCACATCCGGCGCGATCTCCGCGATCACGGCGGCGATGCGCTCGATCAGGCGGCGACCGTCGGTGCCGACGGCGCCGTGGATGTTGTAGCTGGCCAGGCGCAAGGTCAGATCCGCGCTCGCTCGCAGGCTTGCCGGGTCATGGCGCCAGCAGCATCGGCGCGCCTAGCTACTGCCCGGCCAGGAAGTCCAGGACGAGCTGGTTGAACTCGGCCGGATGCTGCCACATGGCGAAATGGCTGGCGTCCTTCATCATGACCAGCTTGGCGCCCGGGATCAGCTCGGCGATCTCCTTGGTGTGCTCGGGCTTGATCGCCTCGTCATGATCGCCATCGAAGACCAGGGTCGGCACCGTGATCGCGCGCAGCTGGTCCTTGGTATAGTTGGGCTCGCGCGCCCACATCTGCGAGATTTGCTCGACGAAGGCGTCGTATTCGGTCGGCGTCGGCGACAGCCGGGCATAGTCCTGGCCGCATTGCTCGATATAGGCGCCGAAGTTCGGGTCGGTCTCGACCGACGGCTTGACGCCATCCGGCGTGTAGTTGGCGGCGAACGCGAACAGGCGGCTGAGCCGCTCAGGATGGCGGATCGCGATGTCCAGGCCGATGATCCCGCCGTCGCTCCAGCCAACCAGGGCCGCTCGGTCGATCTTGAGGTAGTCGAGCAGCGCCAGATAGTCGTCGGCCATGAGCTGGTAGCCGAACGGCTGAGCCGAGCGGGTGCTGCGGCCATGGCCCCGGCTGTCGGCCACGATCACCTGGTACTTGGCCGCCAGCGCTGGCACCTGGAAGCCCCAGATGTCGGCATGGCCGAGGCCGCCATGGATCAAGAGGACCGGCTCGCCGGCGCCATAGACGGCATAGTGCATCTGGATGTCATTGACGGGCGCCATGCCGCTTTTGACCGGGCTCGGCATGGCCGGCGGCGTCGGCCGGGTCTGCCAGATCTCCGCCGCCGAAGCGACGCCGGGCAGCAGCAGGAGAGCCACCAGGCCAATGATCAGCTTGCGCATCCTTGCGGACCTCCCACCTCGCAGCCGCCGGCGGGCGCGCCGGCCACGCGCATCCTACTACAGCCATCGGCCGTGGCTATGGTTTGGCGGCCTGGACAGCGGCCGTGGCTGGCGCCATGTCCTTGGACGGCGGCAGCCAGGGAGAGCCATCATGACCAAGGCACTCATCATCGGCGCCGGCGAGGGCATCAGCGCTGCCTTCGCCCGGCGCGTCGCGGCCGCGGGCGGCCAGGTGGCTCTGGCAGCGCGCCGGCCGGACAAGCTGGCGAATCTCGTTGGCGAGATCGGCGCCAGCGCGTTCGCCTGCGATGCCAGCCAGCCGGCCGAGATCGAGCAGCTGTTCGCCACGGTGGACCAGCAGCTGGGCGGCCTCGATCTGCTGCTCTACAACCCGAGCTACCGCTTTGCCGGGCCGATTGCCGAGCTGGATCCGGCCAAGGTCGCCCTGGCGCTCCAGGTCACCGCCTTCGGCGCATTCCTGGCCGGCCAGCAAGCCGCGCGCCGGATGCTCAGCCAAGGGCACGGCACGATCCTGTTCACTGGTGCCTCGGCCAGCATCAAGGGCTATCCGAACTCGGCCCCCTTCGCGATGGGCAAGTTCGCCTTGCGCGGCCTGGCGCAGAGCATGGCCCGGGAGCTGGCGCCCAAGAACATCCACGTCGCGCATTTCGTGATCGACGGCGCGGTGCGCAATCCCGGCCGCATCGAGCGGGCCGACCAGCCGGACAGCATGCTCGACCCGGAGGCGATCGCCACCAGCTACTGGCAGGTGGCGCAACAGCCGCGCAGCGCGTGGAGCTGGGAACTGGAGCTGCGCCCCTGGACGGAGCGGTTCTAGCCGCTCGACCGGCGCTAGTCCTTGCCGGTCTGGTGGACCTCGATGACGTTGCCGTCGGGGTCGTGGAAGAAGATCTGGTACCAGCCGCCGACTGCCCAGGCGCCGTAGTCGGCAAACGGGATGCCCTGCTCGGTCAGGCGCTGCTTGAAGGCTTCGATATCGTCGGTGCGAAAGGCGATATGGCCGCGCTCGAGCGGATTGATCGGCTGCTTCTGCTTGAAGCCGATCGCGAGGTCCTGCTGCGAGAGATGGAATTCCGACTGGCCGTCCGAGACGAAGTGGACCTGGCCGCCATAGCCTTCATCCGTGTTGATGCGCGGATGGCCCGAGCCAGGCAGAGGCTCGAGATCCAGGACCGAGCGGTAGAACTCGTTCAGGCGATCGGGGTTGCTCGAGCAGAGATTGAGGTGATGAAACTTGATCTGCATGGCGGGCCTCCTGCTGGCGTGGCTCCCTCGCAAGCAGAGGCTCGCACGCACGCCGATGGGCGTCCATGGCCCGATCGACGACGGCCGGTGCTCAGTCGCGGAAGTTCACATATTGCAGCGGCTGCTCGATCTTCTGGTCCTTGACCAGCGCGATCGCGTCCTGCAGGTCGTCCCGCTTCTTGCCGGAGACCCGCAGCTCGTCGCCCTGGATCGCGACCTGGACCTTCAGCTTGGCGGTCTTGACCGCCTTGATGATGGTCTGGGCCAGCTCGCGCTCGATGCCCTGCTTGATCTTGACCGTCTGGCGGAGCGTGTTGCCAGCCGCCTTCTCGGGCTTGCCGAAGTCGAAGGCGCGCGTGTCGACCTTGCGCTTGCCCATATGGCCGCGCAGCAGCTCCTGGATCTGCTTCAGCTTGAAGTCGTCATCGGCGCGGAGGATCAGGGCTTCGCCCTCGCGCTCGATCGAGCACTGGCTGCCCTTGAAATCGTACCGCGTCTCGATCTCGCGCTTGGCGCTTTGCAGGGCGTTGTCGACCTCGGGCAGGTCGGTGCGGGACACGATGTCGAAGGTGGGCATTGGGGATGGCTCGCGCTGAGGTCGATCGGGGCAGGCTAGCAACCCGCGCCCCAGCCTGGCAATGGCGGTGCAGCTCAGTCGAGCGGCACCTGGTAGACCTTGCCCCAATAAGGCGGGTTGGCGCGATCGTCGACCGCCATCACGAACAGCGAGCGGCCATC
>CADEGR010000005.1:0-69078 GCA_902826935.1 uncultured Alphaproteobacteria bacterium | reverse complement strand
CGTCCTGGCTGAAGCTCTGCAGGGTGCGGCCGTCCTTGGTGACCTGGACGATCTGGTTGCTGTCGTAGCAGGTGATCACCAGGTCGCCGCCGAAGGCTGCCACGGCGGACGGTCCGCAGCCTTCCTGGCGCCACAGCTCGGTGTTGCTGGCGCCGTCCCAGGTCATCAGCTTGTGGGCGCCATATTCGACGTAGTGCAGCCGGCCATCAATGATGGCGGGGCCTTCGGGAAAGGCCGCATGGTCGTTGATCACCGTGATCTCGGCGGCGCGCGCCGGGGCGATCAGCACCATCGCCAGCATGACCCAGCGCACCATGGCAGCCTCCCTAATTGCTTGCTTTGCTGGTCAGGCTACGCCAGCTGCCGCGCGCCGGCCAGGGTCAAGCCGGTCGACCCCGCTCCGGCGTGACCGCCGCGGCATGGGCCTCGAAGCCCTCATAGGTCGCCAGGCGCCGGGCATGGGGCGCCAGCTCCTGGTAGCCGCGCCTCGTCACCTTGGCGAGCGATGTCCGCTTCATGAAATCGTGGACCGAGAGCGGCGACCAGCTGCGGGCATGGCCGCCGGTGGGCAGGACGCAGTTCGGGCCGATCACGAAATTGCCCAGCGTGATCGGGGTGTGCGGACCGAACAGGATCTCGCCGGCATGCTGCAGCTGGCCGAGATAGTCCTCCGGCTCCTCGCACAGCACCTCCAGATGCTCGGGCGCATAGTCGTTGACGAAGCGGACCGCCTCGGCCATGTCCGGCGCCACCACGATGCCGCCACGCGGGCCGCCCAGCACGGTCCGGGTGAAGCCCGCCCGCTGCGCGCCCATGCCCTGCCAAAGGGTCGGGATATGCGCCCGCGCAGCCTTGGCCAAGGCCAGGCTGTCGGTCACCAGGAAGGCCGAGCTGTCGGGGCCGTGCTCGGCCTCGATCAGGAGATCCAGGGCGGCGAGCTTGGGATCGGCGCTGGCATCGGCCAGGATGATCGCCTCGCTCGGGCCGGCCGGCAGGCCGGTATCGATCCGCTCGGCGAGCAGGCGCTTGGCGGCGACCACCCAGGGGCTGCCGGGCCCGACGATCTTGACCGCGCGCGGGATCGTGGCGGTGCCGAAGGCGGCCGCCGCGACCGCACCCGCACCGCCGCATTTATAGACCCGCTCGATGCCGGCCAGGCGGGCGGCGACCAGGCTCGCGGCATCGATGCTGCCCGCCGGCGTCGGCGGGGTCAGGACCGCGATCTGCGGCACGCCGGCGACCAGAGCGGGGATCGTGGTCATCATCATGACCGACGGGAAGGCGCCCTTGCCGCGCGGCACATAGCAGGCGACCGAGGGGATCGGGCTGCTGCGCTCGCCGGCGAACACGCCCGGACGGACCTCTTGCCACCACATCGCGACAGGCTTCTGGGCGGCGTGGAAGGTCCGGATGTTGTCGACCGCGAACGCGATCGAGGCCTGCACCTCCGGCGCCACCTCGGCGAAGGCGCGCTCGAAGTCCGCCGGCGTCGCCTGGAGGTCGTCAGCGCTGACCGCGGCTTGATCGAACTGCTGGGCAAAGCGCGCCAGGGCCGCGTCGCCGTCCTGGCGGACCGCCTCGATGATCGCCTGGACCGGCTCCAGATAGGCCGATAGATCGGCTTCGGTCCGGGTCATCAGGCGGTCGCGCTCGGCGGCGCTCAGCTGGTCGAGCAGGATCAGGTTGATCGGGTTGGCGTCGGCCGACAAAGGGCGCGCTCCTTCATTTCGCCTTGAGGAAGATCTCGAGCCCGACCAGCCGGTCGAGCAGCCAGATCGCGGCGGCGGCGATCACGATATAGACCACCGAGAGCGCCGCGAGATCGGGCGTGATGATCGAGCGGATCGAGTTGTACATCAGCACCGGCAAGGTCACGATCCGGGCGTCGACCAGGAGCAGGCTGACGATGAACTCGTTGAGCGCCAGGATGAACATCAAGAGACCGCCGGTCAGCACGCCCGGCAGCACGGCCGGCAGGGTGACCGTCCAGAAGGCAGCAATCGGGCCGGCGCCGCAATTGGCGGCAGCATGCTCCAGATCCGGATCGAGATGGTTCACCGAGGCGCCGACCGCCCAGATCATGAAGGGCAGGTTGATGATGCAGGCGGCGAGGCCGACCGGCCAGAGCTGGCCGAGCATGCCGAGCCGGCCGAAGATCAGCATCAGCCCGATCCCGGACACGATCAGCGGCAAAATGAACGGCAGCAGGAGGTAGATCTGGAGCACGGTCGCCTGGCGGAGGCGATAGCGCGCCAAGGCCAGCGCCGCCAGCGTTCCGGCTGGCAGGCTGATGACGGTGCAGACCAGCGCCACCCACAAGCTGCGCCACAGGGCGTCGCTGAACGCCTGGCGCTCCAGGAGCACCCGATACCAGGCGAGCGACAGCTGCTCCGGCGGGAAGGCGATGATCTTGCCGCCATTGAAGGAGGCGGCGACGATCACCAGGGTCGGCAAGGCCAGGAGAGCGAGGTCGAACAGGACGATCGCCCAAAGCACGGCGCGCAGGCCGCGGCCGCCGGTCACGGCGCCGGCTCCGCCGTGGCGGCGGGCTCGTAGCGGGCATAGCCGAGCGTGCCGACGCCGATGCCGGTGAACACCAGCGCCACCGCGAGCGTGCCAAGCAGGCAGAGCAGGATCGCGAGCGCCCCGCCCTGCCCGGCGTCGCCGAGCTGGAAGTACCCATCGTAGATCGCGTTGGCGATGAAGTCGTTGGCGCCGCCGCCCATGATCTCGGGCATGGCGAAATCGGTCAGGGTGAGGGTGAACACCACGATCCCGGCGGCGACCCACCCGGGCCGGGCGAGCGGCAGCACGACATGGCGGAAGGTTGCCCAAGGCCGGCCGCCCAGGCCCATGGAGGCGAGCTCCAGCTCGGCCGGCACCGCCGTGAAGGCCGGCGCCAGGAGCAGGATGGCAAACGGCAGCATGTATTGCACAAGGCCGATCAGGACGCCGGGGAAGGTGTAGATCAGCGCCACGCTGGGCAGGCCGAGCGTGGAGAGGCCGGCGTTCAGGAGGCCTTGCTTGCCGAGGATGATCAGCCAGCCATAGGCGCGGATCACCTGGCCCAGGAAGAACGGCAGGAACAGGCTGATCAGGAGCAGCTTGCGCACCGCCGGCCGCTCGGTGCGGACCATCAGGTAGGCATAAGGGATCGCGAGCGCGACCGTGACGGCGGTGACGATCACGCCGGCCAGCATGGTCTTGCCGATGATCCGCCAATAGACCGGCCGCTCGAGCAGGAGCGCATAGTTGCCGAGCGAATAGGCCTCGCCGAGCCGAAAGGTGGCCCGGTCGAGCAGATGCAGGCTGTCCTCGGTGATCAAGACCAGGCTGAGCGCCAGGCTGCTGACCAGGAGCAGGGCGGGCGCCAGCAGGATATAGGGCACGGCCGCCCCGAGCCGTCCCGCCAGCGCCGCCATCGGCTGCTCCGTCTGCCTGCCCGCCTGCCGGCTCAGCCTTGCATGATCTCGTTGACCTTGGCGAACCACTCGCTCTCATGCTCGACCAGGATCGGGGTCGGCACGCGCAGCAACCGCGCGAGATCCGCTTCGGTGGTCGGATAGGCCGGATCGCCCTTGAGATCGGCGGGCGGCGTCAGGCCCGGCCGGACCGGCGGCAGGCCGAGGCCGTCGCACCAGACCTGCTGACCCTCGGCCGAGAGCGCCTGCTCGATATAGCGCTTGGCCCAGTAGAGCTCGTTCTCGGGCAGCCCTTTGGGGATCCACATGCCGTCGGTGTCGAGCTTGGCGCCCTCTTTGGGCACGGTCCAGGACACCTTGATGCCGTTCTGCTTGGCGGCCCGCGCGTTCGAGATGATCGTGCAGGCGACGTCGATCTCGCCGTTCTGGAACCAGGTGGTGAAGTCCGGATCCTCGCCGAGCAACGGCTCGTTGGCCTTCAGCTGCTCGAAGAAGCGCCAGCAGGGCTCCATGTTGTCGGGGATGTCCTCGAGCCTGCCGCCTCCGGCGATCTGGGCGGCTGGATGGAAGCCGATGCCGTCGTCGTAGATCGCGACCCGGCCCTTGAACTTCGGGTCGACCATGACCTGCCAGCTGTCGGGCGCGCCATTCGGGAAGGCTTCGTCGCGATAGGCCAGCACGTAGACATAGGAATAGGTGTTGACCAAGGGCCAGCCCTCCATGCCGGCCGGCTTGGCCAGCGGCAGCAGCTCAGCCAGGCCCTTGAGGTCGCTCAGATCCTCGGCGACCCCGCGCAGCGCCGATTTGGAGGCGTTGGTGGTGGTATCCCAATTGACGTGGATCGGCGGCACCCGGCCCTGATCGACCGCCGCCCAGATCTTCGGCCGTAGCTCGTTGTCCTCGGTCAGGTCATGGCGAATCGCGATGCCGGTCGCCTCGCTGAAGGGCTTGGACACGCCCTTCTCCAGGCTCTCGACCCAGACTCCGCCCCAAGCCCGCACGATCAGCTCGGCCGGCTTGTCCTGGGCCAAAGCACTCCGGAACCGGAGAATCGCCGGTGCCGCCAAAGCGGCCCCGCCGAGCATCCCCGCCCGCTCGAGAAACCGCCGGCGCGGCAGCCCCGGCCGCTGATCGATCCGCTTTGTCATGGCGCTCATCTCCTGCCCCGCTGTTGATTGCTGCCCCGAGTATTCACGCGTCAGGCGGGAAGATCATCATATCTTCGCGCCGCCAGGCAAGCCGGACCTGCGCGCCCGGCTGGCGGGGCGCCTGCCGATCGCGGGCATAGTCGAAGGCCAGGACGCTCGGGCCAACCTGGCCTGTATCGCCTGCCGCCTCGGCAAGCCCAGGCACTTGCAAGCGATAGACCAGGCGGTCGCCCTCGAAGATGACCTCCTGGACCAGGGCATCGAAGGCCGGCTGATCGGGTTGCGCCGGCAGATCGAAGCGCAGCCGCTCGGCCCGGATCGCGACCGTGACCGGCGCGCCCGGCGGCAGGCCCAGGCCGGCGCCACGCGCCTTGAATACCTGCCCGCCAAGGCGGACGAACGCCTGGCCGTCGGCCTCAAGGGCGACCAGCGTCGCCGGCAAGAAGTTGGTGACGCCGATGAAGCCGGCGACGAACCGATCGGCGGGCGCGCCATAGGCGGCCGCGGGGGCGGCGTCCTGCCGGATCCGACCATGGTCCATCACGATCACCCGGTCCGACATGACCAGAGCTTCCCGCTGGTCATGGGTGACGTTGATGGTGGTGACACCCAGCTCCTGCTGGATCCGCCGAAATTCCAGCTGCATGTCCTCGCGCAGCTTGCGATCGAGCGCGGCGAGCGGCTCGTCCAGCAGCAGCAGGTCGGGCTCGAACACCAAAGCGCGCGCGATCGCGACCCGCTGCTGCTGGCCGCCCGAGAGCGCCTGGATCGGCCGCTGGCCAAGGCCTGCCAAGCGGACCAGGGCCAGATAGCCCTCGACCCGCTCGGCAATCTCGCTCCTGGGCCAGCCACGCCGGCGCAAGGGATAGGCGACGTTCTCGAAGGCGCTCAGATGCGGGAACAGCGCGAGCTTTTGGAACACCATGCCGATGGCGCGCGCATAGGGCGGCTGGTCCGTGACCGGCTGGCCGCGAATCGCGATGCTGCCGGCATCCGGCGCGATGAAGCCCGCGATCATGCGCAAGACCGTGGTCTTGCCCGAGCCGCTCGGGCCGAGAATGGTCAGAAAGCTGCCCTGCGCCAGCTCGAAGCTGACCTGGTCGACCGCCAGATGCTCGCCGAAGCGCTTGCTGACCCGCTCCAGCCGGACCATCGGGACGGGACTGCTGACCGGTCGATTCTGCGGGACAGCGGACAAATCGGACGCCATGCTGGTCGTTGCCAAGGGGACACTGCCCAAGCGGTCGGCCGAGCGCAAGGGGACCAGAAGTTGCGGGATTTAGAGATGGTTGCGCCCAATGCGCCGGATTTCAGCCTGGCCGGACGGCGGGCGATCGTGACCGGCGCCAGCCGGGGCATCGGCATGGCGCTGGCCGGCGGGCTGGCCGCGGCCGGGGCGGATGTCGCGATCTGCGGGCGCGCGCTGGAGCGCCTGGACGCCTGCCGCCGGGCGATTGCGGCGACCGGCCGCAAGGCAGTGCCGTTCGCGCTCGACGTCCGGGACAGCGACGCGATCCTGCCGGCCTTCACGGCCGCCACGGCGGAGCTGGGCGGGCTCGATCTGCTGATCAACAATGCCGGGATCGAGCAGGTGCGACCGTCGCTCGAGGTCGAGCCGGCGCTGTGGGACCGGATCGTCGACACCAACCTCAAGGGCGCCTTCTTCGCCGCCCAGGCGGCCGCCAGGCTGATGCCGCCGGCCGGTGGCGCGATCGTCAATGTCGGCTCGCTGACCTCGGCGGTCGGCGTGCCGACGGCAGCACCCTACGGCGCCTCCAAGAGCGGCCTCCTGGGCCTGACCCGCGCTCTGGCAACCGAATGGGCAGGCCGCGGCATCCGGGTCAATGCGATCGGGCCGGGCTACTTCCGGACCGAGCTGACCGAGCTGTTCTACCAGGATCCGGCCTGGTGCCAGACCATGCTCGGCAAGATCCCGGCCGGCCGCTTCGGCGCGCTCGACGATCTGGTCGGCGCCACGGTGTTCCTGGCCTCCGATGCCGCCCGCTACGTCACCGGGCAAATGCTGTACATCGACGGCGGCTACATGGCCTCGATCTGATGGCGCAGCGCCGTGCGATGCCATGAGACCCTCCTTGCCGGTCGCCGGCCCGGGCGCGCTCGATCGCCTGGCCGGCAACATGCGGGGCGCCTGGTTCATGGTTGCCAGCATGGCGGGCTTCGTCATGAACGACACCATGATGAAGATCGTGCTGGGCGATCTCGGGTTGTTTCAGGCGATCTGCCTGCGCGGCGTCCTGGCGACCGTGCTGCTCGGCTGGCTCGCCTGGCGCCGCGGCAGCCTGCTGCTGCGGATCGGCTGGCCGACCGGCCAGCTGCTGGCATGGCGAGCTCTGGGCGAGCTGGGTGGCGCGGTCTGCTTCCTGACCGCGCTCGCCCATCTGCCGATCGCCAATGCCAATGCCATCTTGCAGGCGCTCCCGCTGGCCGTGACCCTGGCCGCCGCCTTGATCTTCGGCGAGCCGGTCGGCTGGCGCCGCTATGCCGCGATCGGGGTTGGCATGGTCGGCGTGCTGATCATCGTCCGGCCGGGCACCGAGGCCTTCACGGTCCATTCGCTCTGGGCGGTGGCTGCGGTCGGCTTCGTGGTGCTGCGCGATCTGGCGACCCACCGGCTGCCGGTGGCGGTGCCTTCGCTATTCGTCGCCTTCAGCACGGCCGCGGTGGTGACGCTGGGCGCTGGCCTCATGGCGCTGACGCGGCCTTGGCCGCCGATCACGCTGACCGACGCCGCAGCGCTCACCGCGGCTGCCTTGTTCGTGTTCGTCGGCTATTTGTTCAGCGTCCTGGCCATGCGCATCGGCGAGATCGGCTTCGTCGCCCCGTTCCGCTACAGCGTGGTGGTCTGGGCCGGGCTCAGCGGTCTCCTGGTGTTCGGTGATCCGCTCGATGCACCGACCGTGCTAGGCAGCGCGATCGTCGTGGCCTCCGGGATCTATGCATGGTATCGGGAACGCACGGTCGCCCGTCAGGGCCGGTCGTGACGGCCTAGGCCACCCTGCCCGCACGGCATGCCGAGCGGCGGTCTGGCCTGGGCCAGAGACTGGCCTGCAAGGAGCGTGCATAGCGGCAAACCAAGGCCGGGCCAGCGCCAATCAAGGCACGTGCCCCCTGGGAGATGGCCATGCCGGAGCGGACGATCGCCTCGCCCTGGACCGCCTTGATCGACGACATGGTGGCCGGCCGCTGGGTCGATCCGGAGACCGGACGCGCCTGCCAGCTGCCCTATCGTTCGATCGTGATCGCCGACGACCTGGCCGGCGCCGAGGCGGAGCTGGTGGCCAAGCTCGGCTTTGCCGGCCAGCTCGCGGTGGTCTCGGACGAGGCGACCCACGCCGCCATGGGGGCGCGCATCGAGAAGGCGCTGGCGCGGATCGCCGGCGTGACCAGCGTGATCCTGCGCCTGCCGCATGCCAACGAGGCCGAGCTGGCGGCGCTGCGGGCCGCGACCCGCCATGCCGACGCCCTGGTCGCGGTCGGCACCGGCACCATCACCGACCTGGTCAAATACGTCACCTGCCAGGATGGCCGGCCGTTTTGCGTGTTCGCGACCGCGCCCTCGATGAACGGCTACACCTCGACCACCGCCTCGATCCGGCTGGCCAACGGGCTCAAGGTATCGCTGCCGGCCCATGCCGCGCGCGGCGTGTTCGTCGATCTGGCGGTGGCTGCCGAGGCCCCGCCGGCCTTGATCGCGGCCGGCTTTGGCGACTGCATGTGCCGCTCGGTGGCGCAGATCGACGGCTGGCTTGGCAAGCGTCTGCGCGCGCAGCCCTATCACGCCACGCCGTTCCTGATTCAGGCCGAGGACGAGACCATCGTGATGGCCCAGGCGGCAGCCTTGGCGACCGGCAGCCGCCCGGCGATCGCTAGCCTGTATCGCCTGCTGATCCTGGGCGGGCTCGGGGTCAGCTTCACCGGCACGACCCACCACGCCTCGATGGGCGAGCATCTGATCTCCCATTACATCGACTGCTTCGCCGGCAGCCGCCATCCCGGCAGCCTGCATGGCCAGCAGGTCGGCGTCGCGACCCTTACGATGGCCCGGCTGCAAAGCGTGATCCTGGCCGCCGAGCGGCCGCCGGTGCTCCGCCCGACCGTGGTCGACGAGGCCGGCATGCGGGCGCGCTACGGGGCTGAGATCTTGCCGATGTGCCAGGCGGCGCTGGCCGCCAAGGCGCTCGATGCCGACAGCGCTGGCGCGCTCAACCGGCAGCTCGAGGCGCTCTGGCCGAGCCTGCGCGAGGAGCTGCGCGCCTTCGCCGTGCCGGTCCTCGCTTTGCAGCGAGCACTGGCCGCAGCCGGCGGCCCGACCGATGCCGGCGAGCTGGGCCTCGAGGTCGGCTGCTACCGCGAGGCCGTGCGCCATGCCCGCGAGATCCGCGATCGCTACACGTTCCTGGATCTGGCGGCGGATGCCGGCCTGCTCGACGACTTCGCCGCGAAGGAGCGCTGAGCGCCCTGGCGCCGTCAGTTCGGGCAGCCGGCCAGGGTCAGCAGCAGCGCCGGGGAGGCGGTGCCGGTCGGTGGCTGGCCGCTCGCCTGCTCGAAACGCTCGAGCGCGACCGTGGTCTTGGGCCCGATCCGGCCGTCGATCGGACCGGGATCATAGCCCTTGGCGGTCAGCAGCGACTGGGCCGCCAGCACTTCCTCGCTGGGGCTAAGGCGGTCCAGATAGGCTTCCGCCAGCTCGGCCATGGCGTCGCCGCCGACGCATGCGGCCGCGGCATAGGACGTGACCGCCTTGATCGGATCGCGCGCCACGCCTTGGCCCATCAGGTGCATCGTGCCGAGATTCATCAGCGCCTGGCCGTCCTGCTGATCGGCAGCCACGGAGAACCAGCGCTCAGCCTCGGCGTAGTCGGGCTGGCCGAGGGCGCCTTGGGCGTAGAGGTAGCCGAGATTGGTCTGCGCCGGCGGATAGCCCTGGGCGGCCGCGCGGCGCAGCAGGCTGGCGGCCCGGGCACCGTCCTGGGCGAGACCGCCGCGGCCCTCGGCATAGGCCATCGCCAGCTCGGTCAGCGCCTGCGGATCATCCTGCTGGCTGGCCTGCTCCAGCCAGTGCACGGCTTCCGCGGTATCGACCGCCGCCCCGGCCTGCGCCTGCTGCCAGATCACCGCGGCTAGACCGACCTGGGCCGGCAGCAGCCCGGCCTCGCCGGCCTTGCGCATCCAGAACAGGCCGCGCTCGATGTCCGGCCGGTCGGCCAGCGCCGGCGGCGGATCGATCAGGAGCAGGCCGAGATTGTACTGCGCCGCGAGATCGCCCGCCTGGGCCGCCACGAAATAGGCATCGCGCGCCTCGCGGAACGAGCCCTTGGCCTGGTAGGCGCGCGCCAGCTGGAAGCGGAAGCGCACGATGTTGCCATATTCGGCCAAGGCCGCCTGGCAGGCGTCGATCGCCGGGGCGGCCTCGATCGCCGCCAGCTGCACGCCCGGCGCCACGCTGTCCACGTTCTGGGCCGCGCTCGCCAGCCGATCGCAATCATGCAGGATCGACCGGATCACCACCTCGCCCTCGGCTGCCCCGCCGCGGCCGTCATCGGCGCTGTAGCGCAAGCTGGACGCGGTGCCGCGGATCAGCGGCCGCTCGGGATCGGGCGTGAAGCGGGCGTCCGCGAACTCCTCGACCGTCAGCAGCATGCCCGACGCCGCCGAGCGGCCGCTGAACAGCAGATTGCCGTTCTGCGGCACCGAGGTGATCTTGATGGTCAGCTGATCGCCATCGGGATCGTTCGGCAGCTCGACCGGCAAGGGCAAGGTCCCGACCCCGATCACCGCCTCGATCGGCGCCTGCGAGGCGATCAGCGGCGGCCGATTGGGCGGCGTCACGATCGTGATCGGCACCCGGCCGAGCGTGCTCGCCCCCTTGCTGTCGACCGCCTTGAGCTCGAAGCTGCCGGCATAGCCGGGCCCGGCATCGCCCGGATCGAAGCGCAGGGCGGCCAGCTCCGCCGGTGCCACCTCGGCCCCCTGGGCCAGCGCATCGTCGCCCTGCAGGATCCGGCCGCTGCTCGGCAAGGCGGTGATTTCGACCATGACCGGATCGCCGTCGCGGTCGATCGGCTCCTCCAGCCCGAGCGGCTGCGGTCCGCCTTGCTGCATCACCTCAAGCGGGCCGCGCACGATCACCACCGGCGGCCGATTGGGCGGCGCCGTGACCTTGACCATGACGCCGGTGCTGGCCTGGCCGCCCTTGCCGTCGCTGAGCTCGAAGCGCAGCTCGCCGGTCTGCTCCGCCGCCGCCATCGCGACCGACAAGTTCAGCCGGGTCAGCTCATCGGCCGTGAGGCTGTCGCCGACGGCGAGCGTGCGGTCGCCGACCTTGAGGACCAGGCCGGGCAGCTCGGGCAGGGCCGCGAGCTTGACCGCGAGCGGGTCGCCATCGGGATCGTAGGGCGCGTCCAGCGGCAGACGGGCGGGCGCCTCGCCGGCCTGCAGCTCGAAGGCTGGCACCGGTGCTGCGATCGGATCACGGTTGCCGGGCTCGATGATCAACGCGATCTGGCCGATGGCCTGGCCGCCCCGGCCGTCATCGATGCGGTAGCGGAACAAGGCCGCGGTTTCGATATAGGTCGGCGCGGAGCTGTAGGTGACGCGGGCAAGGTCGGCCAAGGGCAGCTCGGCGCCCTGCCGCACGACCTTGTCGCCGGCCCGCACCTCACCCGTCTCGGGCACATCCAGGATGGTCGCGGTCAGCGGATCGTTGTCGGGATCTTTGGGCGCCGCGTCCTGGAGCAGCGGGATCGCCGGATCGCCGGCCGTCACGGTCAAGGTGACGTCGGCCGGCACGCTTGGCGGCCGGTTGGGTTGGGCAATCGCCAGCTCGATGCCGCCTTGCGCCTCGCCGCCGCGATCGTCGCGCACGGCATAGCTGAACCTGCCGGCAATGCCGGGCTCGCCGGCCTCGGGGTCGAAGCGCAGATTGGCCAGCTCGGCGAGGCTGAGCTTGGCGCCGACCGCGATCTTGCGATCGTCTTGCAGGACGCTGCCGCGTGCCGGCACCGCCGTCACCTGCACGCTCAAGGCATCGCCGTCAGGATCGAAGGGCCGCCGCATCAGCAAGGTCGCCGGCCGCCCCTTCAAGACCTCCTGATGCGCCTCGCTGGCCGCGATCGGCGGACGGTTGGGCGGCTCGACGAAGATGTCGACGCCGCCGACCGAACGACCATCGCGACCGTCGGTCACGGCATAGGTGAAGCTGCCGGCCCAGCCCACGAAATCGCTGCTGGCGGCAAAGGCGATCTGGCTCAGCTCCTCGAGCGTCAGCTGGTCGCCGACCTTCAAGGGGCGCTCGCCGAGCAGGCTCCGGCCGCTGGCTGGCAGGCTCACGACCTCGATCGTAAGGGGATCGCCATCCGGATCACTCGGCGCTTGCTTGACCAGGCGCTCGGGCGGCCGGTCGCTGCTGGTGGAGATCTCGGCATTGGCGACCACTGGCGGCCGGTTGGCGGCAACCACCGAGATCTCGATGCTGCCGAGGGTCGCACCGCCATGGCCGTCGCCGACCGCATAGTGGAGCGCACTGGTCTGGCCGACGCTGCCGGCATCCGGCATGAAGCGCAGCTGGGTCAGCTCGACCGGGGTCACGGTCGAGCCGGGCGTGATCTCCAGCTCGTCGAGCAGGATGCGGCCGTTGGCCGGCGTCTGCACGATCAGGACCACGACCTCCTGGCCGTCCGGATCGAATGGCTGGCCTAGCTGGAGCGGGCTGGCGCGGCCGACCTCGGCGGTCAAGGCCCGGCTCTGGTCGGGCAGGATCGGCGGGTTGTTGGGCTGCGCGATCCGCAAGGTGACCGCCTTTTCGCTGCGGCCGCCACGCTGGTCGTCGGCCTCGAGCGCCAGGCGGCCGGCATAGCCGGAAAAGCCGGCCTCGGTCTGGAAGGCGAGCGCCGCGAAATCGGCCGAGGACAGGCTGTCGCCCAGCGCCAGCTTGCGCTCGCCGACGACCACCGCACCACCTTCGCTCGGCAGGCCGCGCACCACGACCTTGAGATCGTCGCCATCCGGATCGACCGGCGGCGCGATCGCGAGCGGCCGCGCGGCCGGACCAGCGACCAGATCGACCGTGCTGTTGCGGCCGAAATCCGGCTGCCGGTTGAGGGTGATCGCGATCCGGCGCTGGGTCTCGCCGCCGCGGCCGTCTTCCGCCATCAGGCCGATCGCGCCGGCATCCGCCACGAACTCGGCCGGCGGCTGGTAGGCGACCCGCTGCAGCTGCTCGGCGGTGACCGCGGCGCCGGCGAACAGAATGACGCCGTCCAGCGTGAGCTCGCCCTGGGCCGGCCCGCTTTGGACCCGCACGATCACCCGGTCATCCGGATCGGGATCGGTCGGCGGCTCGCGCACGATCGGGACCGCCGGGCCGCCAATGGTCACCACCAGCGCCTCGGGTGCCGGCATGACCGGCAGCTGGTTGGCCTTGAGGATTCGGATCGGCAAGGCGCCGACCACCGAGCCGCCCCGGTTGTCCGCGACCTGGAAGGTGAACTGGCCAACCGACCCGATCACGTCCGGCGGCAGGTGGTAGGT
The DNA here is from genome assembly GCA_902826935.1 of uncultured Alphaproteobacteria bacterium. GTDB lineage: Bacteria > Pseudomonadota > Alphaproteobacteria > Geminicoccales > Geminicoccaceae > CADEGR01. The sequence goes on along the minus strand of CADEGR010000005.1, from coordinate 55,958 downwards.
GGCCGCCTCCAGCTGCTTCAAGGTCAGCGCGTCGCCGACCTTGACCTGGCGTCCGCGGCTGCGGATCGTGCCGCTGCTCGGCAGCTCGACCACCGTGATCTGGAGCGGGTCGCCATCCGGATCGCGCGGTGCCGGAATGGCCAGCTCATGGGCGCCGCTGCCGCCTTCGACCACCAGCTCCGGGCTCTTGGACAGCAGCGGCGGCCGGTTCAGGCCCGGGTTCTGCAGGGTCGGCCGGCCGCTCGACTGCAGCGCGCTGTCGACCAGCGGCATCAGCGCGCTGCCGGCATGGGCCTCCTTGAAGCTGCGCAGCTGGTTCAGGCGCTCCTCCGGATCGGCCACCGCCAGCACCTGGTTGAGCTGCTCCAGCTCCTGGTCGGCCTTGGCGACCGCGCTCTCGGTCGAGGGCCGGAAATAGAAGTCGCTGAGCAGGGAGGAATGGTCCCACGGCACCTGCTGACCGTTGGTGGCGCGCACCACCTCGGCCCGGACCTTGGTCATCATGCCGCGGACCTCAAGGCCCGGGCTGTCGATGTAGCTCAAGAGTGCCCGGGCGAACGGGCTGTGGATGTCCTGGATGCCATCGAAGGCGGCGTGGTTCGGCTCGGTCGCATAGGCGATGAAGGTGCCGCGGCTGGCCGCGACCGGCGCCAGGCCGGGATTGGGCAGGCTGCGCGGATCGGCGGCCAGATCCTCGAACGGATTGTCCCGGCAGGAGTCCAGGAAGATCAGCCGGGTCTTGGTGCGATCCTGCAGCTGGCGCAGGACCAGATTGACGTCGATCAGCTCCAGATCGATGTCGCCCTGGTTGCGCAAGAATGCATCGGTCGGCACCAAGTAGTTGGTGCCGCCATATTGGATCGCGTGGCCAGCGTAGTAGAACAGGCCAACATCCGCTTGCTCGACCCGTTGGCCGAACTCGCGGATGGTCGCGATCATGTCGGCCTTCTTGGCGTCGATCGTGGTCAGCACATCGAAGCCGAGGCCGCGCAGCTTGTCGCTGATCGCGTCGGCATCGGTCGAGGGATTGTCGAGGTCGAGCACATTGTCGTAGCCGGCATTGCCGATGATCAGCGCGACCCGGGTCTCGGCATGGCCAGGGCGCGCCATTAGAAGTGCCAAGACCAGGCTCAGCGCCGCCGCCCAGCGCCCCCATAGGGGCCTGCCACTGGCCGGCAGTCGCCGGCGGCCTGCGGCTCCGCAGGGGGCTGAGGTCGGTGCCATGGCTAGGCTTATGTCAATGCTGCTCGACCGCATTGGTCATCCTAGCGGCTTTCTACGATATAGAAATGGGTGCCATTTCGCGCCGCGCGGCCCCTTCTCGCAAAATTTTCGCCTCGCCCTGGTCGTGTGGGCCGCACTCACCAAGCGGCACCAAGGCGGCAGTGTAGGCTGGTTGCCGGGGCAATGCAGTGATAAATCCCACAGCTAGCCGCTCGCTCTGGCAAAGGAAAAGGCCTGCCTTGAGGCATCCCGTCCGCATTGCGGCCGCCCTGGCCCTGCTGTCGCTGCTGCCGTTGCCAACGGCATCCGCCCTGGCGGGCTTGCGGCCGGCCTTGACCGATCGCGCGGCGCAGGCCGGGCGCCCGGCGGGCGGCTGCTGCTGGCAGCCGATCCAATCGACCGGGGGGCTCAGCCAGAAGCAGCGCGGCCTGCTCGATCAGCTGCTGACCTACAAGGCGACCATGCAGCCGGCCGAGGTCCAGCTGTTCGAGAGCCTGCTAGAGCGCAACCAGCTCTTGAATTCGGACCAGGAAGCGATCTTGCAGGAGTTCCTGGCCGACAAGCAGCGCCAGGTCGAGCTGGCCGAGCGGGCCAGGGAGCGGGCGCTCGGCGTCCAACCCGAGCCGCCGGCCGAAGCCCGGCCCGCGCCGCCAGCGGAGCCGCCACCGGTTGCCGCGGCGCCACTCGGGCCCGGCGAGCCCAAGCTGCTCTACCACGAGCTGGCGCCGCCCAAGCCGCTATAGCGGCGCCCGCGGCGGCCGCAGCGTTCAGATCTTGGGCACGAACACGAAGTCGCCTGCCTCATGGCCGGTGAAGCGGATCGGCGCGTAGCTCGGCCGCTGCGCCGCCGGGGCAGCGCTGCCATAGGCGACCTTGCTCGCCAAGGCCCGGAACAGGCCTTGACCTTCCAGCACGTCGCGATTGCTGGCGAGCGCCTCGATCAGCGCCTGAGCAAACGGCGAATGGCCGCCGCTCGCCGTGGCCGGGGCCAGCGCGCCGGAGGTCAGCGCGGTCCGCGAGCGCTTGGTCGCCAGGGTCTGAAGCCAGGCCAGGCGTGCCTGCTCGGAGCTGCTCGGATCGAGCTTGGTCAGGGCAGCGCTGGTCAGGGTGCCGGAGTAGCAGGAGTCGGCCACCACCATCACCCGCTTGGCGCTCATGGTGTCCAGGATTCCGGTGATCGCGACATTGGAGATCCAGCTGTCGGGCCGCTCGGGCGCGGCGTCGACCGGCAGCCAGTAGCCCCGGCCAGCCTGCTCGTCGACCTGGCAGCGGCCGGCATAGTAGATCAGGAAATTGTCCTTCTCGGTCAGCCGCACCCGGTAGTCGTTCAGCGCCGAGAGCATCTTGTAGCGATCGGCGTCCTGCAGCAGGGTCACCTCGAAGCCATATTGCCGGGCCAGCAGATCGGCGACGGCCTGGGCATCGGCCTGGGCGGTCGGCAGGGCCGGCCAGCTGGCAAAGCTGCCATTGCCGATCACCAGGGCGTGGAAGCTGCCGAACTCGACCTGATCGAAGGCCGCCGCCGCTGGCTGGATGGCCGCTGCCTGGGCCAGATCGCCGGTGCCGCGCAGCAGGAAGTTGACGTCCGCCTGCTTGCCCTGCTGATCGACCGCAACGATGCTGACCTTGGTGCCGCCCTGGGCCAGCGGCACCTTGGTCTCGAAGAAATAGCGGCCGTCGCGGGCCTCGAACTTGGCCGGCTGACTGTTGATGGTCAGGCTCTGCAGGCCGGCCGGCGCCTCGATGCTGCCCTTGACCGGCCGCGGACCGGCGGCGCCGTTGGCCGGCACCACGGTCAGGCCGCGGCTGGGCACAACCATCGGCTCGAACACCGAAATCGCCGGACCGGCGAGGTCGATATCGTCGCCGGCAAAGGCCTGGAACAGCCGCTGGCGGGTTACGTCCAGCCGTTCGCGGACCGCTGCCATCTGCTGATCGATGGCGTCCAGGTTCTGCGGCTCCGCGGCCGCGCGCTTGTCGGGTACCGCCGCCGGCGCCGGCGCCGGGCTGCGATCGGCTGCGTTCTGCCGGGCCGCGAGCGCTGCTTCGCGCTTGGCCAGCTCTGCCTCGCGCAGCTGCAGCTGCGCCTCGCGGGCATCGAAGCCGCTGGCCCGCTCGTCGAGGGCCGCCTCGCGCCGCTGCAGATCGGTCAGCTGCAGCTGCAGCTCGTCTGCCTGGGCCTGATTGATCGAGGCCTGGGCACGGCGCGCCTCCAGCTCGGCCCGCTCCTTGGCAAGCGCACGGCGGCCGTCCTCGATCGTGTTGCGAGCCTCCTGCAGCGCCCTGGCCTGGGCTTGCGCCTGGGCTTCGGCCGCGGCCACCGCCGCCTGCTCCTGCTCGAGCTCGGCCTGCCAGGTCTCGAGCTTGATCAAAGGGCCACCGGTCGCGGTCTGGCGAGCGCTCTCGAGCGCCGCCAGCTCGGTTTCCAGGGAGCCGATCTCCTGGCGCAGCCGGCTGGCCTCGGCGCTCTTGGCGCCGACCTGGCCGCGCAGCTGGTCGAGCTCGCTGGCAATGTCCGAGGCCACCACCAGGGTCATCTGGGCATCCTCGAAGCCGGATGCCTTGCGGTAGAGGTTGAGCGCGGTCAGCTCGTTCTTGGGCACGCCCTGGCCCTGCTCGTAAAGCTGGCCAAGATTGACCAGCGCCGGGCCGAAGTCCTGATCGGCCGCCGCCTGGTACCACCGCGCCGCCTTCTGGTAGTCCGGCGCGCCAGTCAGGCCACGCTCATAGATCTCGCCGACATAGGTCTGGGCCTGGGGGTCGCCGTTCCTGGCGCTCTCCTCCCAGACCGCCAGCGCGGTGCTGTAGTTGCCGCGGTCATAGGCGACATATTCGCCGCCCCGGATCGCGCAGTCGCTGCCCGACGTCCGCAGCGCCCGGCGCGCGCCCAGATAGGTCAGCCGGCTACCCAGGCGCTTGACCTGGGCCGGCAGCACGCAATCGACGACCAGGAAGTCATTGGCGTCCGCGACCGCCGGCTGCCCGGCCGTTGCGCCGGCACCCGGCGTTGCCGGCGCCGTCGTCTGCGGCGCCTGGCAGGCCGCGAGGCCCAGAAGCAGCACGCCGCCAAGCCATCTGCAGCCGGCAGCCAGGCCGCTCGGCCTGGTCGAACGAGCGTCGCGCATGGGAATGATCCTCACTTGGCCAATACCGGCTCCGACGAGTGTTCGGGATAATACTCGACAAATTGCCCGAACCAAATGCTCGCGCTGGTCGGCAGCGTCGGCCGGCTCAGCCCGAGCGATCAAAACTGCTTGCGGAAACCCACGTTGACGTTGTGGATATCGAAGTCGCTGAGCGCCACCACAGTGCTGTAGTCGACAAAGGCCGACCAGCCGTCCGCGACCGTGACGGCGACCGCAGCGCCCAGGATGCCGTAGTCGGAATCGGCCGTCTCGGTCGTGATATTGAATGCCGAAACCTTGGTCGCGGTGTTGTCGGCCGCGTAGGACACGGTGACGCCGTCGTCGTCGTTCAAGTACTCGTGGACATATTCGGCGCGCACGCTGGGCACGAACACGCCGACCTCGGTGCTGATCGGGTAGGACGCCTCGACGCCGAGATTGGTGGTCAGCGACTCCGCGTTCTGGTCGCCGAAGGTCAAATTGAGGGCGCCGGCCCCGGTCTCCGTGAAGCCATCGAGGTCGGCTTTGATATACTCGGCCCGCGCCACCGGCGTGACCGTGAAGCCGTGGACCGGAATGTCGTAGCCGACATTGGCGGCGACGCCATAGTGGAAGGCGTCGAAATCACCGTCCGCCGTCTCGTCGATGGCGCCCGGGATGACGATGCGGCGGGTCGAGTCGTAGCCGTCAGTGCCGATCGTCGCGATGCCGTCGACAAACAGGCCCTGCGGCAGGCTGAAGGACGCGAACAGCGAGGCCAGCAGGCTGTCGCTCTGCAAGCCCTCGCCGGCCGGCGTATTGGCCGTGGCGTCGAAGTCCGCATCGAAATTGCTGTAGCCCAGCGCCGCACCCCAGACGAACTGGTCGGTGACGCGATAATCGGCGCCGACCGTTAGCCCGAAGCTGTCGAAGTCGAAGCCGTCGGACTGGCCGGTCGAGTCCTTGTCGCCGAGCTGGAGGCCGCCGGTGACGAACACGCCAAGCTTGCTCCAGGTGGTGTCGTTCAGCCATTGCGCCGGCACGATCTCGAAATCCTGAAGCGATGGCCGGACGCCATCCAGTCCGGCCAGCGCGGTGTCGCCACCATCGAAGCTCAAGCCCGAAACCTGCAGGCCCGGCCCGACGCGGCCGGTGCGGACCGCTTGCATGCGCGCGGCGATGTTGCCGACCTGGAGGCCGCGCACCTCGGTCACCCGCGACTGCGCCGCCTGGATCTCCTCGCCATTGATCGACTGGAGCGCATTGCCGAGGCCATCGGCGTCCAAGCCGAAGCCGGCCACCGGCGGATCGACCGTGCCCGGTCCAACAATATCGACGCCGTCCGCGACCATGTTGCTGCAGACGACGGACAGCTGCTGGGTCAGGGCCGGGTCGCCGGCCCCGCCGATATTAGGGCACACGGCGTCGATCGAGCCGGCCATGTTGCGCTGCGCGTCGTTCAGGCCGGGCACCCGCACCAGCACGTTGGCCGGTGGCGCCACCTGCGCGATGCCGGAGCCGCCCCAGCCAACGGCCAGCAGCAGACTGACCGCGGCCAGACGCACGGCCTCGCGGGCCAGGATCGGCCGGCCGCGCGCGCTAAGATTTGCTGAGTGGATGCGCTGGTTCAGTCGGGCGCTGCGCTGCATGATCGTTTCCTCAACTTTGCTTTGCGCGCTGCTCCACTGGCCAGGAGATGGCCGTGGATGAGCGAAATCGACGTCGATCCTTAAACGCCAAACCGCAATTGCAAAGCGCTATTCTACAGCGAGGAAAGCTTTTTTAGCCGACTGTAGCGTTGACAAGAATGAGCCAAGCCCAAGCCGGCCGCAAGCCACTGTGCCGCAGAGGCTCAGCCAGGCGGTGCCGCCGAGAAGGAATTGTAGAGCAGCACCGTGAACGGATCCCAGCTCGCCTGCTCGGTCATCGGATAGGTGAGGCTGACATGGACCGTGCGCTCGGCCGTGCGCCTGGCGACATCGTAGACCATGCGCTTGCCGGACGTGCCGGTCACCACGAACCAGTCATCGTCGAGCCGGCTGTAATTGACCTGATAGCGCTCGACCAGCTCGCGGAACAGCCCGGCCAGGCGATCGCGCGGGCCGGCATCGCCAAGCCGCAGCGCGCTGGCGCCATCGGCCGACAGGAACTGCCGGCGGCCATCCTCGGCCGCGCGCTCGAGCGGCAGCAGCTTGCTGGGATAAACCAGGCGCACGCCCGTGCCGGGATCCGCGAGGCGCATCAGCTGAAAGTCGCGGCGCAGCGCGTCCGCCTGCTCGAACAACGCGGTCTGCTCGCGCGGCGTCAGACGCCCGGTCGCGCGCACGCCCAGCCGCTCCTGGAAACGTTCGATCGACGCAGCGGTGCGGCGCCCGAGCTTGCCGTCGATCCGGCCGTCATAGCCGCCGACCAGAATCAGCGCCTCTTGAATCTGGCGCGGCTCATCGTCGAACAGCGGGCCGGTCACCGGCGCCAGCTCGACCCCCTGCGCGGTCACGCGCACGTCCTCGCTTGCTGCCGGCACAGCCTCGCCATCTGATCCGGGCGGCTCGATGGCGCCGGCCGGCTTGATCGGCCTGCCCTCGACCTGCGCCAGCTCGTTCTCGATCCGGGCCAATGCCGCCGCAGAATCCAGCAGGGCCTGATCGATCTCGGCCAGGCGGCGTTCGCGTTGCGCGCGCTGGGCCGGCCCGGCGCTCGCCGGCAGCGGCTGGGCCAGATCGGCCCGCTCCTTGCCCAGCTGATCATGCCGCAGCTGCTCGGCCGAGAGCTGATTGCGCAGGAGCTCGACCAGCAGCTGCACGCGGGTCGGCAGCGACGCGTCGCCGGCCGGGGTTTGCGCCAGAGCGTCGGCCGGCAGCAGCGCTGCCAGCAAGCAGCCAGCCAGCGCAGCGATCCTCATCCGAGCAGGCAAGGCCAAGGGCATGATCCAAGAATGCTGTGGAGCCCGGAAATCTGCCGTCCCAGGCCGCCGCTGGCAAGCCCGATCATGGTTTTGCTGCCCTGGTGCCGCCAGCACCGGCCCGCCATCACGCAGCCGAGCTGTACAAATGGAAACACCTGGCTCCGGGCGCGATTTCTGATACTCTATTTGAGATAGTGCAATCCCGTCTGTCGGTCCTCCACCGTTATAGTTCTGGAGGCAGCCCTTGAGCTATCTCGAGTCGGCCGCTGTGTTGTTCGGCCTGGTCGGGGCCTGGCACCTGCTCTGTCAGGGCGTGCGGCATCTGCGAGCTTCGGGCACCAGCGTGAACGAGTTTCTCTCGGCGGCCATGGGTCTGGCGATTCTGTTCGCGCTCTGCCAGGGCATCGCGCTGGTCACCTGGTACGCCTTCCTAGCGCCACCGACCGCGGTCGCCTGCGGCTGAAGCGCGCTCGTTCCGGCCGCTTGGCCATGTGGCCACCATGCCGTTGACCGGCTTCAGCTGGCCAGCTTTCTTCAGCTTGCCGGCCAACTTTCTTCAGCTTGGATGCGCCCCAGCCTCACGATTGTTCGCTCCTGGCGCTCATGGCGCCGGCATCCAGCGCTTTTTCGTCACGTTTCGCGCTGCTTAAGTCTTGCCGATTTGAGATAAGCTTTTCATAATCCGCGCCGATCAAAGCCCCCCGAAGAAACTGTGAATACATACGGGGAAACGTCGAGCGCCAATGCGATGCCCCATGGTCATGGTGCGGCATGAGGGGCGCTTTTGTTACACGGGGTGACGGGATGAAGCAGCCGCGGGCGCTCGGATGGTCGTCGGGCAAAGCCTTGATGGGCGGACTCGGCCGCCTGCCGAAGCTGGCCTGGAGCTACAAGCGCACGCTGCTCACCGCCAGTGCGGCATTCGTTTTGTCGGCCTGGCTGACGATCACCTCGATCACCTACCTGACCAGCTACCAGCTGTGGTCCGATACGGTCGCGGACTTTCGCGATCTGGAGCAGTCCTATTCGGACATGCTGACCGACAGCCAGCGCTCCGCCTTCACGGTGCTCGACAAGCTCGAGGACTTCGAGGTGGCGAGCCAGGAGCAGCGGGAAGCGCTGGGCGAGCTGGCACAGCTGCGTCGGACGCTGGTGGCCCAGCTCGCCACCCGCGAGAAGCAGCTGGACCGGGTGACCGAGCAGCGCGACCAGGTGCGCGCCCTGGTCAGCGATTTCGAGAAGTCGATCGCCGGCGCGGATGGCCTGCTGCAGAGCGCGGAAGAGGAGAAATCGTCGCTCAAGCAGCGGCTGGCCGCGATGCAGACCCAGCTGCATGACCTGCGCTCGCAGCGCGACGCCGGCCGCCGGGCGGAGATGAGCCTGCGCTGGCGGATCGCCCAGATCGAAAGCCAGCTGGCCGAGGAGCGGACCGGCAGCAAGCTGGCCCAGCTCTGGCTGAAGGACTGGGTGCTGGGCAGCGCCACCGCGCTGACCGATCTGTTCCGGCAGACCGGCATGGACGTCGAGGACATGATCGCTCGGGCGACCGACAATGGCGTCGGCCAGGGCGGCCCCTTCCAGCTGGTCAATGCCAGCCCGGCCAATGGCACCGGGGCCCAGCCGGCGGCGGTGCAGGCACCGGATCCGATTGCCGGCGACATCCAGCGCCTGGCGGCGTTGCAGAAGCTAGCGCGCAGCCTGCCGCTGGGCTCGCCGCTGGACAGCTATGCCCTGACCAGCCCGTTCGGCAAGCGACGCGATCCGATCACCGGCGAATGGGCGTTCCATGGCGGCCTGGACTTCGCGGCCGAGCCGGGTTCCAAGATCCGCTCGACGGCGCCTGGCCGGGTTGTCCACGCCGGCCCGCTTGGCCCCTATGGCAACACCGTCGAGATCGACCACGGCATGGGTGTCACCAGCCGCTTCGGCCATCTCAAGTCGGTCAGCGTGCGCGCCGGCGATCAGATCGAGTTCCGCCAGGTCGTAGGGGTGATCGGCAACTCCGGCCGCAGCACCGGCCGTCATCTGCATTACGAGGTCCGGGTCGACGGGACTGCCATGGATCCCGCCAAGTTTCTCAATACCGGCCGCTATCTGGTCTGGGCCTTCGACGCCAATCAGTCGTAGCTGATTTGCCACAGCGTTGCTGTGAGACAGCACGGCAGGGCGGTTCGGACTGGAAAGCTCACGCGGATGCGACTATTTGTCATCAACCCGGTCGAACCGATGCGACGGTCCCGATCAGTCGGCCCTTAGGGGCTTGCCCATGCTATGGGGAAGCGGAATGGACTCGAGAGAGTTGGAGCCTCGCGCGAGGGAGGCCTCTGGTCTATTGCGAACATTGGGCAATGAGCATCGGTTGATGATCCTGTGCTCGCTTCTGGAGGGCGAGCGCTCGGTGGGCGAGCTGGTCGATCGGATCGGGCTCAGCCAGTCGGCCTTGTCGCAGCACCTTGCGCGCCTGCGCAAGGACGGCTTGGTCAGCACGCGGCGCTGCTCGCAGACCATCTTCTACTGCGCCAGCGGCGATCAGGCGAAGGCGGTGATCGAGACCCTGCATCGCCTGTATTGCAATGGCAATCGCGCCATCCCGCCCTTCACCGATCGGATGCCGCTGACCGCCTCCAATCAGCAGGCGCAGCTGCCTGCGGCCTGACGCTCGGCGGGCCATGGCCGGCCCGGGGAGTAGCGCTGAGCACCAGCGCCAACGGTTGCGCCGCAGCGGCGCAACATGACCCCAGCCGCACCGTACCTGGCGCATCTGCAGCCAACCGATCTGGCTAAAAAACCGGTCCGACTTCTCGTATTTCGCGAGCCGGCGGGTTGACGTCGCCGGGCGCGGCGGCGATGGTTGCGCCACGCTTGCCCCTGTGACCCGCCGCAGCTGTTTCCATGGATATCTACCTGCCGATCGCCGAGATATCGGTCAATCTGTTCTTGCTGCTGGGCCTGGGCGGGCTGGTCGGGTTCCTGTCCGGCGTGTTCGGGGTGGGCAGCGGCTTTCTGATGACGCCGCTGTTGATCTTTTCAGGCATCCCGCCGGCGGTCGCGGTCGGCACCGGGGCCGCCCAGATCCTGGCCTCCTCCAGCTCCGCGGTGATCGCCCACATGCGCCGGCGCAATGTCGACGTGAAGATGGGGCTGGTGCTCACCATCGGCGGCATCGCCGGCTCCGGCCTGGGGGTCGCGCTGTTCGGCTGGCTGCAGAAGATCGGCCAGATCGACTTGGTCATCTCCTTATCCTACGTCCTGTTCCTGGGCACGGTCGGCTGCCTGATGCTGATCGAATCGCTGCGCGCCTGGTTCCGGCTGCGCAGCCATGCCAGCCGGCGCAAGCTGCATCATCACTATTGGTTGCATGGCCTGCCCTTCAAGCTGCGCTTCCAGCGCTCGCGTCTGTACATCAGCGCCCTGATGCCGCTGGGGCTCGGCCTGCTGGTCGGCATCCTGGCCGCGGTCATGGGGGTTGGCGGCGGCTTCTTGATGGTGCCGGCGATGATCTACCTGATCGGCATGCCGACCGCGATCGTGATCGGCACGTCGCTGTTCCAGATCACCTTCGTGACCGCGATCACGACCTTCCTGCAATCGGCGAACAATCAGACGGTCGACGTGGTCCTGGCGCTGGCTCTGATCGTCGGCGGCGTGATCGGCGCCCAGTTCGGCTCCAGCTTGGGCGCCCGGCTGCGCGGCGAGCAGATCCGGATCCTGCTGGCGGTCATGGTCCTCCTGGTTTGCGGCAAGGTCGGCTACGACCTGTTCACGCCGCCGGCCGATCCGTTTTCCCTGGGCAGCTCGAGGCAACGCTGATGCGGGCCGCCTGGTGGTGCTGGCTGACCTTGTGGCTGCTGCCGATCTGGGCGCCGGGCCAGCTGCGCGCCAATGAGCTGGTCGCCGACCTGTCGCAGCACCTGATCGCGATCACCACGGCGTTTGTCGGCAGCGAGGTGGTCCTGTTCGGCACCACCGACGGCACCGGCGAGATCGCCGTGCTGCTCGAAGGGCCACGCGCGCGCCAGACCGTGTGGCGCAAGGAGCGGATCGCGGGCATCTGGCTGAACAGCGACCGGATGCGGTTTCGCAACGTGCCCAGCTACTACGCCTTGGCCAGCACCGCGCCCATGGCCAGCATCGCCGAGCCGGAGCTGCTGGATCAGCTGGAGCTGGGGCCGGAGCATCTGCGGCTGCAGCCGCCGCCGGAAGCGGTTGGCGCGGCCGAGGTCGCGGACTTTCGCGCCGCCCTGATCCGCAACAAGCAGCAGCAGCGCCTGTACAGTGCCGAGCCCGGCGAGGTGCGCTTCCTTGGGCCACGCCTGTTTCGCACCACCTTCCGCTTCCCGGCCAATGTCTCCCCCGGCCTCTACAAGGTCCAGGTGCTGCAGTTCAAGGATGGCCAGGTGGTGGGCGCCCAGCGCAGCACCCTGGTGATCAGCAAGGTGGGCTTCGAAGCGGACATCTACGATTTCGCCTATACCCGGCCCATGGTGCACGGCTTGATCGCGGTCCTGCTGGCGGTGACAATGGGTTGGCTGGCCGGCATCCTCTTTCGCAGAGCGTGAGCCATGGTCCCAGAGCAGCCGTCCGCGCCGAGTGCCACGCCTTCGCCCCAGGTCGCCGTGGGCGAGCGCGTCTTCCTGGTCGTGGTCGATGACACCCAGGAGATGAAGACGGCGCTCTACTATGCCTGCCGGCGCGCCCAGCGCACCGGTGGCCGGGTCGCCATGCTCTACGTGCTCGAGCCGCCGGAGTTCCAGCATTGGCTGGGCGTCGAGCGGGTCATGCAGGAAGAGGCCCGCGAGCAGGCCGAGCAGACCCTGCAGATGCTGGCCCAGCAGGTCCAGGCGATCACCGGCAAGATGCCGGTTCTGCATCTGCGCGAAGGCGTGCGGCGCGAGCAGGTGCTGGCCCAGATCGACGAGGACCGGCGGATTTCGATCCTGGTGCTCGGCACGGCGATCGATCGGGAGGATCCTGGCCCGCTGGTCACCTATCTTATCAGTCGGATGGGCAAGGAGATGAAGGTGCCGGTGATGTTGGTGCCGGGCCGGCTGACCGAAGCGGACATCGACGCCCTGACGTGACCGGTGCGGCTGGACGCGCTGGATCTTTCTGCCTGCAGCCTCGTTCTGCGCTTGATGGGTAGCCAATCGTCACCCCTGCCTCGCCGGCCGCCGGTCGGCTGGCCGAAGCGGTCAATTGCTGCGGAGATGCGCCAGCATGGTTGCTCCGAACCACGCCTATTCCAGACGGGAGCTGATGGCGGGCCTGGCGTCGCTCGCAACGCTGGCCGGCCTGCCTGGCCGCGCGCTCGGCCTGCCCAAGACGGCGGCCGAACGCGAGATCGTCATCGAGCTTGGCCGCGAGGTCTGGTCGCTGCTGCAGGGCCAGGCCACGCCGGACCGGGTTGAGCGGCTGCGCCAGGCGCTGACCGCCCGGACCGACGTCAGGCTGCTCAGCCGCCTGGCCCTAGGCCGGAACTGGCGGCAATTGGACGACCAGCAGAGGACCGCCTATCAGCAGCTGTTCGATGCGGTGGTGATCCGTTCCTTGGCCCGCCGCCTGGACGCCTACGCCGCCGACGTGGAAGGCCGCTATGAAGACCATTTCATGGTGACCGATAGCCATCCGGTCGGCCGGCAGGACGCGCTGGTCCGGACCAAGCTGAGCCTGCGCTCGCGGCCATCGGTGACCATCGATTGGCGTTTGCGGCAAAGCGGCGGCCGAGCCGCGATCATCGACGTGATCATCGAGGGCGTCAGCCTGCTGGTGACGCAGCGCGCCGATTTCGCAGCCATCCTGGAGCGGGGCGGGCCGGACGGCCTGCTGGCCAACCTGCGCGCCCGCGCCGAGACCTCGTGACGGCGGCAAAACTCTGCGGGGCCAGATCCGGCCCGCTTGTGGATCGCCGATCAGACTGCGGGCACAGCGACGATCAGGCGCTCGCGCTTCTGGCCTCGAGCAGCTGCAGCAGGCCATCGACGCCAGAGCGCTCCAGCACCGCGCCGAACTCGGCGCGCTGATTGATCAACAGACTGACCCCCTCGACCAGGAGGTCGATGATCACCGGCCCGCCCGGCTGCTCGCGCAGCCGCCAGTCGACCTTGAGCGGCGGCCCCGACGGCGGCACCACCTTGGAGCTGACCAGCACGTCCTGGGCATCGACCGGCCGGCTGGCGAGGATCGAGAACCGCTCGGCCGGGCTGCCGATCTCGACCGTGGCGACCTGGCTCAAGCGGCGGACGAAGGACTGCAGGACATAGCGTCGGAACAGCTCGACATAGCTGGCCTGCTGCTCCTGGGTGGCAGTTCGCCAGTGCCGGCCCATGGCCAGGCGCGCGAGCAGCGTCAGATCGGTCCGCTGCTCGATCACGCGCATGAGGGCGCGCGCCTGCTCGCCGTCGAGCGCGCCCTGCTGCAGGACCGCCAGAATCTGCTCGACCAGCCCGCGCACGACCCCGCTGGCGGCGTCCTCGCGCGCGCCGGCCAAGACCTCGCCCGGCAGAGCCAGCACCGGCACGACCGCCGCCGCCGTCAGCAGGCGGCGCCGTGACCAGAGGGTGAGCGGGCTCGCCATATTCGCCTGTCCCATCAGCCTCGACCCGCCGGCTGGCCGGGTCCGGTTGCAACCGCGGAGAGGCTAGCGCGTTGTCCTTAAGAAATGACTAAGCGTCGGGTCGGGTCAGGGCCGCCAGCCGTCGCCGCGAGGAAGCAGGCGCTGCGTGTCACTCATGATTGATGAGCGGCGGATCGGCTGCTGCTATGATGCTGACCGGCCGACGGTCTGACGGCGCGGTCGGGGCGCATATCAGGCGCCGCTTGGCGCAGCCGAAGCCCGCTCGGCGATGGTGCTGGTCTTAGCGAGGAGCTGACGATGCAGGTGCCGCTCAAGATCAACTTCCACAATCTGGCGCGCTCCGATGCGATCGAGGCGCGGGTGCGCCAGCGGGTCGCCCGGCTGAGCAAGGTCGGCAACAACCTCGTGGCCTGCCGGGTGACCATCGAAGCGCCCCACAAGCAGCCGCATCGCAGCACCGTCGGCATCACCATCGACGTCAGCACGCCCGGCAAGGAGATCGTGGTCAAGCGCGAGCAGCGGCATCACGAGAGCCACGGCGATGCCTACGCCGTGATCGGCGTGGCGTTCGACGCGCTGGAGCGGCAGCTGGAGGATCAGCGCCGGATCAACCGGCACGAGGTCAAGGCCCATGACGGACCGGTCTATGCCCATGTGGTCCAGCTCTATCAGGAGCAGGGCTACGGCTTCATCGAGACGCCGACCCAGCCGAACGTCTATTTCCACCGTGACGTGGTCAACAACGGCGACTTCGCGGCGCTGACGGTCGGCTGCCAGGTGCTCTACACGCTGGCCGCCGGCGAAGGTCCGATGGGCCCGCAGGCCAGCCGCGTCCAGCTGGTGCGCGGCGGCCATTCGGTGCGCTGACGAATCGGCCCGGGCGCGCCTGCGCCTCGGTCGTCAGAACAGGTCGATCTCGCCTGGCTGCGCGCCCGGCGGCGATGCCGGATCGTCGGCCGGGCCGGCCCCGTCCAGGCCGGCGAAGGCGATCCGCATCTCGCCCAGCATCAGGCGTTGGGCAATCAGACTGGCCAGCCGATCCATCGGGATCTCGCCGTCGGCCTCCATGGCATCCTGGAGCAGGGACAGCGCCACGCAGATATCCTGCAGGCGCTGCTGGATGCGATCCTCGACCTGCAGAATCTGGCTCATCCGGCCGACCAGGACGTTGACGGCCGGATCGCTGCCAAGCTGCATCAGGCCCAGCAGCTCCTCGGTCAGGCTGCCGGCCAGCTCGCTCAACATGTCGGCGGAGCGGACCATCTCGCGTCGGATCACGTCGATCGTGGCCTGCACATCCACGCTATGGGCACGTGGTTCGACCGCAGCCGCCGGCGCCGTTCGGGGCGACACCTCCCGGAGCGGGGCCGAGAACATATTCGGCTGATCGATCCTGGTCACGAATCCATCCTACGGTTGCGTCATGCTTTTCGGCCAACCTGGTCAGCTGCCGATTGTGCCGCGATTTCGCCAAGGATTCGTTAGCGACGCCGATCCAGCCGATCGGCGTTGCCGGGCGCCCACGGCCAACCCACTTGAAGGCTGGGGCCAAAGCCCGGCGGAAATGCTCATGGCAGCGGCGGATCGACATGGCGGCAGCGGCCGGCAGTGGTCTGGCTGGCCTGCTGCGGTCTTTGCCGGCTTCGTGCTGGCGGCCTGCACACCCAGCTGGTCGGAGAGCGACGTGCAACCGCCGGTCGCGGAGCAGCCCTATATCACCATGCCGACCGATCCTGCCCGCATCGCCGTGAGCGAGGCTGGCAGCGAGCGCCGCTACCAGAGCCTGGGCGAAATCACCGTGACCTTGCACAAGACCACGATCCTGCAGCCCGATCCGACGGAGGCCGAGCTGGCGGCGCTGATGCGTGCCAAGGCCGCAACCATTGGTGCGGATGCCATCATCGAGACCCGCTTCCAGAGGATCCGCGAGGGCCTCGATGGCAGCGTGCTCGAAGGCCGCGGCCAGGCAATCAAGTTCCTGGACTGAGCGAATCTGGCAGCGGCACCGGTCCTAGTAGATCGCCGGCTCGTCGATCGGGCGGCCGTGGCTGGTCTCAAGATAATCGAAGTCGCAGCCCTGGTCGGCCTGGGTGATGTGCTGGCTGAACATGTAGCCGAAGCCGCGCTCGTAGCGCGGCGGCGGCGGCGTCCAGGTGGCGCGGCGCCGGGCCAGCTCGGCATCGTCCAGCAGCACGTCGATGCGGCGCGCGGCGACGTCGATCGCGATCACATCGCCGGTCCGGATCAAGGCCAGCGGACCGCCGATGAAGCTTTCCGGCGCCACATGCAGCACGCAGGCGCCATAGCTGGTGCCGGACATGCGGGCATCCGACAAGCGCAGCAGATCGCGCACCCCGGCGCGAACCAGCTTTTTCGGAATCGGCAGCATGCCCCATTCCGGCATGCCGGGCCCACCTTTGGGGCCGGCATTGCGCAGGACCAGGACATGGTCCGGCGTGACCTCGAGATCGTCCCGGTCGACCGCCTGCTTCAGCTCGCCGTAGCTGTCGAACACCAACGCGGGGCCTCGATGCTGGCACAGGCGCGGCTCGCAGGCGGCCGGCTTGATGACGGCGCCGTCCGGCGCCAGGTTGCCGCGCAGGACCGCGAGCGAGCCCTCCGGATAGACGGGCTGATCGCGCGGTCGGATCACGTCGTCATTGCAGCTGGCAGCGCCGGCCAGGTTGTCGCCCAGGCTGCGGCCATTGACGGTCAGGCAATCGAGCGCCAGCTGGTCCGGCAGCCGGGCCAGCACGGCGCGCAGGCCGCCGGCATAATAGAAGTCCTCCATCAGATACTGGCTGCCCGACGGCCGGATGTTGGCGAGCACCGGGACCTCGCGGCCGATCCGGTCGAAATCGTCCAGGCCGAGCTGGTGGCCGGCACGGCGCGCCTGGGCGATCAGATGCACGATCGCGTTGGTCGAACCGCCCAGCGCCATGACCGCACGGATCGCGTTCTCGAAGGCCGGCCGGGTCTGGATCTGGCCGATCGCGAGATCTTGCCAGACCATCTCGACGATTCGGCGGCCGGACTGCGCCGCCATCCGGGCGTGGTTGGCATCGGCCGCCGGAATCGAGGAAGCGCCGGGCAAGGTCAGGCCCAGGGCTTCGGTCGCCGCGGTCATGGTGCTGGCCGTGCCCATGGTCATGCAATGGCCATGGCTGCGGGCAATGCCGCCTTCGATCTCGTCCCAGTCAGCCTCGGTGATCCGACCGGCCCGCAGCTCGTCCCAGTACTTCCAGCTATCTGAGCCGCTGCCCAGGACCTGGCCCCGCCAATGGCCGCGCAACATCGGCCCGGCCGGCACGAAAATCGTTGGCAGGCCGCAGCTGGTGGCGCCCATCAGGAGCGCCGGCGTGGTCTTGTCGCAGCCACCCAGGAGCACGACGCCATCGATGGGATGGGAGCGGATCAGCTCCTCGCACTCCATGGCGAGGAAGTTGCGGTAGAGCATGGTGGTCGGCTTGACATAAGGCTCGGCCAGCGACATCGCCGGCAGCTCGAGCGGCCAGCCGCCGGCCTGCAGCACGCCCCGCTTGATCTCCTCGGCACGCTGCTTGAAGTGGGCGTGGCAGGGGTTGATGTCCGACCAGGTATTGATGATCCCGATCACCGGCTTGCCGGCCCAGTCCTGGGCGTCGTAGCCCATTTGCAGGGCGCGAGAGCGATGGCCGAAGGCACGCAGATCGCGCACGCCGAACCAGCGATAGCTGCGGAGCGTCTCGTAGCGCCTGCGTTCGATCATCACCGCTCGTGATCCCCTTCAGCTGCTCGCGCCGCGCCCCAGCCAGCCGGCGGCCGCGGGAACCGACCCGTTTGGGCACTGTTGGAAGGCTAAGCATCCCGCATGGATGCCTCAACGACAACCACGAGGAATCGATCATGCGAGCTTGGACTGCGAGCTTGGGCGCCTTGGGTGCTCTGATGGTGGCGAGCGCTGCTCATGCCGGCGAGGTGATGGACGGCACCATCTCCAAGATCGATCCGGCCACCAACACCATCACCCTGGATTCCGGCGCCACCTTCACCGTGCAGGGCGCCAGCGAGCTCAGTGATCTGGGGGTCGGACAGAAGGTCACCGTCAACTACGAGATGGCCAACGGTCACAACGTGGCGACCTCAGTCGACTCGAGCGGCGACAACAGCCTCGAGGGCAGCAACAGCGACACGAACACCGACACGGGCGGCAGCAACAACGCCGTCGGCAATAGCAGCAATGCGACCGGCAGCGGCACCGACGCCCCGAGCGACGGCAACAACAGCGAAGATTCCTCTGGCAACGGTGGTGCGTCGACCAATAGCGAAGGTAGTGGGTCTAGCGGCAGCAGCGGTGGCGCCAGCGGCAGCCAAGGAGACTCGGGCAGCAACGGTTCGGGCGGCGGCGGCTCGAGCGGCAGCAGCAACTAAGGTCGTGAGCTTCCCATCGGCGAGCTTGGCCGGCGGCGAAACCCCAAGCTGAAACGCGTTTCATCGACGGCCGCATCGCGACGTGCGGCCGTCAGCTTGGGATGATGCGACGAAAGGTGAGATTGATCCGGGCACCGATCGGGCGGCTGGTCTTGGGCAGCTGATGCAGCCAGTGATGCTGGATCGGTCCAGCCATGATCAGGCAGCTGCCGGCGGGCAAGACGAGATCAAGGCGCAAACTCGGCTCTCGCCGATGCTTGAGCTGGAACCGCCGTGGGGCGCCCAGCGAGAGGCTGGCGATCACCGGCTCGGGACCGAGGCTACGCTCGTTATCGGCATGCCAGCCCATGCTGTCCTGCCCGTCGCGATAGAGGTTGGCGAGCACGCTGTTGAAGGCTTGGCCCGCCAGTCGCTCGGCAACCGCCTTGGCGACGCAGAGGCTGGCCGGCATGGGCCTCGGCGCATGGCACAAGCCGCTATAGCGATAAGCATGATCGCCATACCAGGCCGTCAGCCGGGGTGCGCTGACCGGCCGCCCCATGATCGTCAACGTCTCCTGACGCCAGTCGAGCTGCCCCTGGAGCTCGTGGCAGAGTGCGGTCGCGTCGGCTGGCGTCAATGCCGCCTGGTGCAGCAGAAGCACGCCGTCCTGTGGCAGAAGATTGGGGCAAGCGGTCTCAGCGCCGGTCATGGAACAGCCGGTCACCCTGCTCGTCGATGATCTGGCGCGCTTTCACGATCGAGAACGCGATGGCGTCGTCGCGGCTGCTGTGGCTGTCGACGCGGATGAAGCGATGCTCCTTGCGCCCGTCGGGGAAGATCTTGCTGATGACCCCGGCGGTGTTCCAGCCGCTGGCGGTACGTTGCGGCGCCGGCTCGATCATGAAGCCGGCATGCTCGATCGGATCGGCCGCCGGCCGGCCTCCGTCATCGCTGCCGCCGAACCAGCCGCGCAAGGTATCAAGCAGTCCCAAGGCCGCCTCCATGCCATGATGCTCCGCTGTCCGGCCTATGCTAGACACGAGCGGCGGCGGCGCAAGGAAATCGGATGATGGCGGAGCAGACCGCGCTGATCGGGGTCGACTGGGGGACCAGCGCCCTGCGCGCCTACCGGATCGGCAAAGCCGGCACGATCCTCGAGCGCCATGCGGCCCCTGCCGGCATCATGACGGTCGTGGACGGCGATTTCGCAGGCATGCTGCAGCGCCAGATCGGCGCCTGGCTGGAGCCCGGCTTGCCGGTGCTGCTGTCGGGCATGATCGGCAGTCGCCAGGGCTGGCTCGAAGCGCCCTACTGCCCGGTGCCGACGACGCCAGCCGAGATCGCGCAGCGGCTCGTGCGCCATCCGGCCGAGGCCGACCTGCATTTCGTGCCCGGCCTGGCGTACGACCCTGGCCCGGCCGCCACCGACCAGGCGCCCGACGTGTTGCGCGGCGAGGAGACCCAGATCATGGGGGCTTTGGCCCTGGCGGCACCGGCGGGCTGGCTGGTGCTGCCCGGCACCCACAGCAAATGGGTCCAGGTCGCCGAAGGCCGGATCTGCCGCTTCCAAACCTATCTGACCGGTGAGCTCTATGCAGTGCTGCGGCAGCATTCGATCCTGGGGCGGCTGATGACTGGCGAGGACCATGAGCCAGCCGCCTTTGCCGCTGGCCTGAGCTATGCACGCAGTGGCCGCGGCGGCCTGTCGGCGCAGCTGTTCAGCGTGCGCACGCTCGGCCTGTTCGAGCGCCTGCCCAGCCACGGCCTGGCCAGCTATTTGTCCGGGCTCCTAATCGGCCGCGAGGTGCTTGAGGCGACCGCCCAGCTGACGCCGGCCGAACGTGCCGCCGGCGTCCTGCTTTTGGGCGCCACCAGCCTGGCCGAACGCTATGCCGAGGCGCTCAGCGCCCTCGGCCTCTCGGCGCGGATCGGGCCCGAGGATTGCGGTGCCCATGGCCAGGTGCTCATCGCGCGCGCGGCCGGGCTGCTAGCATGAGCGTGCTGCGCAAGGCCCTTGCCGAGCTGCCGTTGATCGCGATCCTGCGCGGCCTGCGGCCGGAGCGAGCGCTGCCGGTCGGCGAGCTGCTGCTGGCAGCCGGCTTCCGCGCGCTCGAAGTGCCGCTCAACTCACCCGAGCCGCTGGCCAGCATCGAACGGCTGGCCAAGCAGTTCGACGCCGAGGCCTTGGTCGGTGCCGGCACGGTGCTCACGGCCGGCGCGCTCAGTCAGGTCGCCGCGGCCGGCGGCCGGCTGATCGTGATGCCCCATGCCAATCTCAGCTTGATCCGTCAGGCCGACCATCTCGGCCTTGCCTGCGTGCCGGGCGTGGCGACGCCGACCGAGGCGTTCGCGGCGCTCGAGGCGGGCGCCGATGCGCTCAAGCTGTTTCCCGCCGAGGCGCTGCCGCCGCCGGTGGTCAAGGCCTGGCGCGCCGTCCTGCCGCCCGAATGCTGGCTGCTGCCGGTCGGGGGCATCACCCCTGAGACCATGGCGCCCTACCTCGCGGCCGGCGCCAACGGCTTCGGCCTCGGCAGCGCCTTGTTCCAGGGCGACCTGCCGCTCTCGACGATCGATCTGCAGGCCCGCCGCTTCGTTGCCGCCTTCCGCCGCAGCCAGCAGGATTCGTAAGGCCTCGGATTTGGCTCGGTGCCCGCGCTAGCGGTCAGGGCTGAGCGCCGGCCCCGAGCTTGGCTGGGCGGCCCGGCGGCGATCAGGAACTAAAGTCGACGGCCGGCCAGCAGCAGGTTCTCGAACTCAGCAAGGAGCTGGTAGCAGACCACGATGCGGGCCGCCTCCCGGTGCCAGTAGGCGGCGGCGTTGGGACAGCTGCGAAAACTGATCTGCAGATCTCGGGGCAGATCGACCAACGGGCGCAGCGCGGCAACCGCATGCTCGATGATCGCGTGGCTTTGCGCCAGTTGATCAAGGCCCGCATCCTCGGCGGCCGGCGGCTCGAACGTCACCTGCAGCGCGTCGGGCTGGCTATTGGCAACCCGATGAGGTGCCAGCAGCCGGACCCACCCAGCCTTCATGCGGCGATAGTCGTCGGGACAGGTCTCGATGCGCTCGGCTGGCATGCCGGCCGCCATGGCGTAGTCGGCAAAGCCTGGCGGATCGCTGCCTACCAGCATGCAGATGGCGCCAAAAAAGCGTTGCCGATTGAGCGCATGCTCACCCCAAAGCGGCACCTCGCCATCGATCGACGCACGCGCGACCAGCGCCCAGCCATCAGCCGCGGCAATCATCAGGCGATCGCGCAGCGGGTCCGGCTGCTCGGCGATCATCATCATTGCGGCAAAGCCGTCGGCGGCATCTTCCTCGCGGCCCAGCACGGGCAGATCGAGCTCATCGATCAGCGCGTGGCCGATCTCGTGGTAGAGCACGAACAGGGTGTTGCCCAGGACGAACAGGGCATCATCATCGGCCAAGGCAGCGACCGGCTCAGATGGCGGCGCGTCTTCGGCCGCGACTGGATCGGCGGCACTGAAGCCGCCGATCGCCAGCAGCCCGCCGAACAGCAGCCAGCGCCAACGGCGCCAACCGGGCGAAACGGACGCAGCATTCGGGCATCGGCCAAACATGGGCCAAGATCATGCGCTTGGCGGCAATGCTGAAGCAAGCGCATTCGGCGCCACGGGGCGCCGCGCCCACCATCCGACCGGTGCCGTGACCGCATGACGGCGGTGCGCCCCGCGCAGAGAATCGCAGGTCGGCCGCCGACTACTGCTCCAACATGCGGCCGTGGGCGTGCAATTGCTGACATCCCTGGCAGCCCGGCCAACTCACCGCCCTCAGGGCGGCAAGCCGACGACCCAGGGCCGCCGGCTCCATGCGGCTGGTCAGGCCGCCGGGGCGGCTCGGCCGTCGGCGTGGCTGCCATGCGCGGTCGCTTCCACCAGGCTGCGCATCTGGTCAGCCGGCATTGGCCGGCCAAGCAGGTAGCCTTGGACCTCGTGACAGCCGGCGGCGCGCAGGAAAGCCAGCTCGGCCTCGGTCTCGACGCCCTCGGCAATCACCGTCACGCCCAGGCTCTGCCCCAGCCCGATCACCGCCTGGACGATCGCTCCGGCATCGGGGCTCGCGAGATTCTGGACGAAGGACCGGTCGATCTTGATGGTATTGAACGGGAAGGCGCGCAGATGGCTGAGCGAGGAGTAGCCCGTGCCAAAATCGTCCAGGGCCAGGCGCACGCCCAGCGCCTTGATCGCCTCGAGCACGGCCTGGGCGCGCTGCTGATCGGCGATCAGCACGGTCTCGGTGATCTCCAGCTCCAGCCGGTGGGCTGGCAAGCCGGTCGCCTCGAGCACCTCGGCGACCACGGCCACGATGTCGCCTTCCTGGAACTGCACGGGACTGAGATTGACGCCCAGCCGGACCGTCGTCGGCCAATCGGCGGCGGCGGCGCAGGCCGTGCGCAGCACCCAGGCGCCGAGCGGTAGAATCAGACCATCAGCCTCGGCCAGCGGAATGAACTCGCTGGGCGGGATCATGCCGCGCTCTGGATGGCGCCAGCGCACCAGCGCCTCGAACCCGGCCAAGGCGCCGGTCGTGGTCTCGAGCTGCGGCTGATAGTGCAGCTCCAATGCACCCTCCGCGATCGCGCGGCGCAAATCCTGCTCCAGGGCCCGGCGCACGCGCAGCCGGCTATCCATGCTGGATTCGAACATGCGGAAGGTGTTCTTGCCAGCCGCCTTGGCCTGAACCAGCGCGAGATCGGCATGCTGCAGCAGCGTCTCGATGTCGTCGGCCTCGCCAGGAAAGACCGCAATGCCGAGATTGATCGCGACCTCGACCGGCTGGCTCTCGACGTCGGCCTGGCCAGTCAGCGCTGCCAACAATCGGCGGGCCAGCTCACCCACCGCCTCGGGCTGCGGCGCGCCCAGCTGGATCACGCCGAACTGGTCGCTGGCGAGGCGCGCCGCGGTATCCATGGCCCGGGTCACCGACTGCAGCCGCCGCGCCAGCTCGCGCAGCAGCGCGTCGCCGGCGACATGGCCATACAGCTCGTTGATCTCGCGGAAGCGGTGGACGTCCAGCACAATGACCGCGACCGCCTCGTGATGCCGCCGGGCGCGCGCCATGGCCAGGCCAAGGCGGTCAAGGAACAAGAGGCGGTTGGGCAGCCCGGTCAAACCGTCATGGTCCTTGACGTGGCGCAGCTGCCGCTCGGCACGGCGGCGCTCGCTGATGTCGCGGATCGCCATGACCCGGCCCGCGCGTCCGAAGTATTCGATGGGCCGACCAAAGATCTCGACCGGCACGCCATGGCCGTCGGCATGGTGGAGGGTGGCTTCGTAGTGGGCTGGCGCCTGGCTGCCGACATGCTCCTCGGCCCCGGCCCGATCATCCGGCGCCAGCAGGTCGAGCACGTTCTGACCGATCAGCTGATCGATCGGGCGGCCGACCAGCTGGCCAAGCTGGCCATTGGCGTCGACGATCCGGCCATCGACATGGATCGCCAACGCTTCGATGGTGGCATTGACCAAGGTTTGCAGCCGCGCCGCCTGGTCCCGCCGCAGCTGGGCGAGCCGCTCGTCCATGATCGAGCCGAACAGGCCGAAGCCGAGGATCAGCATCCCGGCCAATGCGATGCCGGCCGCTAGCCAGGGCCGTGCGAACATGATCTCCGGCGCCGGAACGGCGGCATCGGGCAGGACCTCAAGCCCCGAGATGGCGGTCAGATGCCCCAGGCAAACCGCTCCGGTCAGCAGGAGCGCGCCCAGCATCAGCCATGTCCGGCCAGGCCGCCGCAGGCCGCAATAGAGGCCAAACGACCCCAGCATGCTCGCCGCCAGGACTGCCCAAGCCATGCTGCCAGCATCGACGTGCAGCCGCGCCTGCAGCTGGAGCCCGGTGATGCCAAGCTGATGCATGGCCACCAGGCCCGCGCCGAACAGGCCGCCACTGACCAGCAGCCCCCAAAGGGTTGGGTGGCGCAGCGTCAGAGCCAGGGTGCCAGCACCGACCAGCACCGCCAGGAGGAAGGACAGCATGGTGGCCAGCGGCTCAAAGCCAACCGGCAGGCCGGGCTCAAAGGCCAGCGTTGCTACGAAGTGCGTGGCCCAGATGCCGCCGCCGCCGACCCCGCCTGCGGCCAGCAGCCACCATAGCCGCAACCGACCGGTCAGCTGCCGCGTGCGCCAGGCAAAACTGAGCGCCGTCGCCATGGCCATGAGGCAGAGCAAGGCCGCGACCGCCACCAGTCGCAGATCGTGATGCCCCGTCACACAAGCGAAAAATTGAGCCACGCGCACTGAACCGCCAGCCAAAACCGCGTTCAGCCTCCGACAATTTCATCAACAAACCGCTAACCGTGCCGCAATTGACGCCACCGGTCGCCGCGCCGACGGCGCTACGGCAGAACACGCGCCACCATGGCGTCACTGGCCAGGCGCGGCGCCCGGGCTTGCCGGCGCGCTCGATGGACCGGGTGCGGTGTCAGGCGTGGCCGAGTTGGTCCAGTCGAGACCCGGCACCGGCGGCAAGCCCAGCATCGGCCAGAGCTGGTAGCGCTGCGTAAGCCAGGCCAGAGCGGCCAGGATCAGCAGGATGACCAGCAGCCAGACAAACCAACGCCGGCGCGGCCGAGCCGGCGTTGGCGCCGCCGCTGGCGCTGGCCGCGCCGGCCGGGCGGTCGATGCGGCCGGCGGCACCGGCGCCGCGGGCCGGCTGAGTGGAGCGGTCACGGCGATTGCTGGACCGGTGCGGACGGCAGTGGCGGCCTCGTCCAGGCCCGGCGGCAGTGCATCTTGGATCAGCGCGCGCTGGGCGGTCAGCGCCGCCAGGCGAGCGTCCGGCGGTTGTTCGGCTGCTCCTTGCGCCCGCGCCAGCGCCGCCAGGGCCACCGGGGTCAACAGGCCGAGCAAGGCCCGCGCAGAACCGCCACCGATGCCGGCGAACCGGCCGATTGCGCTGACCAGACGGTTGCTGGCCGGCTGGCCGAGGATCTGGCGCAATTGAGTCGTGCCAGCATCGATCAGTGGCTGTGGCCGGCCACTGCGCAGAATCTCGGGCAGACGATCAACCTCGGTCGGCGGCGCTACCAGACCGGCGGCCAGCCGTTCAGCCGGCTCGCCACCCGTCTCGGCCTGCTCGATCAAGGCGGTGAGGAGAGCAGGCACGGCCGCGCTCAAGGCCGTTTCGACCTTGCCGGCGGGCTCCCCCAGCACGCTGCCGAGCACACCTGCGGCATTGCCGCCCAGCTGCGCCGTGACTTGCTCGACCAGCCCGTCGCTCATGCCTTGCCTCCTCATGCACGCGGCGGCGATGGTAGCCAGACCGGCGGGCGGCGGTAAGGGGCGTCGAGGTCAGGCAAGCGTCAGGCGAAAATCCATCGCCGCGAGGCCGTGCTCCAGCTTGGCAGCATCGGCGGCCGCCAGCGGCAGGAGCGGCGGCCGGACCCGGCGCCAGCCCGGATCGCCCCGCTGATCGGCGATCATCTGCTTCATGACCGCGATCTGGGGTGCCAGCTGCAACAGCTCGCGCCTCGCCGCGATGGCTTGCTGCTGCGTCGCCAGATCGCCGGCACCGGCGGCAAAACCGTCATAGAGCCGCCGAATGGCCCTGGCGTTGACGTTGCAGGACGCGCTGATGCAGCCGGCCCCGCCCTGCTCCAACCCCGGCAGCAGCAGGCTCTCGGCGCCGGGGAAGACGGCGAGGTCCGGACAGCGCTGGAGAAGCGTGGCAGTGTTGGTCCAGTCGCCCGAGCTGTCCTTGACGCCCTTCAGGATCGTCGGATAAGCGGCCTGGACCCGCTCGATCAGGCCGGACGTGATCGGCACGCCGGTCAGCCTCGGGAAATGGTAGAGATAGAGCCCGAAGTCACTGCGCGTCTGGCGCTGGATGATCAGATCGTAGCTGGCGAATAGAGCCTCATCACTTGCGCCCTTGAAGTAAAAAGGCGGCAGCATCAAGACGCCGGCAACACCCTGATCCAGGGCATGGCGGGTCAGCCGGACACTGTCGGTCAGGGCGCAGCAGCCGGTGCCGATCAGCATGCGCTCGGGCGGCAGGCCGGCGGCGAGCGCCTCATCCAGAAGGGCGATCCGCTCCTCGACCGAGAACGAGCTGGCCTCGCCGGTGGTGCCGAACACCACGATGCCGTGGCAACCTTCGGCCATGACCCAGCTGGCATGGGCGACGAAGCGGACCGGATCGGGCCGCAGTTCGTCATCCACAGGGGTCAGCGCCGGACACCAGACGCCGCGGATCGGCTCCGGGCTGGTCGGGCTGGCGGGCACGTGGTCGCGGGCAGTCATGGCGGGCTCTCCGGGCTTCCGATCGGGCCGCAGCAGCAGACCACGATCCGGCCTTGCGCTCAATCCATGCTGTCGGGCAGAACCGCCTCGCGCTCGCGGATGAAGGCCAGGAGCGCCTCGTCGATCGCCGGATCGAGCGGCGGCGCCTGGTAACTGTCGAGCAGCCGGCGGGCCGCCTCCAGGGCGCGGGCATTGGCGTCCTTGGCGCCATCGCCCAGCCATTGCTCGAAGCTGTTGTTGTCGAGCAGCTCCGGCATGAAGAACGCGGTCTGGAAATGGCTCTGGGTGTGCTCGGTGCCCAGATAATGGCCGCCCGGCCCGACCTCGCGGATCGCGGTCATGGCGTCCTCGAAGTCGCTGAAGTCGGGGCCCTGGCCGAAGCGGTAGAACATCGCGATCTGCTCGGCATCCAGCATGAACTTGGCGAAGCTGGCGGCGAGGCCCGCCTCGTCCCAGCCACAGCTATGGAGGACGTAGTTGGCGCCCGACAGGAAGGCCGGATACATGGTCTGGATCGATTCGTAGGCGGCCTGGGCATCGACCAGCTTGGAGCCGGCAATCATGCCGGACGAGCGCAGCGGCAGACCGTACTTGCGGGCAAGCTGACCGATCGCGAGGTTCATGAACGCGATCTCGGGCGTGCCGGCCATGGGGGCCCCGGACTTCATCGACACGGTCGCCAGGAAGTGGCCGTAGATCACGGGTGCCCCGGCCCGGCAGAGCTGGCTGAACGCGATGCCGGCGAGCCCTTCGGCGTTGATCTGGGCGACCGCACCCATGGCGGACGCCGGCGTGTTGGCGCCGGCCAAGGCGAAGGGCGCCACGATCGAGGCCTGGTTGGCCCGGGCATAGATCTTGAGCGCGCCCAGCATGGTCTCGTCCCAGACCAGCGGCGAGTTGCAGTTCATCAAGGAGATCATCACGGTGTTCTGGTCGACGAACTCGCGACCGAACACGATCTCGGCCATGCGCACGGCGTCGGCCGCCCGTTCGGGCGCCGTGACCGGACCCATGAACGGCTTGTCGGAGTGCTTGATGGCGCTGTAGGTGATGTGCAGATGGCGCTTGGGCACCGCGACGTCGACCGGCTCGCAGGTGACCGAGCCGGTGTTGTGCAGGACCGGCGTCAGATAGGCGAGCTTGTGGAAATTGTGGAGATCCTCAAGCGTGCCGTAGCGGCGCTGATTGTCCCAGCCATAGACGAAGGGCGAGCCATAGGTCGGTCCGAACGCCACCTGATCGCCGCCGATCTCGCTGCTATGGGCGGGGTTGCGGCCATGCACGGTGAAGCGGCCCGGCGCCTTGGCGACCAGCGCCATCAGCAGATCGCGCGGGATGCGGACACGGAAGCGCTCGACCGCAGCACCGGCCGCCTGCCAGAGCTGGACCGCCTCCTGATCGCGAAACTCGATGCCGATCTCTTCGAGGATGCTTAAGGATGCCTGATGCAGGCGCTCCAGCTGCGCCTCGTCCAGGATCTGGTAGGTCGGCACGGTCCGCTTGAGCACCGGCAGGAACTTCAGCTCGATCGCGGTCCGCGCTTCTCGCCTCGCGGAACGGCCGCCCCGCCTGCCCTCGCGCGCTGCCACCGTCATGCTCGCCTCCAGCTGATGCGCCACCGATCGCGCGGTCTTAGCACCCGGCCGAGACCGCAGCCAGCCTGGCGCCGACGCCGGCTGGCGTGATTTCGACAGTCAGCCGGCTGCTCAGCCGTCCCAGCCGAAGGCCAGCTCGGCCAGCGGCTGGCCGGCGAAATCCTCGGTCCGCTCGGCGATCAGCCGGCCGCCCATGCGCCGATAGAAATGGCGCGCTGAGTTGCCGGCCAGAACCCAAAGCATCATACGTCGGCAGCCTTGGGCATAGAGCGCGGCCCGGCTGGCCTCGAGCAGGGCGCGGCCGAACCCCCGACGCTGGTGGCCGGGCAGCAGATAGAGCGCGAACAGCTCGCCTTCGAAGCCCAGCTCGGGCGTGATGGTCGGCCCCGCCAGCGCCAAGCCGACCACCGCCTGCCGGTCTTCCGCGACCAGGCTGATGCGGTCGGGCCGGACCAGCATCTGCTGCCAGAACGAGCAACGCCGAGGAATCGTCGAGGCCTCGAGATAGGTGCTGGGAAGCAAGCCCTGATAGGTCGAGCGCCAGCTGGCGACATGGACTTCGGCCAAGGCCGGCACGTCGGCCGGAGCAGCGGCACGGACCAAGGCGAGCTCGGCCGGCTCGGCCGATGCCTCCGCGCGCTGATGCTGCAGATCGCGGCCGGTCATGGCACCAGCACGCCGGGATTCATGATGCCCGCCGGATCGAGGCTGTGCTTGGCCGCGGCCAGGGCGGCACCGAACAGCTCCGGCCGCTGCTGGCGATACCAGGGCATGTGGTCGCGGCCGACGGCATGGTGGTGGGTGATCGTGCCCCCCAACGCGATCACCGCATCGGCGGCGGCAGCCTTGATCGCCTGCCACTGCTCGAGCAGACCGCCTGGCTGACCCTGCGCATGGAAGGTGAAGTAAGGTGCCGGGCCATCCGGGTAGACATGGGTGAAGCGGCAGGTGACCAGCCCCTGAGCACCGGTCACGTCCCTGATCGCGGCGGCGGTGGCCGCCTTGACGCCCTCATGGAGGGCGGCGAAGCGATCCCAGGTCACGGCGGTCTCGAAGGTGTCGACGATCAGGCCCAGCGGCACCACCAGCTCGCGCTGGTAGGGCATGCGGATGAAGGCGGTGCGCCAGGCCTCGGCCGCCTGCAAGTCCGGATGGACCCGGCCGCCATGGTCCTGAACCAAGGTCAAGGCGCGCGCCTGCCAGGCATCGAGCGCATGGTCGGCCGATTCGAAGGCCAGGACCATGAGCGCTTCGGCACCGTCGCCGGCACCGTTCAGCGCCGCCTCCTCGGCATCGATCAGGCGCAGGTTGCTCGGATACAGGCCGGCCTGGGCGATCGCGCGGATGGCGTCTGCGGCCCGGCCGAAATCGGCAAAGCCGATGGCCGCCTGGGCCTTATGGCGTGGCCGGGCCTGCAGGCGGAGCCAGGCCTCGGTGATCACGCCCAAGGCGCCTTCCGAGCCGATCATCAGACGATCCGGGCTGGGGCCAGCACCGGAGCCCGGCAGACGTCGGCTCGCCATGACACCCGCCGGGGTGACCGTGCGCAGGCTTTCGACGAAGTCGTCGATATGGGTGAAGAGCGTCGCGAAATGGCCGCCGGAGCGGGTCGCGATCCAGCCGCCGACGGTCGAGAACTCGAAGCTCTGGGGAAAATGGCGCAAAGTCAGGCCGTGCGGCCGCAGCGCTGCCTCCAGCACCGGCCCGCGCATCCCCGCCTGGCAGCGGGCGGCACGGCTGACCGGATCGACCTCGAGCAGCCGGTTCAGACCATCAAGGTCGAGGCTGAGCGTGCCGGCGAAGCGGTCGGGCACCCGCGGCTCGATGCCACCGACCACGCTCGAGCCGCAGCCGAACGGGATGACCGCAACGCCAGCGCCAGCCGCCCAGTCGAGCAGGGCCTGGATCTCGGCCTCGCCGGTCGGATGCGCCACCAGATCGGGCGCGCTGGCGAAGGCGCCGGCGAAGGCGCGCACGGCATCGGGATAGGACTTGCCATAGGTGTGCAACAGGCGCTCATAGGGCTCGCTGGTGACCAGACCAGCGAGGGCGGCCGGCGGCTGCAGCCGCGACGGCGGCAGCGCGATGGCGTCGGGCCCGGGCGGCACCCGCGGGCTGCGACCAGCCAGATCGAACCGGCTGGCATACCAGCGGAGCAAGCGGTCGGCTTCGGCGCTGCTCAGC
Source organism: uncultured Alphaproteobacteria bacterium (assembly GCA_902826935.1). Taxonomy (GTDB): domain Bacteria; phylum Pseudomonadota; class Alphaproteobacteria; order Geminicoccales; family Geminicoccaceae; genus CADEGR01. Next base: position 25,722 of record CADEGR010000005.1, on the reverse strand, counting down.
CCGTCGCCTACCCTGCCCCAGCCCCAATATTTGAGACGCTCTGCCATGCCCGCCGTCGCCTTCGGTCGCTTCGACGGGAGTCTAAACCCAAGCCCGGCGGGCGGTCAGCGAAAATCGCGCGAACCGCCGCCGATGCTCTGGCCGCTAGAACTTCCAGCGCAGCTCGACGCGGGCGCCGGCGCTGTTGTCGCCATCCTCGATGATCTGATAGGTGGCGTCGGTGCGCACCAGCCAGGCCTTCGAGATCGGGATCTGATAGCGGGCACCCACGGCATACTGATTGCCGACGATATCATCGAAGCCGTCATTGACGTCGGACAGGTTGCGCTCGGCCGCGACCTCCAGCACCAGCTGCTGATCGAGATCGAACAGGTACTGGATGCCGATGGCGCCGCCATAGGCGTTCTGGCCGGTGTCGTTCAGGAACGGATAGCCGGTCAGCGCATCGCTTTCGAAGTTGATGCCGGTGTTCTTCAGAACACCGTTGTTGCGCGCCAGCGGCACCGGCCGCTCGATGCCGAGGAAGAAGTTGGCGTAAGGCAGAACGGTATAAGGCTTGCTCGAGACCAGCGAGTTCTCGACCAGGAACATCACACCGTTCTGATTGTCGCCGACGTCCTTGTCCTGGCCGAAGCTGCCAACGACCCGGATGCTGTTGGACAGCCAGTTGCCATAGCGCTTGGTGAACGCGAGGGTCGCCGAGTGGTAGTCCTGCTCGCCGATCACGCCGTCCTGGCCCTGATCATCGGCATAGCCGTAGCCAGCTTCGATGTAGCCGCCCAAGGTCTCGAGGAACGTGGCGAAGCCGTAGACGTTGACATCCTCGTCGGCGATCACGCCGCCACCGTCGACGATGCCGTTCGCTTCGACGTCGTCGAAGCCGGCAAAGAAGGTGATGTCGGCATTCGAGATGTCGAGCGACTTGCTGTTCATCGAGGGCAGCGACACGGCACCGCCCCAGAATGCGTCCTCGACCCAGATGCCGTTCTGGAACAGCAGCGGGATCAGGCCGCCGGTGAACGGCAGATCCCAATTGACGTAGCTGCCGGTGAGACCGGCCGTGATCGCGCCGGCATCGCCCTCGAAGAACAAGGTCTGCGGATCGAGGTCGGATTCGAACTCGCATTCGTCAGTGCTGGCGCTGCCGGAGAATTCGCAACGGGTGAACTTGTTGTTGTCCTGCAGCGGCTGGAACAGGGCGTGGATCCGCTCGGTCGCGGTCAGGCCCAGGTCGACGTCGAGATTGACCCGGGTCGCGACCTGAGCGAGGTCCTCGCCCTTGTTGTCGTTGTAGGCGACCGCGGTCCGCCAATCGCCGAAGACATAGAGATAGCCGAACAGCAGGTTCTTCTGGCCGAGCACATTGACGCCCTGGCCGAGCGGGCCGACGTCGTAGAGCGGCGTGCCGAGCTCGACCAGCGGCCGCTGGCTGTTGACCGCCTGCTTGCCGCCATAGATCGCCTGCTGGGCGCTCGGATCGTAAGGCTTGTCCTGATAGGTCGGATCGGACTTGAACGCTTTCTCGTCGAACTCGACCTTGCGGGCACCCTTGCTGGCCTTGAGCGGCTGATCGTCGTAGCCGGCCAGAAGGATCACCGGCCAGGGCGCCGGCTTGGCGCGATCCGTCGGCGCGGTCGCCATGCCCCGCTGCAGCAGGGCCTTCTCGAGCGCGGTCGGCGGGCCGGCCAGAACCATCGGCTGACGCACCGGGCGCTTCGCCGCCTTGGCAGCCGCCGCCTGCGCCAGACGGCGCTGCTCGAACGCCCGCCGCGCCGCCCGGCTGGCAACCGGCTTGGCTGCGCCCGCGAGATCGAACGCCGCCTGCTGCGTCAGGCCTGGCTGAACCGGCGCCAGGGTCGCCGCCGGCGCCGAAGGCTGAGCCGGCGCGACGGCCGCAACCGTGGCCGCCGGAGCAAGCCCGGGCGCCAGCGGCGTCACCGCTGGCCTGGCCGGCAGGGGCATGGTGACGACGGTGCCGTCACCAGCCCAGGCCTGGCCACCCATTACCGAGCCGAGGCAGGCCGCCCCGAGCAGCAGGCGCCGTCTGGTCTCAGTCAGCCAGGACATCGATCTCAACCGCCTGCGGATGGATGTCGATCATCCACTCGTTCATCGCCTGCTCCATCTCCTTGGTCGCCTCGACGAAGCGCATGAAGTAGATGGGCTCGGCGCGAGAGCGCAGGCGCACCGAGAGACGGTAGGTGCCGGGCACCGTGAGCGCGCTGGCGGGCACGGAGTACTCGGCCTTGCGGGTCGAGAGCGGCGGCAGGCTGCGGCCTTCCATCCGGATGAAGGGCGGATGGTTGAGCACCGTGGTCGGCACCGCGCCCGGCCGGATGAACGGGATCGGGTCGATGTCGAAATTGACCGGCAGCGGCATCTCGCGATCGGTGCCCTTGACGTTGGTCGTCAGGAACTTGGTCTGGAGATTCCACAGCTGGTTGTCGATCGGGATCTTGCCTTCGGCGACATCCAGCGAATGCAGATCGGCCATGTCGCCATGGCTGTCGACGTAGCCGGACTCCCAGACGGTCTTGCCGTTGGGATCGGTCAGCGCGACGTTCAGCCAGATCTCCGGCTGGGCGCCGAGCGAGCCGGACGGCAGATTGTGGCCGCTATTGGTGTTGGTCACGTCATAGTAGAAGCTGAAGGACTCGCCGACCTTCGGCTCATCGTCGAAATACGGCCCCTCGATCTTCGAGCCGTTGTTCATGGTCGCCTCGCGCAGCTCGCGCTTTTCCTCGAGCAAGGCGAGGTTGTCGTCGATGATCAGGCGGGCTTCCTCGCGATCGACCGGATCGGCCCAGACCTCCGGGAACTTCACGTCCTTCTCGCCGTCCACCATCGCGATCTCGAAGTCTTCGGTGCCCCAGCCGGCCCGATAGTCGAACGCCAGCCAGTCTTCGATGGTCCAGCGCTCGGCGTCGGGATTGTGCGGGAACACGCCCGGATGGGTGATCGGATAGCCAGGACCGAAGAACGCGTGGTTGTGATGGTCGCGCTCATTGCCGACCGGCTTGCCCTGGACCACCGCGACCGGCGTCTTCTCGTAGCCGTCAGGTCGGCCAGGGTTCTTGCCCATGTGGCATTCCTGGCAGGTCACGCCCTGCGCCGCCGCCGGCGAGTTGCGATACTGATCCCAGACCACCTCGAGCTTGATGTTGGGATGGACCGCGACCTGGTGGCAGGACACGCAGAATTCGGACTTGGTGATCTGCTCGAAGGATTCGACCGCGTTGTGGATCGGATCGCCGGTCTCGCCATCCTTGGTCGCGACCGAGTAGTCGGGATTGCTGATCACGGCCGCGAACGAGCTGTCCTTGGTCGAGCCCTTGACCGGCGCATGGATGCCGCCCGGCTCGACCACGCGGTTGCCGTTGACCTTGCCATATTCCTCGGCGACCCGGTGGCAGGTGATGCAGGTGACGCCTTCGCGGGCGATGCCGCTGCGCTCCCAGAGCGCGGACTCGCGCTGCTCGCCGAGCTGGGTGCCGATCTGCTGATGGCAGCGGACGCAAAACGCGCCGACCGTGCCGCCCGACAGGTCGTTAATCTTCTGCTCGAACTTATGGAACATCGGCGAGATCGACGAATAGGCGTGATTCGACGAGGCCCATTCCCGATAGATCTGCTGGTGGCAGACGCCGCACTGGGCCGCTCTGGGATAGGCCTCCTGCGACAGGAGGTCGTTGTGCGGATCCTTCGCGGCAGGCGCCGCCTGGGCACCGGCGGCTCCGAAAATCACTGCACCAATGACTGTCATTGACGACAGGACAGACCTCATCGGGCTCTCCCCAATTCGGCAGATCGGCCGAATGCCGATCCATAAGTGGCTATTCAAGGCAAGTGTCCGCTCGGCAACCTGGCAGCAGCGGCTGCGGTCTCAAGCGGACGTCTCGCTCGCTATCGGCGGACGGGACGACCAACGTGTTATCAAACACAGAAGCCGGCAGGGGTACCTGCCAGGGCCAGATCCGTCAAGGCGCGCCAGCGGAATCAGCGCAGGATTCGACAAGAGATCGCGCGGCAATGACCAATGGCCAAGCCTCGCTCCGGACGGAGCTAAGCATTCGTTTCCCCTCTACCAGTTCGTTGTCGCCAACGCCCCCACGCGTCGACGCTCCTCCTTCGTATGGTGGCACATTAGGAGCCTTACGGCTTCCTTGCAACCCGTTGTTTTCTTTGTCGTTTTTCATCCCATAGAGCGATCGGGACCGGTCAGCGGTCGCCTCTTAATAGAACAGCGCCGATGCTGAACTACTGAACGACCGGCGTGCCAGGCCAGGCCGGCAACAGCAGAATCAGCCCGGTCAAGGACAGCATGGCGAGCGCGGTGGAGATCAAAATGGCGCTGGAGCTGGTCTCGACGCCGGCCTCGTACTGGCGCGCGAAGACATAGGTATTGGCGCCGACCGGGCAGGCCGCGAGCAGGCAGGCGACATTGGCCCATTGCACGCCCAGGCCGAAGCCGTGCCGGACCACCAGCCAGGTCAGCGCCGGATGGATCAGGAGCTTGAAGCCGACCATGCTGAGGGCGGCGCCGAGGCTGCCGGCCAAGCGCCGCAGGCTGAGCGTGGCGCCGAGCGCGAACAGGGCGGCGGGCGGCCCCGCCTGGCCGACAAAGCCGAGGCTGCGGTCCACCACTGGCGCCAGGCCGAAGCCGGCCAGGCCATAGAGCAGCCCGCCCAGGGTCGCCATGAAAATTGGATTGCGCAGCATCGAGACGAGCGTCGCGAGCGCCAGGCGACCGCCCGGCGCGCCGCCGCGATGGCGCGCCAGCTCCAGGAGGACGGTCAGCAGGCCGAACAGGATCACGTCCAGCGTGATGATCATGAGCGCCGGCAGAGCGCCCTGCTGGCCATAGATCGAGAGCGCCAGCGGCAGACCCAGCACCACGCTGTTGGAGAAGATCGAGCCGAAGCCCTGGATCGCCGCGGCGGCTGCATCCTGGCGGAACCACCACAGCCCGAGCCCGGCGCTGACCAGGAAGACCGGCAGCTGGGCCAGGAAATAGGCCACCAGGAGACGCCAGTCGGCCACCTCAGCGAGCTGGCTCGTCGCCATCAGCCGGAACAGGAGCGGCGGCATGGCGAGGTTGAACACGAAGCCGACCAGGGTCGCGACCCCGGCCTCGTCGAACAGCCGCAGCCGGCCCGCGACATAGCCCAGCAGGATTACCGCGAACAGCGGCACCACGCCCTCGAGGATGACAGCCATGGGCGGGCGCCTCAGCGAAAGCGAAAGGGGAGCCCGAAGGCTCCCCTTGGCAGAACGTCGGCGGCGCGCGGATGGTGCTGGCCGCTCAGCGGACCGCCTTGACCGCGCGCTGCGCCATGACCCGAACCAGATGGGCCCGATATTCGGCGCTGGCGTGCATGTCGCTATTCAGGCCAGACGGGCTGACACTCAGCCCCGCCAGCGCATCGGCCGAGAAGCTGCCGGCCAGCGCGCGCTCGAAATCAGGCAAGCGGAAGGCACACGGCCCAGCCCCGGTGACCGCCACCCGAACGCCGCCGCCGGTCCGCGCCACCATCACGCCGACGATGGCATAGCGGCTGGCGGGATTGCGGAACTTGGCGTAGCCGCAGGCCTCGGGCCGGGGAAAGCTGATCGCGGTGATCAGCTCGTCGTCGGCCAGGGCGGTCTGGAATAGACCGGTGAAGTAGTCATCAGCCGCGATGCTGCGCCGGTCGGTCTTGATCGTGGCGTTGAGCGCCAGGACCGCCGCCGGATAGTCAGCCGCCGGATCGCTGTTGGCGAGCGAGCCGCCGATCGTGCCGCGATTGCGCACCTGCGGATCGCCGATCAGCCCGGCCAGCTCATGCAGACCCGGAATGACCGACTTGACCAGGTCGGAGCCGGCGACCTCGCCATGCTTCGCCATCGCCCCGATCACCAGGCTGTTGCCGTCCTGGCGGATGCCATGCAGCTCCTTGATGCCGCCCAGGTCGATCACGTCCGAGGGCTGCGCCAGGCGCTGCTTCAGGGTCGGGATCAAGGTCTGGCCGCCGGCCATCAGCTTGCCGTCGCTTGCCGCCTTGAGGGCAGCGATGGCGTCCGCCACGGAGCTCGGCCGGTGGAATTCGAATGCGTACATTTGGGTTGCCTCCCTTACTCGGCAGCCTGTGGCATCTGACGGTTCTGCAACGCCCGCCAAACCTTTTCCGGCGTGGCCGGCATCGAGACCCGCACGCCGATCGCATCGGTGATCGCGTTCATGACCGCTGGCGGCGAGCCGATGGCACCCGCCTCGCCGCACCCCTTGACGCCCAGCGTGTTGTGGGTGCAGGGCGTCTCGGTGGTCGCGATTTGGAAGTCCGGCAGGCCATCCGCGCGCGGCATGCAGTAGTCCATGTACGAGGCCGAGAGCAGCTGACCGGCCTCGTCATAGACGCAGCCCTCGATCAGGGCTTGGCCGATGCCCTGCGCCAGGCCGCCATGGACCTGGCCCTCGACGATCATCGGGTTGATGACCTTGCCGAAATCGTCGACCGCGACGAACCGGTCGATCTCCACCACGCCGGTATCCTGGTCGACCTCGACCTCGCAGATATAGGTGCCAGACGGATAGGTGAAGTTGGCCGGGTCGTAGAACGCGGTCTCCTCCATGCCCGGCTCGACCAGGCCCTGGGGGATGTGGTGCGGCACGTAGGCCTCGAACACGACCTCGCCCAGGGACTTGGAGCGATCGGTGCCCTTGACCGTGAAGCTGCCGTTTTGGAACTCGATGTCGGCCTCGGCCGCCTCGAGCAGGTGGGCCGCGATCTTCTTGCCCTTGGCGATGATCTTCTCGGCCGCATTGACGATCGCCTGGCCGCCGACCGCGAGCGAGCGCGAGCCGTAGGTGCCCATGCCGACCGGCGTCTTGTCGGTATCGCCGTGGACGACCTCGACATTGTCGATCGGCACGCCGAGCTTGTCGGCGATCAGCTGGGCGAAGGTGGTTTCGTGGCCCTGGCCATGGGTATGGGTGCCGGTCAGGACCTGGCAGACACCGGTATGGGTGAAGCGGATCTTGGCGCTCTCCCACAGGCCGACGCCGGCGCCGAGCGAGCCCACGACCGCCGAGGGCGCGATGCCGCAGGCCTCGATGTAGCAGGAGAAGCCGACCCCACGCAGCTTGCCGCGTGCCTCCGACTTGGCACGACGTCCAGCAAATCCGGCGTAGTCGGCCAGCTCCAGCGCCTTGTCGAGATGCGCGCCGTAATTGCCGATGTCGTAGACCAGGGCCACGGGCGTCTGGTAGGGGAAGGCGCTCGGCTCGATGAAGTTGCGCCGCCGCAGCTCGGCCGGATCGACGCCCAGCTCCTTGGCCGCGGTCTCGACGATGGTCTCGAGCAGGAAGGTCGCTTCCGGCCGGCCCGCGCCGCGATAGGCGTCGACCGGCGTGGTGTTGGTGTAGACCGCGTCGACCTCGCAATAGATCGCCGGCGTCTTGTACTGGCCAGCCAACAGGGTTGCATAGAGGTAGGTCGGCACGCAGGAGGCGAAGGTCGAGAGGTAGGCGCCCATATTGGCCTTGGTATGGACCCGGAGCGCGGTGAAGCGGCCATCCCGGTCCATTGCCAGCTCGGCATGGGTGACATGGTCGCGGCCATGGGCGTCGCTGACGAAGCTCTCGGAGCGCTCGGCGGTCCACTTGACCGGCCGGCGCACCATGCGTGACGCCAGCAGGCAGGCGCATTCCTCGTTGTAGATGAAGATCTTGGAGCCGAAGCCGCCGCCGACGTCTGGCGCGATCACGCGCAGCTTGTGCTCCGGCGCGACGCCGACGAAGGCCGAGATCACCAGCCGCGCCACATGCGGGTTCTGGCTGGTGGTGTGGAGCGTGAAGCCGTTGCTGGCGCGGTCATAGTCGCCAATCGCCGCGCGCGGCTCCATGGCGTTCGGCACCAGGCGGTTGTTGACGAAGTCGAGCTTGGTGACATGGGCGGCCGCCGCGATCGCGGCATCGACCGCCGCCTTGTCGCCCAGCTCCCAGTTGTAGACGGCATTGTTGGCGATGCCATCATGGACCTGCGGCTGGCCCGGCTGATCGGCCTTGTCGGTGGCGACGCAGGCCGGCAGGACGTCGTAGTCGACCTCGACCAGCTCGGCGGCGTCCTTGGCCTGCAGGTAGGTCTCGGCGACCACCATCGCGACCGGATCGCCGACATAGCGGGCCTTGCCCTGGCACAGGATCGGGTGCGGCCCGGCCTTCATGTCGGAGCCGTCCTTGGACTTGACCATCCAGCCGCAGATCAGGCCGCCCCAGCCGGCCGCCTTGACGTCGTCGCCGGTCAGGACGGCGAGCACGCCGGGCGCCGCCAGGGCCTGGCTGGCATCGATCCCGCGGATCGCGGCATGGGCGTGGGGCGAGCGCAGAAAATAGGCGTAAGCCTGGCCCGGCCGGTTGATGTCGTCGACATACTGGCCGCCGCCAGTGATGAACCGATAGTCTTCCTTGCGCCGGACCGAGGCGCCGATGCCATTCTCAGCCATGTAGCTCAGCCCCCCATGCTCGCAGCGCCAGCTTTGATCGCCTTGACGATATTATGGTACCCGGTGCAACGGCACAGATTGCCTTCCAGCCAGTGCCGGATCTCGTCCTCGCTCGGGCTGGGATTGTGCTGCACCAGGTCGATGGCGCTCATGATCATGCCAGGCGTGCAGAAGCCGCATTGCAGGCCGTGGTGCTCGCGAAAGGCCGCCTGCATCGGATGCAGCTCGCCGTTCTGCGCCAGGCCCTCGATGGTCATGACCTTGGCGCCCTCGCACTGGACCGCGAGCATGGTGCAGGCCTTGACCGACCGGCCGTCGAGATGGACCACGCAGGCGCCGCACTGGCTGGTGTCGCAGCCGACATGGGTGCCGGTAAGGTCGAGATGCTGCCGCAGGAACTCAACCAGCAGCGTGCGCGGCTCGACATCCCGCGTCACATTCTGCCCATTGACCGTCATTGACACCTTGGCCATCGCGTTGATCTCCCCCTGACGCCGCCCAGTTCTGGGAATGGTGATGTGGTCTGCTTCGAGCCGCAAGCCCTCGGCCCGGAGCGGGGCGCGGCTCGAATTGTTCAATTTCGCACTCGAAGCTAGGAGAGCCATTCCCGGCCGTCAACGGACTTCGCGGCCCGGCCGAGCGCCCGGCCGGCTGCTCACCAGCCGGTTTCGCCGGCCGCTGGCGCCTGGGTGCCGCAGCCCACGGCAACGGCGCCCTTGGCACCGGGCAGTGCGCCCAGGCGATGGCACCCGTTCTGGCGCGAAAGCGGGATGAGGCCGGATCGACCGGTCAGCGCAGGACGGTCGCCAGCAGGATCAGGATGATCAGCGCCCCGCCCACCCAGACGAACTTGCTTTGCAGCAGCTCGTTCAGGCCGCCGGCTTCGGGCGCCGGCGGGACCGGGCCTGGCGCGGCCACGGCCGCGGCCGGCACCGCCTCGACCGGCGCCGGGCCGACCACCGCTTGGCGGAAATTCTCGAAGAACTCGTCGGCCATGCGCTTGGCGGTGCCATCGATCAGCCGGGAACCCAGCTGGGCGAGCTTGCCGCCGACATCGGCCTTGGCGGTGTAGGTCAGGATGGTGCCGCCATCGCCGTCCTCGGCAAGGCGGACATCGGCGCCGCCCTTGGCAAAGCCCGCAGCGCCGCCCTTGCCCTCGCCCGAGATGGTGTAGCTCTCCGGGGGATTGATATTGCCGAGCGTCACCGCGCCGTTGAACTTGGCCTTGACCGGACCGACCTTGGCCACCACCGTCGCGGCAAAAGCATGCTCGCCGGTCGCCGCCAGCGTCTCACAGCCGGGGATCGACTGCTTGAGCACCTCTGGATCATTCAACGCCGCCCACACCCGCTCGCGCGGCGCCGGAATCCGGTACTCGCCGGTCATATCCATGGCAGTTTCTTCCCCTTCAAGGCCGAAGCTCTGGCGGCACGCTACATGCCTTGCAGGCGATCAGCAATAAGGCCATCGACGCGTCTGGAGCTTGCCCGCGGCGGCCCTTGCTGCGGCCTACCAGCGCAGCACCAGCCGGCCGCGCTCGACCTCGTAGCCGTGCAGCCGTTCGAGGAAGCTCATGCCGAGCAGCGAGATGTCCAAGGGGCCTTGATTGACGTAGGCATCGAGGTCGAACAGGCTGAACTGGCCGACCCTGAGCTCGCGCAGCCGGACCGGCGCGGCGTTGACCACGCCGTTGGCGCTCATGAACGGCTGGCGGTAGTCGAGCGTGGCGGGTGTCAGGCCGAGCCGCTCCGCATCCACGGGCGCCAGGACCACATGGCTGGCGCCCGTGTCGACCAGGAACGTGATCGGCTGGCCGTCGACTTGCGCGTCCAACAGGAAATGGCCATGCGGACCGCGCTCGATCACGGCCTCCGCCATCGGGGCCGGGTCATCGCCGGTCGCCTCGTCATCGCCAGCCAGGCCATCCGTTGCCAGCTCGGCGCCATCCCCGTCGGCATCATCGCTTTCGGCGTCGTCGAATTCGTCGGCATGGTCGGCCTCGTCGACCGGCTCATTGGGGGGCGCCTCAGCCAGGGTCGGCGACAGCTCGGCCGCCGGCTCGCCCTGCAGGAGTGCCCGCAGCCAGTCCGCCATGCTGTCCGCGCTTGGCCCGCTCGGCTGCGCGAGCGCGAACACCAGGCCGCAGCCCAATGCGATCGCCGCGTAGCGCAGCGCCCATGCGATCATGCCGCTCCCCTTCATGCCGAGCGCGAACGGTGACGGCTAACAGCTTGAAGGAATTTTCCTAACGAACGACTAAGCCGCTGACAAAGGCGGCGAAACGCACTAAATCACGAAGATGAAGCGGACATGCCGTCCGGCCGCGGCCGGGACAGCATCCAGCCAATCGCGCCAAGATGGCCGGCAGCTGGCAACCTGGCCCGCCAAAATGTTACGAACAGGTGACTGCCAACCGATGTTGCTCTATTGTAAAGCTCTAAAGCACCCATCGGAACCGGCGATGTTGGGGGAAGGTAAGAGATGCGCAAGTTTTGGTGGGGCGTCCTGCTCGGAGCCCTGATCGGCGTGATCCTCTTGGCGCCGGATTCCGAATTCAGCTTCCGAATCCGCGAGCTGGTCGCCACCTTGACCGATTCCGTGGTCGCGATCCTGGTTGCCGCCGGCGACGCCACGATCGGTCTTGCCCAGGACATCAGGCCCGAAACCTTCTAGCGCCAGCCGCGGCCGACGGCCCAGCGGCGCCGGGTGCTTCGGCAAGCGCTCCTCGAGAGCCTGGCGCTGCCCGGCATGGTGGCGCTGCTGCTGGCAGCGCTCAGCCGCTTTCGCCACTCTGACGAGGCAATTGGCTGGCCGCTGGCCGCCGCTGTGCTGACGGGCTGGCTGGCGGCGGCTATCGCGATCTTCGGCCCGCCGCCCTGGCCGGCCGTTGCCGGCCGCGACCGGCTGCTCCTGCTGGCGCCAGCCCTGTGCCTGGCCTGCTGGCTCCTGACCCGGACCATCGACGCGCCAGGTCGCCAATGGCTCGGCGAATTGGCGGTCCTGCTGGCGGGCCTGCTCTGGCTGGCGGGACCGGCTTGGCTGCGTGGCCACCTGCCGTTGGGCCAGCTGCTGCTGCCCGCGGTCGCGATGGCGCTGCTCACGGGCTCTGGCCGCGAGCCACCTTTGCCCTTGTCAATCCAGGTCTGGCCGCTGGTGAGCAGCGCGCTCGGCCTGTCGGCCGTGGCTCTGTTCGGCCGCACGGCTGCCTTCTCCCAGCTCGCCTTGGCGCTGGCCGCAGCGATTGTCGGCGCGCTGCTCGGGTCTGGACGGCCACCGACCGCCTGGCTCGCGCTGGCCCTGCGGGCGCTCCTGCTCGGCCTTGGCAGCCTGCTGTTCTGGTTCTCGGCGAGCAGCGGCTGGGCGCTGGCCCTCTTGTTGCCGATCCTGCGCGCTGATCGGCTGGCGATCATGGGTGCCAAGGCGATGCGGCCATGGCGCGTCGCGGCCTGGTGCCTGGGCCCGGCAGTTCTGGCGGTCTTGACAGCCGCCTTGACCGCGGGCAGCGGACCGCCCTTCTAGGCGCGTCCGCTCAAGGCTGCCGGCTGGCCACGATCGCGAGCTTGATCGCGACCTCGTCGGCGATCGTGCCGGTGCTCGCCCATTCGCCCTGGCCGACCCCATAATCGAGCCGCTTGATCAACAGCTCGCCCGCCGCCTCGGCCTGCTCGGCCGGACCGGCGCCGGTGGCGACCGTCAGGGTGAACGGCAGGACCACGTCCTTGGTCACGTCCCGGATGGTAAGCTCGCCCTTGGCCTTGTAGCGGTCCTGCCCGGCGGCCGTGATGCTGCGGCTGACAAAGCGGGCCTCGGGAAATTGCGCAGTATCGAAGAACGCGGCCGAGCGCAGGGTCTGGTCTCGGTCCTTGTGGCCGGTGCTGACCGAGCCGGTATCGATCGTAACCTCGATCACGCTGGTCGCCAGCTGACTGGGATCGAAGTCGATGCGCGCGCTGAAGCGCTCGAACTTGCCCTCAACTGGGGCACCTTGCTGCTTGGCAAGGAAGCCGAGCGTGCTGGCCTGATCGATCTGCCAAAGACTGGCCGCAGCGACCGGCCAAGCCGCGCCGATTGCCAACCACAGGCCGAGCAGCCACGCCCCACCCTGCCCTGTCACCGCTACCATGCTCTACTCCAAGATCGTCCACGGGGTTACGAACACTGCGCGCGCTCGGATCAAGGCCGCGCGCCCAGGCGCGGCAGCATCCGCTGCAAGACCCCGTCCTTGAGCCAGAAATGGTGCCGCAAGGCGGCCAGGACATGGAGCGCCACCAGCAGCAGCAGCACGAAGGCCATCAGCCCATGCAGCCCGAGCAGCCGCTCGGCCAGCGGCTGGTTGCTGCCGATCAGCGCCGGCAGCGGCCAGCGCTCCCACAGCACGACCGGGAAATTGGCCGCATTCGACTGCAGGAAGCCGATCACCGGCTGCGCCAGGATCAGGCCATAGAGGGCGGCATGGGCGAGGCCGGCGGCGCGCCGCTCCAGCGGCCGCATGCCGGGCGGCCAGGCGGGCGCCCCCTTCACCAGGCGCCAAGCCAGCCGCACCAGCACCAAGGCCAGGATCGTGATGCCCAGCGATTTGTGCAGCTGATAGAGCTCGAACTTCTGCTGGCCAATCGGCAGGCTGGTCATGAACCAGCCGAGCCCGAACATCGCCGCGATCAGGAGCGCGATCAGCCAATGCAGCGCCTGGGCGACGGCGCCATAGCGCTCGGGCGAGGGAGCCACCACGATCCGGATCTCCTGGTTGGGCCAAGGACAGCCGGGCATAGGTAGCGCATAGTTCTGCCGCCGCCCACCTTGGAACGGCCGACTAGCCGGCGGCCATCTTGGCCATGGCGGCCTGCATCTCGGATTCGCTGACGTCGCGCTGATGGGTCGCGATCGACCAACCGTGGCCGAACGGATCCTCGATCCGGCCGTAGCGGTCGCCCCAGAACATGTCGGCGACCGGCATGGTGATCCTGGCCCCCGCCTCCACTGCCCCAGCCACCGTGGCATCGACATCGTCGACATACAAATGGATCAGCACCGGCGAGCCATGCAGCGACTTCGGCCCGTGCAGGCCCCACTGAGGCGCCTCATCCACCAGCATCAGCACCGAATCTCCGATCCGGAGCATGGCATGCATCAGCTTGCCATCGGGGCCGGGCAGGCGCGACAGCTCGACCGCGCCAAAGGCAGTACGGTAGTAGTCGATGGCGGCTGCGGCATTGGCGCAGATCAAGTGCGGGGTCAGGCTGTGCATGCCATTGGGGATCGGGCTTACTGTGGGCGTCGCCATGGTGCCGGCTCCTTCCGTTTGAATGCGCGATCAGTCGGCGCCAGCTCGCTTGTCCGGCGCATCGATTACGACGGCCGAGCGTCGCTCGATCCGACAGGTGATCAGGCCTTTCCGACGCCATTCGCGGGGGTGGACCCGGCCGCCGCGCCGATCTAAGGTCAAGCCCAGCATGATCGCCGCGTGCATTGTGGTCGCCAGCGCCCCGAGGAGCCGGCACCAATGGTCGCTATTGCGGAATGGCTGGCGAGCCTCGGCCTCGAGCGGTACGCCGAGCGCTTCGTCGCCAACGACATCGACGAACGGGCCCTGCCGCATCTAGGCGACGCGGATCTGCGGGAGCTTGGCCTGTCGCTTGGCCATCGGCGCATTCTGCTGGCCGCCATCAACCGGCTGACGTCACCCGCCGAGGCGTCCCCGTCATACGCCAACCAAGGCACAAGCGGGACCGCAGTCTCCGCTGAGCGGCGCCAGCTGACCGTGATGTTCTGCGACCTGGTCGGCTCGACGGAGCTGGCCCACCGGCTTGACCCGGAGGACATGCGCGACGTGCTGCGCGCCTATCAGGACGCGGTCGCGGAGGCGGTCATCCGCTATGACGGCTATGTCGCCAAGTTCCTGGGCGACGGCGTGCTCGCCTATTTCGGCTGGCCACGTGCCTATGAGGATCAGGCCGAGCGTGCAGTGCGCGCGGCGCTGGACGTGCTGCGCGGGATCGAGGCGGTCACGGTCGCCGGCGGCCATGGCCTGCGTGCCCGGCTTGGCATCGCGACCGGCCAGGTGGTGGTCGGCGATCTGGTCGGGGACGCGACCGTGGATGCCCAGACGGTGGTCGGCGAGACGCCGAACCTGGCTGCCCGGCTGCAGGTGCTGGCGGCACCCGGACAGATCGTGATCAGCCGGACCACCCGCGACCTGGTTGGCCGGCTGTTCGAGCTGACCGATCTCGGCCGATGCCAGGTCAAGGGCTTCAAGGAGCCGGTCCGCGCCTGGCGCGTGAACGGTGAAGGGCCGCTGCAGAGCCGCTTCAAGGCCGCCCGCGGCAGCGAGCTGACCGCCTTGATCGGACGCGAGCATGAGCTGGGCCTGCTGCAGGAGCGGTGGCGCCTGGCGAGCGAGGGCGAAGGCCAGGTGGTGCTGCTCGCGGGCGAGGCCGGCATCGGCAAGTCGCGCCTGGTGCTCGACCTCAAGAACCAGATCCCGGCCGGCTCGTTCGTCGGCCTGTCCTACCAATGCTCGGCGCACCACACCAACAGCGCCTTCCATCCAGTGGTCCAGCAGCTGCGCCGCGTCGCCGGCTTCGCCCCAGAGGACAGCGGCGACGTCAAGCTGGCCAAGCTCGAGGCCTGGATGGCTGCGGCTGGCGTCGATGTCGGCCAAGCGCCGGTGCTGGCGGCCCTGCTGGGCCTCGCCGGCGAGCAGCGCTACGGCCCGCTCGATTGCTCGCCGCAGCAGCTGCGCGGCCGGATCATCGCGCTACTTTGCGGGCTCGTCGTGGCGCAAAGCGAGCGGCTGCCCGTGCTGTGCGTGATCGAGGACGCCCATTGGTCCGACCCCTCGATGATCGAGCTGATCGGCGCCGTGCTGCCGCGCCTTGCCGACGCCAGGGTCTGCCTGCTGATCACCCATCGGCCGGAATTCACACCGCCCTGGCCCGGCCATGCCCATGTGAGCTGGCTGGTCCTGAATCGCCTGGGCCGGCGCCAGGCGGCGCAGATCGTCCGGCAGCTCGCCGGCGCTGCTTTGCCGGCGGCGCTGGTCGAGCAGATCGCCGCCCGCTCCGATGGTGTCCCGCTCTATGCCGAGGAGCTGACCCGGTCGGTGCTGGAGGGCATCGGCGCCGATGATCTCGCGACCCTCACGGCCGGGATCCCGACCAGCCTGCAATCCTCGCTGGTGGCGCGCCTCGACCGTCTAGGCGATGCCAAGGCAACCGCCCAGGTCGGCGCGGTCATCGGGCGCGAGTTCCGGCAGCAGCTGCTGGCTGCCCTGCTCGAACGGCCGGCCCCCGCGCTTGAGGCGGATCTCGAGCGTCTGACCGAGGCGGGCCTGATCGTCCGGCGCGGCGAGGCTGAAGACGCGAGCTACGCCTTCAAGCATGCGCTGGTTCAGGATGCTGCTTACGGCACTATTCTGCTGCGCCGCCGCCAGCAGCTGCATGCCAGGATCATCGAGCTGGTCGAAGCCGAGACCGGGCCACGCTCGATCGAACGGGTCGACACGCTGGCGCACCACGCCTGCCAGGCCGAGCAGTGGGACAAGGCCTTCGGCTATCTGCAGCTGGCCGGCCGCAAGGCCATGGACCGCTCCGCGCTGCATGAGGCGGCTGCCCAATTCGAGCATGCGCTCCGGGTCTCGGCCTATCTGCCGCGGAGCAAGGCGACCTTGGAGCGGGCGATCGATCTCCGCTTCGAACTGCGCAACGCCCTGTGGGCGCTCGGCCGCTGCGAGGCGATCTTGTCGCATCTGGGGGACGCGGAGCGCCTGGCAACGGAGCTGGACGATCCGGCACGCCAGGGTTGGATTGGCGTTTTCGAGGGGGCCAGCCTGTGGCAGCTCGGCCGGGCCGAGCAGGCGCTGCAACGGCTGGCCGCAGCGCTGGCGGTGGCCGAGCGCACCGGTGATCGCCCGCTCACGGTCGCGGCCAACTTCTATCTCGGCTGCGTCCGTGTCACAGCCGGCGATCTGGCCCAGGCCGAGGCGCGCTTTGCCAGGGTGGTCGACCAGCTGCAAGGTGAGCTGCGCAAGGAGCGCTGCGGCCTGCCCTTCGCGCCTGTCGTGATCGCCCGGTCATGGCTGGTCTGGGTCCTGGCCGAACGCGGCGCCTTCGACGCCGGCCTCGCCCAGGCCGAGCAGGCGATCGCCTTGGCGGAGGAGCTGAAGCACCCGTTCAACCTCGCCCATATCTACTATGATCTGGGCTATCTCCACATTGCCCAAGGCACGCTCGAGCAGGCGGTCGAGGCCCTGCACAATTCGCACCGGCTGATCACCAGCTGGGGCCTCACCTATCTGTCGCCCTTCGTGAAGGGCTTCCTTGGCCATGCCTTGGCCGTGTTTGGCCAGGTTGGTCCTGGGATCGAGCTGCTGCGCGAGGCGCAAGCCGCCTATGAGGCGATGGGCCTTGGCCTGTTCCGCGCCCTGGTGCATTGCCAGCTGGCTGAGGCGCTGCTGCTGGATGGCCAGGTCGATGCGGCACGCTCGCTCGCGGAGCATGGGGTCGCCCTGGCGCGCCAGCGCGGCGAGCGCGGCCATGAGGCGCATGGCCTGCGCATCCTGGGCGACGTCGCAGGACGCGCCGATCCGGCCGTGGCTCGCCAGCATTACACGGCAGCACTGGCGCTGGCCGATCGGCTCGGCATGCGGCCGCTCGGCGCGCAGCTGCGAACCAGGCTGACGGAGCGGGCGCAGGGTCAGCTGGGGTCGGATCAGGCAGAGCTGCGCGCGCCGGCGTGAAGTCGCGGGGGCAAGGTCGCTCAGGCCGGCGAACGGGTCGTGGTCCGGTCGCGGCCGGTCAGGGCGAATTTGCGCAGCAGGCCCCGAAATTGATCGTAGGTCAGCTGCAACGCGGCTGCGGCCGTACGCTGATGGCCGCCATGCGCCGCCAACGCCGCCTGCAGCAGCTGCCGCTCGAACGCCTCGACCTGGCGGCGGTAGGCGATGCCGTGATCGGCGGACGCCGCCGGGGCGCTAGGTGCCGCGGACGCTGGCGCTGCCCCTGGCACGGGCTCAGCTGTGAGGCGGTAGGGCGAGTCGAATGGGTCAAGCGCGATCTGCTCGACCGGGCCGGTCCGGCCGCTGGTCAGGTGGCGGTGGACCGAGCGCTCGGCGACGTTGCGCAGCTCGCGCACATTGCCAGGCCAGTCATGACCGGCCAGCGCCGCGAGCGCCTGAGGCGCGAAGCCTGCGAATTCGGCCTGCAGCTCGCGCGCCATGGCGGCGCCGAAATGGTTGGCGAGCAGCGGGATGTCCTCGCCGCGGGCACGCAATGGCGGCAGATGGACCACGTCGAAGGCCAGCCGATCAAGCAGGTCGGCCCGAAATGCGCCAGTCGCAGCCCGGGCGCGCAGATCGAGATTGGTGGCACCGATCAGGCGCACGTCGCAGCTCAAGGTGCGATCGCCGCCAAGACGCTCGAACTCGCCATATTCGACCACGCGCAGGAGCTTCTCCTGGATCCGGGAACTGGCAGCCGCAATCTCGTCGAGAAACAGCGTGCCATGGTCGGCGCGCTCGAAGCGGCCCTGGTGCCGCCTTGTGGCGCCGGTGAAGGCGCCGGCCTCGTGGCCGAACAGCTCGCTCTCCAGCAGGTCTGGAGCCAGCGCGGCACAGTTCAGCTTGACCAGCGGCTGGTCCCAGCGCGTCGACAGGAAATGCAGCCGGGCCGCGATCAGCTCCTTGCCGGTGCCCCGCTCGCCCAGCACCAGCAGCGGCCGGTCGAGCGGCGCCAGGCTCGACACCTGGCGGAGCATCGCAGCGAAGGCCGGTGACTGGCCGATCAGATCTGGCAGCTCGCCTGGCATGACGACCTATGTGGCGAGATCAACCTCTAGCGCAAGGCGATATTCGCCGAATAATGGCGAAATATGCCGCCAACAGTGGTCATTGCTTCCAGGTTGATCATGACAATCCTGATATTCTAAAGACTTGCCTACATCGACCGGAGTTGGCACGGCGCTCGCAAAAGACGTCCGCATGGACCAACTCGGGAGCCAGCCATGCGCGCTTCGTCCTACCGATCGACCGACTGGATGGCGCGCCGCCGAAGCGGCACCAGCCGGCGCGCGCCGTGGCTGATCTTTGCGCTCGGCTTCGTGCTCGGCGCCTTGATCTTCTAGCGAACGGAGAACGGCAGATGGGCGTCTTCTCGCGCCTCAGCGACATCGTCAATTCCAATCTCAATGCCTTGCTCGATCGGGCCGAGGATCCTGAGAAGATCGTGCGGCTGATCATCCAGGAAATGGAGGACACGCTGGTCGAGGTGCGCGCCTCGACCGCGCGCCTGATCGCCGATCGCAAGGAGCTGACCCGCAAGCTTGCGGAGTTCGAGACGCGCCAGGCGAAATGGGCCGAGAAGGCCGAGCTGGCGGTCAGCAAGGGGCGGGACGATCTGGCCAAAGGCGCGCTCGCGGCCAGGCGCAAGGCGGCCGAGATGGCAGCGCTGCTGACGGCTGAGCTGGCGCAGGTCGATCAGAGCATGGCCAAGGCCGAGGATGATCTGGCCCGGCTCCAGGCCAAGTTGAAGGAGGCCAAGGCCAAGCAGCGGGCGATGGACCTGCGCCGCCAGAGCGTGTCGGACCGGGTCCGGATCCAGCGCCAGCTGCATGATGGCCGGCTCGACGAGGCGCTGGCGCGCTACGAACGCTATGAGCGCCGTCTGGACGAGCTGGAGGCCGAGGCGGAGGTGTTCACGCTTGGCCAGCCACGGACCCTGACCGACCAGTTCAACGAGCTGGAGGCTGAGGAGGCGGTGGCCGGCGAATTGGCGCGGATCAAGGAGCGTCTGGGCAAGAAGCCGGCGGCCGGCGAGTGACCACCGGCCGCTGAACGGGAGCCGCCATGGGCGAGATTGGGGTCCTTATTCCGATTTTGGCGGTGGGCGTCGTGGCGCCGCTGGCCATCGTCATGCACTATTTGACCCGCTGGCGGGAGATCAAGAGCCTCTCGCCGGACGATGAGCGGCTGCTGGACGATCTGTGGCGCACCGCCCAGGCGCTGGAGCGGCGGATCGAATCCCTGGAGATCATCCTCGAGCAGGAGGCGCCGGACCGGCGCAAGCACGATGGCTGAGCATCACCACCACCATCACCATTATTACCACGAGGCCGGCCGAAGCAATGGCCAGGGCTCACCCAATCCGCACCGTCTCTACCGCAGCCAGGATCGGATCCTGGGCGGCGTCTGCGGCGGCATCGCCGAATATTTCGGCTGGCGCCCCTGGCTGGTCCGCCTCGCGGCGCTGGTCCTGCTCATGATGGTGACACCGCCGGTCCTGATCAGCTACCTGCTGGCCTGGTTCTGGCTCAAGGAGCGGCCGCGCCTGCAGCCCCAGATCACGCCCGAGGAGGAACGCTTCTGGCGCAATGTCTCGACCAAGCCGAAGGTCACGATGTCCGAGCTGCGCCACAAATTCCGCGGCCTGGAGGGCCGCCTGGCCGACATGGAACGGGTGGTCACCTCCGAGGAGTACAAGCTGAAGCGTGCCTTCCGCGACCTGGAAGGCGCCTAATTTCTCCCGGCGCTCCGTGGTTGGCGGCCGGAGATCAATTGGGTGCCATGGCTTCGCAGCCGATCGGACGTGCCAGGCCGCCGCCCCCTCGGCCTAGCCGGGCCCGCGGATCGAAAGTGGCGAGCGCAAAGGATGAAGCGATTTTGTGCCAGGCGCGCACCTATCCCCGGAAGTCCAACCAGCCTCACGGATTGCCTTGATCAGCCTCGCTCGGTCAGGCAACAATTTTGCTAGCTGAGAAGCGGTCGTCGCTGACGAGATCGCCCGGCTGATCAACTGGTCGCCGCTCAAACGCCTGCTCGAGCTGATCCGCGCGACATCGCGAGGCGCGGTGAGCTAACCGCCGCTTGCGATGATCGGTGGGAGTCCGCATGGGGGCCACGCCGGAACGCGCCGCCTTCGTGCGCTTTTCGCCGAGAACGCCTGCGCCACGGCTTGATCAGACGCTGTTGGACAAGATCACGGCCAACTGAAGGCTTGCTGGCGGATGACCGGTCCCCGCAACCCGGCATCAAGGGATCCCGGTCGAGCCCGCGACGCGGGTCGACGTCGCCCGTGGCTGGCGCGATCAGCGGAGGCACCGAAAAGGGCCCCGGCCACCCGCCAAGCAAGGCAATCCACGGCCATGAACTGACCAAGCCACCAGATCCGTTACCGGATCGAGAAGATCTTCGGCATCTGGCAACCCATCTACTGGCTGTCGGCGCATCCGATCGCGCGCCGACAGCCAAAGCCCATCTGCAACCACATCTCACGATCATCGCCGGCCGGCCCAAATGGACTAGCAGCATTCTCAAGCCTGCTTGATGCAAACGTCATGCCCGCCCACCATCGGGCTGGTTGGCCATTCCTCGCCGCCCTCGGGATCGACGTTTCTGCGTGCCCCGCGGTCCGCTGGATGGCCCGATTGCCTCACCTGCCTACCGCATCGCTGGGCGCCGATCCTGCGGCCGCCGACATCCTCGTGATGGACAACCCGCCTGCCCACCGGATCGCCAGCGGTATCCGCCGCCCCGCCGAACCTTAACCCGATCGAACCGGCCTTTACCAAGCTCGAAACTCATTGCGCCCTCGGACCTCCTCGATGTTCCGATAACCGGCGAGGTCCTTTGCCCAGGCGAGCAATTTCTAGCACTGGTCCGGCGATGCTTTTGAGCAGGGGCGCATTGGCCACGCTGCGCAAGGCTGCCCGGAACAAAGACGGACGCCGGCAACCTATGGGCGATTTCAGGTCCAGCTGCGACCATGCCGTCTTTTGCGCCCACTCAAATTGCGGATACTCTCAAGCATTGCGAATCCAGTTCGACTCGAACCTGCACCCCATGCGCCGGCGTGCGCGGCGGATCTGGCGGCCGATCGATAGCGCTCAGGATGCCGCTGTGCGCTATTGCGGTAGCGCTTTCGGCACGCCGCTGTCCTAGCTGTGGATGCTTCACTTACCGCGACGCACCTGCGCAATCTGCCAGGGCGAAGCACCAATGTGCCAGCTCCTTAGCTCGTCGCCAGCCGTTAGCCACGGATGATCATCGAGCCAGGCGGGCCAATTCATGCTGATGGCGCGTCCACGCCTGACTCGATGTACTAGCCGTTAAGGCAGGCGCACCTTCATGGCGCCACCCCACAACGAGCCCCGCCGATCGCGCTTAAAGGTAGCTGGTGGCCGAAGGCGGCGGCAGGGCGCGCGATGCGGCCAGCGCCTGCTCCGTCTCCATCGCCTTCATCGCCTTTTGCAGCTTCTCGAAGGCGCGCACCTCGATCTGGCGTACCCGTTCCCGGGACACCCCATATTGAGCGCTGAGCGCCTCAAGCGTGCTGGGCTCGTCCAGCAGCCGGCGCTCGGTCAGGATGTGGCGCTCGCGCTCGTTCAGCACGTTCATCGCGCGCTGCAGCAGCGACATGCGGTGGTCATGCTCGTCGGCATCCGCGATCCGGACCTCCTGGCTCTGGGTCTCGTCGACCAGCCAGTCCTGCCAATCCGTGTCACCTTCGGCCCGCAACGGCGCGTTCAGCGAGTGGTCCGCGCCTGCCAGGCGCCGGTTCATGTCGACCACGTCTTCCTCGGTGACATCGAGCCGCTCGGCAATCGCCTTGACTGTCTCCGGCGGCAGATCGCCCTCGTCGATCGCCTGCATCTGGCCCTTCAGCTTGCGCAGATTGAAGAACAGCTTCTTCTGCGCCGCCGTGGTGCCCATCTTGACCAACGACCAGCTGTGCAGGATGTACTCCTGGATCGCGGCGCGGATCCACCACATGGCGTAGGTGGCCAAGCGAAAGCCGCGATCGGGATCGAACCTTTTGACGGCCTGCATCAGGCCGACATTGCCTTCAGAAATGATCTCGTTCAGCGGCAGCCCATAGCCGCGATAGCCCATGGCGATCTTCGCGACCAGCCGCAGATGGCTGGTGACCAGCTGATGCGCCGCCGCCGTGTCGCCCTGCTCCTGCCAGCGCTTGGCCAGCATGAATTCCTGCCCGGGCTCGAGCATCGGAAAGCGACGGATTTCTTCCAGGTAACGGGAGAGGCTGGACCCCTCCGCCGGCACCGTAAGCAAACGTGCCAAAGTGTTGGCTCTCCTTAAGCAGCCTGTTGCTGGTTAATATATTTGATCTGCAGCGCAAAAATCCAGCGCTCAATCTTATCGTACAAAATGGTTAACGAACGGTATATGGCCGATTAACGCCCGCGACCGTATTAAATTCCGCCAATAATTGTTCAAAAAGATGCTCGAAGCTCACCGGTGGCGGCTGCTCGAAGCGCAGCGTCCGACCGGACACCGGATGCTCGAAGCCCAGGCGCCAGGCATGCAAGGCTATGCGGCCGAATCCGGCCAGCTCTGCACGCAAGGCCGGGCTGAGCGCAACGCCGGGCTTGCGGCCATAGACTACGTCACCGACGATGCCGAGGCCGAGGGTCGCCAGATGGACCCGGATCTGGTGGGTCCGACCGGTGCCGAGCTCCAGTTCGAGGCGGGCGCCCAGCCGGCCGGCCGCCGCCAGCAGCCGGTAGCGGGTCACTGCCCGCTTGCCGCCAGGCACGACCGCCATGCGCAGGCGCTGGCGCGGATGGCGGCCGATCGGCTGCTCGATCGTGCCGCTCGTGGCTGGCGGCACCCCCAGCACGATTGCCTGATACGCCCGCTCGATGCAATGCAGGCTGAACTGCCCGGCCAGGCCACGATGTGCCTGATCATGCTTGGCGACCACCATCACGCCGCTCACATCCTTGTCGAGGCGGTGCACGATGCCTGGCCGCAACACGCCGCCGATGCCGGACAAGCTGCCGCGGCAATGCGCCAGGAGCGCATTGACCAGGGTGCCATCAGCATGGCCCGGCGCCGGATGCACGACCAGGCCGGCCGGCTTGACCAGGACCACCAGATGCTCGTCCTCGAACAGCACGTCGAGCGGAATCGCCTGCGGCGCTGGCAGCGCTGGGCGCGGAGACGGCACGCTCAGGCAAAAATGCTGGCCAGGTTTGACCCGAGCCGAGGCCTCGGCTATCACGGCGCCATCGCATTGCACCTCGCCGGCGCCAAGCAGCGCCTGGATGCGCGCGCGGGACAAGTCAGGCAAGCGGGCAGCGAGGAACCGGTCCACGCGCTCGTCCGTGTCCTGGCAGTCGGCGGTGACGGTAAGGATCCGGGTCATGGTGGTCACCTAAGTTGGGCAAGGTCCCGGTCGTTCTCAAGGTCTTTGTGATCGCGGGCGGTGTGCTGGTGGTGGCCGGCGTCCTTTTGCTGACGGTGTTGCTGGCGCAGCGCGCGACCAATCGGGCCGAGCCGTCGGGCCCAAAAACCACAGGACCGGTCGATCTAGCCCTGCCGGCCGGGGCGCGGATCGAGCAGGTTGTGCTCGATGGCCGCAACCTCGCGCTCCTCGCGGCTGGCGGGGACGGCCAGCAATATCTGGCCGTGGTCAACAGCCTGACCGGCGAGCGGCTGAGCCTGATCCGGGTTCGGCCCGAACCGTGAGACGCCGCAGCCGGCGCGCCCAGGCGCCGCCGCCGGCACCACCGGATGGGCTGATCGAGGTTGAAATTGCGAGCTTGGGCGCCCATGGCGACGGCATCGGCCATGCCCAGGGCTTGCGCCTGTTCGTGCCGCAGGCACTGCCAGGCGACCGCTTGCGGGTCCGCTTGCTCGAGCGCCGCGGCGAAGGCTGGCTGGCCGAGCCGGCCGAGCAGCTCCATGCGAGCCCGCGCGCCCACCCGGCCTGCCGCCATTTCGGCCATTGCGGCGGCTGTCAGCTGCAGCATCTGCCGGCGGCGACCTATGCGCGCTGGCGGCACGAGCAGGTGGCGCTGGCCCTGGCCCGGCGCGGTCTCGCAGACATTGCGATCAAGCCGCTCTGGTCCGGGCAGCCCGGAACCCGCCGACGCCTGCGCCTGGCCTATCGCTGGCAGCGTGGCACCTTGATGCTAGGCATGCGCGCGGCGCGGGCCCATCGCATCGTGCCACTTACGGCCTGTCCGATCAGCGTGGCCCAGATCGAGCAGCTCCTGCCTGCCTGCCAGCGCTGCTTGGAACAGCTGCCGCTGGCGCGGGCGGGTGGTGAATTGCAGATCACGGCGACAGAGAGGGGCCTTGACCTGCTCCTGATCGGCGGGCCGGCGCCTTGCCTGCAAGACCGGGAGCTGCTGGCGCGCCTGGCGCAAGAGCGCGCCTTGGCCCGCATCGCATGGCGCGCGGATGCCATGAGCGCCGCCGAGCCGGTGGCGGCCTTGCGGCCGGTCGAGACGTGCTTCGAGCAGGTGCCGGTCGAGCTGCCGCCCGGTGCCTTCCTGCAGGCGAGCGACGCGGCGGAGCAGGCCATTCGAGCGGCGGTCATAGGAGCACTTGGGCCGGCCAGGCGCTTGGCCGATCTCTATGCCGGCTGCGGGGCGCTCGGCCTCCCCTTGGCGGCCGCGGGACGCTCCGTCTTGGCGATCGAGCAAGTGCCGGAAATGGTCGCGGCCATGCGGCAGGCAGCTGCGCGCGCCCGCTTGGCCGACCGGCTGCAGACGCAGGTGCGCGATCTTGCGGCGGCACCGTTGGCGGGCCACGAGTTGGCCGGGCTGGACGGCGTGGTGCTGGATCCGCCTCGCGCCGGCGCTGCCGCCCAAGTAGCGGAGCTGGCCGCCACGCCGCCAGCTCGGATCGCCATGGTGTCATGCAATCCTACCAGCTTTGCGCGAGATGCCGCGTGCCTAGTCGCAGCCGGCTATCGCATGACCTGGGTGCAACCGATCGATGCCTTCCTCTGGTCAAGCGAGCTGGAGCTGGTCGCCGCCTTCCTGCATGGCACGGCGCCTACGGGGATAAGGCCTTGATCGCCGGCGCAATGCCTTCTACATAAATCCGGTCGCCGACCGCGTCCCCTTCGTCTAGCGGTCAGGACGCCGCCCTCTCACGGCGGAAACAGGGGTTCGAGTCCCCTAGGGGACGCCAAGCAAAATACGAGCTTAGGCGTCGAGCCCTGCAGCGGTTGCACGGAGACGATACAGCGAATCCGTCGTTGCAGCTGGCACTGAAGTCCATACGGTCCTGCCTCAGTCCCACGCGATCGACTGCCTGAAACCGGCTCGGGTTTCTGGCTTTCCGGCAGATGCGCAAGATATGCCAGACCGTGGCGGCTGATCATCGGCAATGCGCGGATCGCTTGGTGGCGATACTGCCTTTTACGTCCGTCGTCAGGGTTTTTTGGGACAGCTGGCAGTGTGAATTAAGAGAGGCTCTGGCGCATCGGGCTGGTGGGA
>CADEGR010000004.1:37576-74461 GCA_902826935.1 uncultured Alphaproteobacteria bacterium | reverse complement strand
CCGGCCCATGCGCAGGGGGTCTCGATCGACGAAAAGAGCCAGATCCCAGCCCTCCATCGTACCCATTCCGGACTGGCCCTCAAGGCCGGCACGTTCACCCATGACTGCATCCACCATGGCACCACCATGCTGTTCGCCGCCCTCAACGTCCTGGATGGCACCGTGCTTGGCAGGTGCATGCAGCGCCATCGTCACCAGGAGTTCATTCGCTTCCTCAAGGCCATCGAGCGGACCGTGCCGCCGGAAGGTGATCCACACGTGGGCCTGACAACGATGCCACCCACAAGCACGAGAAGGTCCGTTAGTGGCGTGCGCACCACCGGTGCTGGATGTTCCACTTCACCCCGACTTGCGACTCCTGGGTGAACGCCGTCGAAATATTCTTCTCCACGCTCACCCGCCGCCTCAAGCGCGGCGTGTTCCGCTCGATCGTCGATCTGCAGGCCGCCATCCACCGCTATTTCGCCGACCACAACGCCGATCCTAAGCCCTTCACCTGGACCAGACCCACCAGCAAGATTATCGAGTGCACTGGCAACCTGGTTCATACGCCAGAAGCTCGGTCTGAAGGCTAAGATGGCATAGGGCTGCAATCGCTGCTTCATGCAGCTAGAGCAAGCTCCCCTATCAAGGGCGCAAGGCACTTTTGGCCACGAGCAAAGCTACAAAATCAAGCCACGGGCTCGATCGCAAGCTCGCCAGCTTCATCGCCCTGCTCGTCGTCGGCCGAGAGAGCCGCGGCATCGCGGCCTGCGGCCACCACAGCCTGGCCGTCGCTGCTGGTGCAGATGAAGGACGGCCGGCCATCGACGATCGTGACGACCACCTTGCCGCCCCGCGCGAGCTGACCGAACAGCAGCTCCTCGGCCAGCGGGCGCTTGATATGCTCCTGAATGACCCGAGCGAGGGGGCGCGCTCCATAGAGCGGGTCGTAGCCCTTCTCGCAAAGCCAGACCAAAGCCAGCTCATCGATCTCGAGATGCACCCGGCGATCGGCGAGCTGCGCCGCCAGCTCCTGCACGAATTTGCGAACGACGTTTTCCAGGATGCCCGGTGTCAGACCTTGGAACTGCACGACCGCGTCCAGCCGGTTCCTGAACTCCGGTGTGAAGGTGCGGTTTATCGCTTCCGCATCCTCGCCCTCGCGCCCCTGCCGCCCGAAGCCCATGGCGGGCCGGCTCATATCCGAAGCGCCGGCATTGGTCGTCATGATCAGAATAATATTTCGGAAATCGACCGTCTTGCCGTTGTTGTCGGTCAGCTTGCCGTAGTCCATGACCTGTAAAAGGATGTTAAAGACATCGGGGTGCGCCTTCTCGATCTCATCCAGCAGCAGGACCGAATGCGGCTGCTGATCGACCGCATCGGTCAGGAGACCGCCCTGATCGAAGCCGACATAGCCAGGCGGCGCGCCGATCAGCCGCGAAACCGCATGGCGCTCCATGTACTCGGACATGTCAAAGCGGACCAGCTCGATGCCCATGATCCGGGCAAGCTGGCGGGCAACTTCGGTCTTGCCCACTCCGGTCGGCCCAGAGAACAGGTAGCAGCCGATCGGCTTTTGCGGATCACGCAGCCCCGCGCGGGAGAGCTTGATCGCGCTAGCCAGCGCTTCGATCGCCAGATCTTGGCCGAACACTACCGACTTCAGCTCGCTGTCCAGCTGGCGCAGGACCTCCTTGTCGCGGGCGTTGACGTGCTTGATCGGCACCCGCGCCATCTTGGACACGATCTCCTCAACATCCTTGACGCCCAGCTTTTTCCGCCGCTGGTGGGCGGGCTTCAGCATCTGCGCCGCGCCGACCTCGTCGATCACGTCGATCGCCTTGTCTGGCAGCTTGCGGTCATGGATGTAGCGGCTGGACAGCTCGACCGCCGCGCGAATGGCACCAGCGCTGTAGACGACCTGATGGTGCTGCTCGAAGCTCGGCTTCAGCCCCTGCAGGATCTTGATCGCCTCATCCTGGCTGGGCTCGCTGATGTCGATCTTCTGGAACCGGCGGACCAGCGCACGGTCCTTCTCGAAGTAGTTCCGGTATTCCTTGTAGGTCGTCGAGCCTAGGCAGCGCAGGCCGCCGCTCTGCAAGGCTGGCTTCAGCAGGTTGGATGCATCCAGCGAGCCGCCGCTGGTGGCGCCGGCACCGATCACGGTATGGATCTCGTCGATGAACAAGATTGCCCGCGGATCGGCCTCCAGCTCCGATAGGACCGCCTTCAGGCGTTCTTCGAAGTCGCCGCGATAGCGGGTACCTGCCAGCAACGCGCCCATGTCGAGCTGATGGATGATCGCCGATGCCAGCACTTCCGGCACCTGGCCCTGCACGATCCGCAAGGCCAAGCCTTCGGCGATCGCGGTCTTGCCGACCCCGGGGTCGCCCACGAACAGCGGATTGTTCTTGGAGCGACGGCAGAGAATCTGGATGGTGCGCTCGACCTCGGCGTCACGCCCGACCAGGATGTCGATTTTGCCCTGGCGCGCCTTCGCGTTCAGATCGATGCAATAGGCAGTCAAGGCCTCGCCCTGCTGATTGCCGTTGCGACGCTCCTCGGTAGGCTCCTCCGCTCCCTTGACCCGCTTGGTCTCGGTCAGACCCGAACGTTTGGCGATGCCGTGGCTGATATAGTTCACGGCGTCCAGCCGCGACATATTCTGCTCCTGCAGGAAATAGACAGCGTTCGATTCCCGTTCGGAGAACAGCGCCACCAGCACATTCGCGCCAGTTACCTCGCTGCGGCCGGAGCCCTGCACGTGAATTGCCGCACGCTGGATCACGCGCTGAAAGCCAGCCGTGGGCTTGGCATCGACCACGCCCTCGATCGCGAGGCTAGTCAGCTCATGATCCAGAAAATCGTTCAGGCTGGTGCGCAGCCGATCGATTTCGACGGCGCAAGCACGCAGCACGGCGGCCGCGTCCTCATCATCCGTCAAGGCCATGAGCAGATGCTCAAGGGTGGCGTATTCGTGCTGCCGGGCGTTAGCAAGCGCCAGAGCCCGGCGAAGCGTCTTTTCAAGGTTGCGCGACAACATGGGCATCCGCGCCTTCCGTTAGTCCTTCTCCATGGTGCACTGCAGCGGATGCTGGTTCTGCCGCGCGAAGTCGATCACCTGGGAGACCTTCGTCTCCGCGACCTCATAGGTATAGACGCCGCAGATTCCAACGCCGTGATTGTGAACATGGAGCATGATCCGGTGAGCATCCTCAGAACTCTTGCCGAAAAAACGCTCAAGCACATGAACGACAAACTCCATTGGGGTATAATCGTCGTTCAGAAGCAAGACCTTGTACATCGACGGCTTATCCGTCTTCTCGCGGGTCTTGGTAACAACCTGACCAGCCGGGCCAGTCCGGGAGTCGTCAGGGCCTTTGGTCATGCGTCCTACCGTCGTCCCTACGGCCCCTTCCCTACCGATGATATCGGATTCGTCAGCAGGAAGAAAAGGCTCTTACCCTTGGCATACTCCATGGCGTTGCTGGCATCACCGTCGCCGTACGATCTAGATACCAGCACCATGGTTAACAAATGATGATTTCGAAGTTGCGCTGGATCCGTTCAGCGCCGCTCCGGCACGGCAACGACCACCGGCGCGATCTTAGCAGACTGGGCTGGCGAAGCCAGTGCCGCGTCGTCGCTGCCACTCGCCGCCGCTCAACCGTTGCCCCACACCAACATTGCCAGCCGCCGACCTGCGCGATTGCTGCGGCGCAGCGTCAACGTGGCGGGATGCAGCGACGCTATCCATGTAGGCCTGCCATGTGACCTTGCAATGCTCGAGCTGCAGAGCGCGCCACGGATCGGGGGAATCACAGCTAGCCAGCTGCCAGCTCATCGCCAGCTGCTGTTTGGGCCAGGCCTGGGCGTAGGCGAGCCCCTCGCTCTGCGCGGTCTGGAGCCGCAGGGTGTGATCCCGCCCCAAGGTAAGGACGCTGCGCAGCGTCAACGCCACAAATATGCAATTGGCGACCAAGGATTGCCCGGCCAGCCGCTCGGCAGACCTGCCACCGGGCGTCATGGCCGGCCGTCCCCGGGCGGCCGCCAAGTTGGCCGGTTGGCAGGTCTCAATCGCCCGCCGGCACCACGAAGCCTTCTTCGTCGATGATCCAGCCCTCCGGCAAGCCATTGCGCTTGCTCCGCCGCTTGCGCGGGATGGCGCCATCGACGTCGACCGCGGCCGCGTCACTCGGCGCGCCGCCATTGCTTGCGGCCGCTGCCCCATCGACGCTCAGATCAGGCTGCTCGGCGCTGGCAACGCGAGGACGCCGCGGCGCACGCGGCCGTGACGGCTTCGCCGGTGCCGCTGGTGGCGGCGGCTCGGCCGCAGCGACCTCGGTAGCCGCCGGAGTGCTCAGCGTCCCGGCCGGCTCGGGCGCGGGCTCCGGCAGTGGTGCCGCCGAGGCATGCTCGGCGGGCAGTTGGGCCGGCGCCGGCTCGCGCGCTACTGCCCGCGCGCTGGCTGGCACGACCAGCGGCGCACGTTTGGGCGCCGGCAGGGCTGCCGGCGCAAGCGCCGGCGCGCTCGAATCACCAGGCCGCGCCAGCCGCAGCTGCGTGCTGCGGGTGCGATCACGGGGCGTCTCCGGCCCCGACGAGCCGGCCACCAGCTCAGCTGGCATGGTGGACGATTCAGCGGCGGGGCCTGGCCGGCTGATCGCGGGCTCCTCTGGCAAGGGTGCCTCAGCAGCGGGTGCCGGCACCGCCGGGCCCGCGACTGGACGATCGCGGGAGGCCAAGGCCAGCGCCATGGCACGCAGACGCTCCTGGCCGACCGGCGGCGCACTTGGCGGGGGCGGGGGCGCAGCGGCTGCCACTTCATCCGCCTCGGCTTCGCTCTCGGCATCGGCGATGGTCAGCTTGAGCCGTGCCACCTGCTCGAAGAACTCTTCCCGCTCGGCTGGATTGAGGCGGTTATGCGAGCGCTCGCTGACCATCCGCTCCGCCTGCGCCAGCATTGCGCGAGCATGGCCGAGCTGGCCCGAAGCACCGGCCCGGCCAGCCAGCATCTGCGCCAGCGCCTTGGTGGCAGGCTGCAGCAGCGGCAGCAGATCGCGCGCCGAATTCGGCAAGCTTTTTCCCTGGCCGCGCGGCTTGTTGTTGTGCGGCGGCCCGCCCGGCTTGGAACGCTTTTTCGGCCCCTGGCGGCGGTAGAGAAACATGCTTCGATTTTGCATCGAGTTGATTCAACCTTGATGTGAACAACCAGCTCGTCATCCGCGTGAAGCGCCCCGCTCATGGTCGGGGCTGCCTTGGTGGGCACGGTCGAAGCCGCGCCTTTGGCTTAAGATCACGCTGCTCGATTGACGGGCACTCGGCACTCCCCCGCCCGGCATGCACTTGCTTTAGGTCGCATCCCGGCGGCAGGCGAGCCTATCTTCAGATGCCCCGCAACCGCGCGCTTGGACCAGCCAGGCGATCCGAGGCGCACCATGCACCGGAGTGCTGCCATGGTTACGGGGCGAAACAAGTCAAAGACTTGTCTCCACTGTAATAACCATTTCCACTGCCTTTGCCAACCTGGAATCCGCAAGATCAACCGCGGCCCCGGCCTCGACCCGTCATGCAAAGCAAGCCGCGCAATACAAATTCAGGATATGTTTATCAATACCAAGGAAGGTAGGCATTGGCGCCGCAGCGGGCAACCCTGGCGCCCCAGGAATTATTCACTTTGTGCGCGGGCGGGCCGCTCGAGCACGCGCCAAGCCGGCCAGGTCAAGACGAGCTGCGCGGATTGGCGCCCGAGGCTGCCGCCATGCAGCGCCATGATCGTCGTCGCCAGGCGCCAATCGCTGGTCGCCCAGGTCAGGCTTGCGCCATCCGCCCAGGCGACCTTGAGCGAGCGTCCGGCGCAATCGGGCAGCGCTGGCGACACCTGCACGACCAGAGCTCGATTTGACCGAGCGCCTAAGGCCGCGGCGAGTGCCTCGACCAGCCAGGCCAGCGCCACCGGATCGCCCAGCACCGACAAGCTGCGTTGGTCCGCCGCTGGTTCCGACCAGGGGCCGGTTGCCGCCCACAGCGCGGCGGTCAGATCGAACCAGACCGGCTCAACCGATGGCTGCGCTCGCGGCGTGTCCGCCAGACGATGAAGCTGCGCCACGCGCTCAGCCAGCGCCAGGCCGGCTCGCTGCATTTCGGCCAGGCAGGCGCGGACCTCGCTGCCCAGGGGTCCGAAGGCGCCGGCGGCCAGGAGATCGAGATGACCCAAGATCGCATGGACAGGCGTGCGGAGCTCGTGGGTTGCGGCGAGCTGGCGCAGCTCGGCCAGGACATCCTGATCAGCGACCGGCGGACTCGGCGGTCGCTGCGATCGCGCCACGGCCGGTACCGGGTCCGGCCGGGCAGCCCCGGGCCAATCGGCGCATCGATCAAGCTCCGGCGTACGGTCGGATCCGACCGGGACGCCGGGATCGCCCCCGACTGGCGACCTGAGCTGCCGTTGTCGCTCGCAGCGCATCATCGCAGCCCCAGCTCGGCCTCGGCGATCGGCCGGCCAAACAGGTAGCCTTGGGCATAGTCGACCTTGAGGCGGCGCAGGCGCTCGGCCTGCAACGGAGTTTCGACCATTTCGGCCACGGTCGCGATGCCCAGCTCGCGGCACATGCCGATCATGCCCTTGAGGATCGCCTGGTCGCGATGATCGACCGACTTGATGTAGGCGCCATCGATCTTGACGTAGTCGAAGCGGAAGGCGCGCAGATAGTGGAACGCGGCAGCGCCGCTGCCGAAATCGTCCAGGCAGATCGGCAGGCCGCGGGCGCGCAACGCGCGCACGACATTGGCGACCCGTTCGGGATCGATGATGGCCGCCGATTCGGTCAGCTCGAACAGGAGCCGGCCGCGCACTTCGGGCGTGCCGTCCAGCAGCGCCAGCAGGGCGGTCACGAACAGCTCGCTCTCGAGCGAGCGGCCCGACAGATTGACCGCGATGCTGACGCTCACCTTGCGCGGCCGCTGCAGGACCTCGAAGGCGCGCCGGCAGATCGCCAGATCGAGATCGATCACCAACCCGGTCTGCTCGGCGAAACACACCATCTCGAAGGGCGAGCAGCCATCTTCGAGGCGCGTCAGGAGCTCATAGTGGTGGACCTGCCGGCTACGCAGCTCGACGATCGGCTGGAAGGCCAGGCCGAAGCTTTCGGTGTCGACCCGGCCGCGGATCTCGGCCACTCGCGCCACGGTGCTGGCGACCAGGCCCTGGAAGCCGTCCTGGAGCGAGGCGATGTCGAAGTCCTGGCCCTTGGTCGCGGCGAAGCGGTTGATCGCATAGAGCAAGGCTTGGCCGGCATCGCTGGCACTGAGACCGTCCTGGCCGATGCTGAGCGTTGCCTGGGTCGCCCGCACGCCCCGCCCGGCCGGATCGGCATCGGCGGTCATGGCCTCGATCATGGCGCTAAGCGCCGCCGGATCGAGCGCCGCATCATGGACCACGCCGAACGTGTCGCCGGCCAGCCAGCCAGCGCCGGCCTCATCGACGCCATAGCGCCCGATGCATTGGCCGATCTCGGCGCGCAAGCTGCCCAGCTGGCTCTGATCCAGACGGTCGGCCAGGGCGCCAAGCTCGCTCAGATCGAGCATGGTCAGGCGCTCGTCGTCGGAGGCCTGCTGCACCCGCTCCATGAGGCTCGCCTCGAAGCGCTCGCGCGCCAACGGTTCCGGCAGCTTCGCAGCCCCCAGCCGCAGGCTGAGATGACAGGTCTCGGATTCGGCGCTGCCGCCATGGCCGGCGAGCCAGACCTGATGCGGCCTAGGCTTCATGAAGGTCAGGCATTGGGGCGCCAGCCGGCCGGCTGCCGGCAAGGCCAGGAGCTGCCGCTGCAACTCGGACCGCTGATCCGGCGCGACCAGATCGACCAGCTGGCACGAGATCAGCGCGGCCTGCTCGACGCCGGTCACCACCTGGGCCGCCCCGGTTGCATAGGTGATCCGCCCCGCGCCATCGACCTCGAGCAGAAGGTCGCCGCCTGCGAACGCGAAAGCGAGAAAGCGGGCGCGATCCTGGCGCAAGGTGGCCAGCGCGGGATCGGCTTGACGCAAGGAAGCGCTTCTGGTCATCAAAGTTGGTCGGTCACGCCATGGAGTCCGATCGGCAGGGCAGGAGCTGAGCACAAGCCACGCCGCGCTATGCAGCCTAGGGCCGAGGAGCGCGCCGGCTTGCCGCCATGAGTCAGCACCGTTATCCACCACGAACCTTATGGATTGATTACTGCCGAGCGCTGCTGGGCCTCGGCCTGACGCTTGGCCCCCTGCTGGCGGTGCCGGTGGCGCCGGCGCTGGCGCTGCTGCTGGCGGGTCTGGCCGCGCTGTTCACCTGGTTCGGGGCGCGCACCCTGCTCCGCCAGCTCAGCCGGATCGAGCTGACACCGGCCATGATCGCGCAGCACGGGCCGCTGGCGCGCCGCCTGCCCTGGCCCGAGCTGCGGGCAATCCGCTTGCAATATTACGCCCGCGGTCGCGAGCGCCCGGAGGGCTGGCTGCAGCTCACCTTGCGGGCGCAGGATGGCGCCCGGATCCAGGTGGACTCGACGATCGACGGCTTTGCCGAGATCGCCCATCAAGCCCAAGCCGCGGCCAGTCGCAACCGGCTCGAGATCGACCAGGTCACCGCCGCCAATCTGGCCGAAATCAAGCTGCAACAGAGGCTCGGGACCAGCCGGCTATCGAAGTGAGCAGCGCGCCTGCCGGTCCCTGGAACCGCCTAGGGCTGGCAGCCAGCTTCCGGCTTGCGCGCCACATAGCCGCCGGCTTTGGCCTGGTAATAGGTCACCCCGGTCGGCGCCAGGCCAGCAGCCGGCTCAGCGCGGAACTGGGCACAGCCGGCCGCATCCGGGCCAAGTGCCACCACCTCGACTCGGCAGGTAGCGCTATCCTTGTCCAGGCTGAAAGAACCATCTGGCCGGCGATAGTGGATCGCCTGCTTGGTCATGCCGCCATCGGCGGGATAAGCCGAGAATTGCTCGCAGCCGTCCACGTCGATGCCGATCGGCACCATGTACAGCCGCTCCGAGACCTTGATGGCGCCGGGCGGCAAGGCGACCTCGGCGGCACTCGTCGGCATGCCTTCCCGCTTTTCCACCCTCAGCGGTTCCCCCTCCCGGGTCGGTGCCGGCGTGCAGGCGGTTGCGCCCAGCAGCACCGCCAGGCCGGTCACCGTCGTTAACCCCTTGGTCACGAACCCATGGCAAAATCGCCCACGACCATAGGCCGGCGTCATACCTGCCGCCATCAGAACCGCCACTGATAGCGCACGCCGACGCCAAGATCAGGCGCGGCGTTCGGATCGTGATCTGGATTGAGCCGGAGGAAGGCGCCGGTGGCCAGCGACTGGTGGCTGGCATCGGTCAGGGCAAAGCGGTAGACGGCCTCGGTGGCGATCTCGCGCCCCTCCGGCGCCAGATCGACCTCGGCGGATTCGCGCTGCACCTGGCCATCCACGCTGCGGCTGACCGGGACGTCGACCGTGGCGCTGCCGTCGGTGATCCGCAGCGGCTGGCCGACCATCAGGCTGAAGCCATCGCCGTCGGCCGCAACGTCCCGCAGCAGCAGTCCAGCGCCAAAGGCGTCCGAGGCCAGCTGGCTGTAGTCGCCGAGCAGGCTGCTGCCGCCCGCCGAGGCGGTCGAGCTGCCGCGGGTATAGGCGCCGAACAGCGCCAGCTTGGTGGTCACTGGCGCCAGCACCGAGGCATCGAGGTAGACCGACTGGCTGGCCGTGTCGCTACCGAAGGCGCCGCTGGTATCGCTGCCGAGGAAGCCGCCTTGCTCCTGCAGCGCGCCCAGACCGAGCCGGAGCTCGACATCGCCGTAGGTCCGATGCTTGAGCGCCAGCTTCTGGAGCCGCGCGGCGCGCAGCCGGTCATCGCTAAGCTCGTTGTCGGCGGCATCGAACGCGGCCAGCGTGAGCGTGGTCGCTTCGGCCAGCACGATGCTGGCGCCGCCACCGCTCTGGGCACCCGCCAGCTGATCGTACGGCGCCAGGAAAGCACCCTGGGCCAGGCCGCCGCCGCCGCGGCCCAGGAGGTCAGCGCTCAGATCATCGGGCGTGCCGCTAGCGCCGTTGACGGCGAAGAACATGCCAATGTTGGTGCCAAGCGAGGATTGCAGCTGCAGCGTGGGCGCCGCCGGCTCGAGCCGGTCGCCCCGCTCGCCCGTCGGCGGCAAGACTTGATCGCTGGCCGAGAAGCTCGCCTGATCGGCGCTGACCGACAGCGCGAAGGTACTGCCAGCGCCGCTGGTCACGGCGCTGATCCGGTCCCCCCGCTCGACGAAATTGGCCAGGCCGGAGCTGCGCGGGCTTTCGCGCGTGCTGCCGGTCAGATCGACGTTGAACGGGAAGTTGTCCTCGTCCAAGGCCATGGTCCGACGCAGCAACGACCGGCCCTGGTCGTCCAGGCTGGCGGCGCTGCCCAGCAGCATGCGGCTGCCGGCCACGGGCGCTCTGGGGCCGTCCACCGTGCCGCTGGCCGCCACCGACAAGGTGCCGTTCGGATCGAGCGCGTTGTCGAGATTGAGCAGGCCGTGGCCGAACACCGTATCGACGCCGGCCGTCCCGAGATCCGTGGCGCTGGTCAGCAGGCGGTCCACGACCGCCGCACCGGATACGCCGGGGAAGGCCGCTTTGACCACCGCCGCAGCGCCCGACACCATTGGCGCAGCGAAGGACGTGCCGGACACCCGCACCAGATCGTTGACACCGGTGGTCACGATATCCTCGCCCGGCGCCACCATGCAGAAGGCGGCGGCGCTACCGCAGCGGGCGCTGAAGCTGGACAGATTGTTGTCGGCATCGACGCTGCCGACAACAATGCCCTGACCCTGGATGCCGGCATCGGTCACTAGCACCCCCGGGAACAACGGATCGGCCGAGCCGTCATTGCCGGCCGCCATGACCATGATCTTGTCACGGGACGCGGCATTGCGCATCGAGATCAGAACGTCGTTCAGGATCGGGCCGCCGCCCAGGCTCATGTTCAGCACGTCGGATTCGAGATCAGGCTGGCTGCCGACCAGGCCGGCGCCAGCATCGATCGCCACCGACAAGCGGCCATCCGGCACCGAGCCGGCATCGTCGAACACCTGGATGTTGACGATATCCGAGTTGAACGCCACGCCGTGGGTCCCGATGTCGTTCTTGCGGGCGCCCACAATGCCGGCCACCGCGGTGCCGTGGTCGCCGTTGCGAAAGCCGATATCGGGCGCGAAGAATGCCTCCGCCACGATGTTGTAGTCGTTGTTGGCGGCCATGCCCTCATCGATGACCGCCACCTTGATGCCAGCACCGCCCTGGCGGCCCTGGACCCGCGCATAACCTTGGGCGGCACGGATCTGGTCGAGCCCGGTCGAGCGGTTGAACTCGGCGGTCGTGAAGCCGTTCGAGACGCTGCTGTCGTCGCCGCTGCTGACACAGGCCGCGAGGGTCGTCACCAGCGCAGTCGAGGCCAGTCGGCGGGCGATCATTAGCCGCATGGCGGCACACTTTCGAGCAAGATCCGAGTCAAGGGTTCCTCCATAAGATCATCGTCCCTGCCATGTTGATGGTCAGGCTATTCAGATTGACTGCTCGAAATCAGCTGCGAAGTCCACCCCAAGCACTGTGGTTCGGATGGGAGGGCCGTCAGGTTCAACGCGCCACTTGCACCAACGGCACAGTCTGTGGCTCGTCGCTTGCGAATTCGCCTGGGCGACGACACGCCCACCAAATGTTATGGTAGATTAGGTTCTTAGTTCATACTATTTTAAATCTAGATCACTACGTCTTGGCCTTGCTCGGAGGATGCTGCTTGGCCCCGAGCGGCGGGTCGGCGCCGCGATGTTCGGCCGATCCGGCCGGTCAGTGACGCGGCCAACCGAGTGGCGGCCCGGTCAGGCGGCGGCAAAATGGGCGGAAATCCGGGCAGGGCGCACCCCGTGCGACATCGGTTTTCGCGACCAAGGTGGAATAAATGGTGTATAAAAGTGTCTATCAGTCGAGAAGAACCATCTGCGTCGTGGCCTGATGGGCCCGGCAACGCGCGGGTATTGGGGACTCTGAGGTAGTAGTCATGACGACCAACGAAGGCACGATCGAGGCGGAGCTGCTGGAGCTCGCGGAGCGCCTGTATCAAACCAGCCGCGATATGATGCCGACCGATCCCGAGAATGCCGCCAAGTTCGCCGCGGAAGCCCGCAGCATCATGCGCGACCTGGGCCGCCGCCCGGAGACCTTGGAACGGCGGGCCCCCGTCGAGCGCAAGACCGATCGCCACAATGGCTCTGATCTGGCGGTGCCGGAGCTCGAGGACGAGCAGGCGGAGGCGGACCTGTCGAAGCTTTTGGCGCTGCACCGCAACACCGTGGGTGCCGTGGATCGGCCGCTCGATCGGCTCGAGGAGATGAAGCGCAAGGTGCGCGCCAAGGGCAAGAGCTGGCAGAGCGTGATCGCCTCCTGGGGCCTGATCGCGCTCGGCTTGATCGTGACCCTCAGCCTCGCGACCTGACCGCGCGACCCAGCCGCAGCGCAGCGCGGCTGATCAACGATAGTCGTAAGGCACGCCGTCGCTATCGAACTCCGACTTGAAGTCCGGCCAATTGTCGCGCAGCCAGTAGGGCTCCTGCAGCTGCCAGTCGCGCAGCGCTTCCGGAATCTCCTCCTGGCCGAACTCGGCTTGCACCTCGGGGGCAGCCAGGAACGCGGCGAGATGGGCGATTTCCGGTCCCGATAGCTCGATCCGGTAGCCAAGCTCGCGCATCTGCAGCTCCAGCATCGCCGGCGCGCCGCGCCACATGCGGGCCGTGAAGTCCATCAGATCGAGCCGGTGGTTGCCAGCCGGCGCGTCCAAGGCTGGTGCGGCTTGGCCGCCGACGCCGTGCACAGAATGGCAGATGAAGCAGCCCTTGCGCACGAACAGCTGCCGGCCCGCCTCTGGATTCAGCATCGGCAGGACCAGCTCGGTCAGCCCCTTGGCCGGTGGCGCCGGCTTGGCCTCCTCGGCCTGCGCTGATCCAGCCAGCCAGCCAGTGAGGCAGCAGACCGCCGCCGCCGCATGCTTGGACAATTGCCGCATCGGATCCCAGCTCCTTGGCGCAGCTGCGGCCGAGCGCGCCGGTCCGACCGCAGCGAGTTGTCAGCCCGCCCTTATTTCAGCCCGGCGCCGCCGGCATCTTGACCTGGATCAAGCCCGGGCGCTGCCTGGCCGAGGCAAGCTGATCGTTCGAGGTCCCGTCAGCCGGAGGCGCATCGATGCTGGAGTTGCGGCCGATCTGCGAGCAATGCGCCAAGAGCCTGCCGCCGGATGCCCCGGACGCCATGATCTGCTCCTATGAATGCACCTTCTGCCGCGACTGCGTCGACCAGGTGCTGAGCAATGTCTGCCCCAATTGCGGCGGCGGTCTGGTCGCGCGGCCGATCCGACCCAAGCGGGCCTGGCGCGACGAGCTTTCGGTGATCGGCCAGCCGCCGACCGAGCTGCGCAAGCATCGCCCGGTCGATCCCATCGAGCACGCCGAGTTCGCCGCCGAGATCAGGGGCCTGCCGCCCGAGCAGCGCTGACCGCCGGTCGCGATCGCCGAGCGCCTGCGCCGTTGACGGCCCGGGCGGCTGCGGCCAAACAGGGCTGTGACCGCGTCCCGGATTGCTATCGACCTGCGCTATGCCGCTGCGCCGCTGAGCGGCTTCGGGCGGTTCACGTGGAACCTCGTGATTGGCCTCGCCCGGCTCGGCCCCCCGGCCCCGCTCATGCTGATCCGGCATCCGGGCCAGGCGGTGCCGCCGGCGCTCGCGGCGGCACCCGGCGTCACCTGGCGCGACGTGGTCAGCCGGCCCTATGCGCCCCTTCAGCAGCGGCGCCTCGCCCGGCAGCTGGCCGAGGCAGGCGTCGAGGTCATGGTCAGCCCCGACGTGTTCGCGCCCTTCTGCCGGCGGCCCCGGCAGGTGATCACGCTGCATGACGTGGTGCCGTTGCGCTGCCCGGAGCTCCTGCCGCGCTCGGCGAAGGGCCGCTA
This sequence comes from uncultured Alphaproteobacteria bacterium, assembly GCA_902826935.1. GTDB lineage: Bacteria > Pseudomonadota > Alphaproteobacteria > Geminicoccales > Geminicoccaceae > CADEGR01. Next base: position 60,490 of record CADEGR010000004.1, on the reverse strand, counting down.
CAGCCGGCTCTGGCGGCAATGGCTGACGCTGCAGATTGCCGCCGCGGATCGGGTGCTGACGGTCAGCGAGCATGCGCGCGCCGATATCGCTGCCCTGTTCGCAGGCGCCCGGCCGAAGCTGCGCACCGTATACAATGCAGTCGAGCTCCAGCCTTTGTCAGCCAGGCCTGCGCCGGGACCGGTCGCCCGGCTGCTCTATGTCGGCCGCTGCGCGCCCTACAAGAACATCATCGGCTGCATCGAGGCGCTGGCGAGCCTCCGCCAGAGTGGGCTGCCGGCGGAGCTAGCGATCGTGGGCGAGCCCGATCCGCGCTACCCCGAGGTCGCGCAGGCCGTGGCGCGGCTCGGCCTGGATCACGCGGTGACCATCACTGGCCATGTCGACGACACCAAGCTGGCCGCCCATTACCGCGACGCCACCTTGTTCCTGTTCCTGTCCCGCTATGAGGGCTTCGGCCTGCCGCCGCTGGAAGCGATGGCCCATGGCCTGCCGGTGGTCTCGAGCAACCGGACCTCGATGCCGGAAGTGCTGGGCGACGCTGCCCTTCTGGTCGATCCGGACGATCCGCCGGCCGTCGTCGCGGCGATCCGGCAGATTATCGAGCAGCCTGCCTTGGCGGCCGATCTCAGCCGCCGCGGCCGCGCCCGGGCGGCCGAATTCACGCTCGAGCGGCAAGGCCGCATGGCCTGGGATGCGATCGCGAGCCTATTGCCGTGAGCGAGCGCCGATCGGCGCAATGCCTTGGCGAGACGGTCGCGCCGCCGGTGTCCAGCCCCGATCGTCCTTCGCGTCAGCGGCGTATTGGCCGACTGTCCATTGACCCTGCTGGTTCGACTACTATTATCTACAACTCTTTCAAGGGCTTGGACGCCGTCAATCAGGATCTCCCGCGAACCATGATTTTGCCGCGCCTGAGTGCTCTCTTGTTGAGCAGCCTCGTGCTGTCGGCGCCGGTGCTGGGCGCTGAGCCGGAGGCTGCGGCCCATGAGGCGGGCCTCCTCGCCAATGGCCGCCAGCTGACCTTCGAGGGGCTGCGCGCCGGCGAGGGCTATTTCAGCGCCGACGGCAAGCAGATGATCTTCCAGAGCGAGCGGGAGGCCGACAACCCGTTCTACCAGATCTATTTGATGGATCTGGACACCGGCGACACGCGCCGGGTGTCGCCGGGCGTCGGCAAGACCAGCTGCGGCTGGATCCATCCCAATGGCCGCCAGGTGCTGTACGCCTCGACCCATCTCGATCCCGAGGCCACGGCCAAGCAGACGGAAGAGTTCGCCGCGCGCGCCGAGGGCAAGGGCCGGCGCTACGCCTGGAGCTTCGACGACACCTACGACATCTTCAGCAGCCAGCCGGACGGCAGCGAACTGGTCAATCTGACCAATCACAAGGGCTACGACGCCGAGGGCTCCTACTCGCCCGACGGCAAGGAGATCCTGTTCGCCTCGAACCGGCACGCCTATGACGCGCCGCTCAACCCGGCCGACCAGGCGCTGTTCGAGCGCGATCCGTCCTACTTCATGGACCTCTACGTCATGAACGCGGACGGCAGCAACCTGCGCCGCCTGACCGACACGCCGGGCTATGACGGCGGGCCCTTCTTCAGCGCCGATGGCGAGATGATCGTCTGGCGCCGCTTCTCGCCTGATGGCAGCAAGGCCGAGATCCACACCATGCACCGGGACGGCACCGGCCAGCGCGCGATCACCCATCTGGGCGCCATGTCCTGGGCGCCGTTCTACCACCCCTCCGGCGACTACGTGATCTTCGCCACCAGCGTCCACGGCTTCGACAATTTCGAGCTCTACCTGGTCGACGCCGCCGGTCAGCATCCGCCGGTCCGGGTCACCGACCAGCCCGGCTTCGACGGGCTGCCGGTATTCACGCCCGACGGCAAGCGGCTGGCCTGGTCGAGCGCGCGCGGTCCCGACAAGACGCCGCAGATCTTCATGGCCGACTGGAACGACGCCGAGGCGCGCCGGCTTCTCGAGCTGCAGCCGGTGGCGGCGGCCGACCCCAACACCGTGCCGCCATTGCCGGCGACCGTGCCCGGCATCACGGCGGACGACCTGAAGCGCCATGTCGAGGTCCTGGCGTCGGAGGCGATGGAGGGCCGGCTCACCGGCACCCATGGCGAGCAGCTTGCCACCGCCTATGTCGCCGAGGCCCTGGAGCGGCTGGGCCTGGAGCCGGCCGGCGATGATGGCGGCTATTTTCAGCGCTTCGACTTCACCGCCGGCGTCAAGCTCGGCGCCGACAACGCGCTGACCTTCAAGGGGCCGGACCTGCCGGCCGTGGTCGATCAGGACTGGCGCCCGCTCGGCCTGTCGCAGTCGGGCAAGTTCGAGCCGGCCGAGCTGGCGTTTGCCGGCTACGGCATCGTGGCGCCGAGCAGCAATGGCCAGCCGGCCTATGACGCCTATGGCGACCTCGACGTCGCCGGCAAATGGGTCATGGTGCTGCGCCAGATGCCGGAGGACATCACGCCGGAACTGCGCCAGCATCTTTATCGCTATGCCGATCGTGGCTATAAGGCGGCGGTCGCGCGCGAGCGTGGTGCCGCCGGCCTGATCGTGGTCAGCGGCCCGCGCGCCAAGGTCAAGGAAGAGCTGGTGCCGCTCAGCTTCGATGCCGCCAGCGCCGGCGGCAGCCTGGCCGGGATCAGCCTCAGCAATCGCCTCGCCGGCACCCTGCTGGCGGCGGTCGGCAAGGATCTGGACAAGCTGCAGAGCGAGCTGGATCAAGGCACCGTGGTGCCCGGCTTTCTGATTCCCGACGTCACGCTGGCGGCCAGCATCGACCTGGAGCGGCAGATCCGCCAGGGCCGCAACGTGCTGGCCCGGCTCCAGGCCGGCGACGGCTCGACCGGGAGCGCGGTCGTGATCGGCGCGCATGTCGATCATCTGGGCCGCGGCCTCGAGGGCAAGTCGCTGGCGCGCTCCGAGGAGCAGGGCCAGATCCACCGCGGCGCCGACGACAATGCGTCAGGCGTGGCAGCCCTGCTCGAGATCGCCGAATATCTGGCCGATCTCAAGGCGACCGGCCGCTTCGCGCCGCCTCGCGACGTGGTGTTTGCCGCCTGGTCGGGCGAAGAGCTGGGCCTCCTCGGCTCGACCCATTTCGTCGATCGGTTCGTCGGCAGCGGCCAGACCGATCTGCATAAATTGATCGCCGCCTACCTCAACATGGACATGATCGGGCACTACGACCGCAGTTTGGTGTTGCAAGGCATTGGCTCGAGCTCGATCTGGAAGCGCGAGATCGAGCAGCGCAATGTCCCGATCGGCCTGGCGATCACCACCAATGACAATGCCTTCCTGCCGACCGATACCACCGCCTTCTATCTCAAGGGCGTGCCGGTGCTGAATGCGTTCACGGGCGCGGTGCCGACCTACCACAGCCCGCGCGACGTGCCGGCCAGCCTCAACTATGACGGTGCCGCCAAGGTCGCGCAGCTGATGGGGGCGATCACCCGCTCGCTCGCGCTGGCTGAGGCCGCACCCGACTACATCAAGCAGGCGCCGACCGAGCGCTCGGACCGCCGCCGCACCAGCAGCGTCTATCTCGGCACGATTCCCGACTACACCAACACCGATGCCGCCGGCGCGTTGATCGGTGGCGTGGCCGCCGACAGCCCGGCCGCCACTGCCGGACTGCAGGCGGGCGATCAGGTGATCGCCATCGCTGGCCGCAAGATCGCCAATATCTACGACTATTCCCATGCCCTGGATGGGCTGAAGGTCGGCGAGGCGATCAAGATCGTCGTCCTGCGCAAGGGCGAGGAGGTCACCCTGGAGGTGGTGCCCGGCTCGCGCGAATAAGAACCAATAAAGGAAACGTCCATGACCGCCATCTGCCGACGCGCATCGCATCGCTGGCCTCTGATTGCTGGTGGCGTGCTCATGAGCCTGTGGCTGGGCGCCTGCTCGACCCCGACGCCCTACCAGCAGGCGCTCCAGGGCTACGGCTTTGCCGAGACCCGGACCGGCCCGAAGAACTACCGCGTCGCGTTCACCGGCAACTGGATGACCGAGCGCCAGGTGATCCATCGCTACGTGCTCTACCGCGCGGCCGAGCTGGCCGAGCAGCAGGGCTACGATCATCTGGGCGTCGAGGACGCCAGCCAGATCGTCAAGCACTACGGCGAGCTGCGGCCGCGGCCGACCACCAGGCTCGACTTCGAGCTCGAGCAAGCGGATGGCGATGCCAGCAGCGGCGGCCGCCGGGGTGGCGGCGGCGTGCGCGAGAAAATCGAGTTCTACCAGGCGGTGCTCGACGTCGCCTTCTACCGTGGCACCGACCGCATCCCGCCGGTCTATCGCGAGGTCTACGCGACCAAGGACGTGCTGAACCGGCTGAACGGCACGATCGATCGGGGTGCTACCGCGACCGCCGCCGCCGCTGCGCCGGTGGCCGAGCCAGCCCCGGGCGCTGGTCCGCCGCCCAATCCCGTGCCAGTCAACTAGCCGACGCGCCGGCCCATCAGCCGCAGGCCGCCAAGGCAGAGGCTCAGCCCGAACAGGCTGGCCATCGCGACCACGATCGAGGGGCCGGACGGGGTATCGAAGGTGAGCGAGCCGAAGATGCCGAGCGCCACGGCCAAGGCGCCCAGCGCCGCCGTGGCCAGGGCCATCTGCTCCGGATTGCGCGCGAAGGGCCGCGCGGCCGCCGCCGGGATGATCAGGAGCGCCACGATCAAAAGGATGCCGACGATCTTCATGGCCATCGCCACGGTCAGCGCGATCAGCAGCATGAAGGCGTAGCGCACCGGCTCGACCGCGAGCCCTTCGGCCTGGGCCAGCTCGGCATGCAGCGTGATCCGCAAGAGCGGCTCCCAGAGCGCCGCCAGCGCCGCCAGGACTGCGAGGCCGCCTACCCAGATCCAGAGCAGATCGCCACGGCCGATCGCCAGCACGTCGCCGAACAGATAGGCCATCAGATCGATCCGCACGGTCTCCATGAAGCTCAGCGCCACCAGGCCCAGCGCCAGCGAGGTTTCGGCGAACACCCCGAGCAGCGTGTCGGTCGCCAGCTCACGGCGGCGCTGCAGCCGCCCCAGGAGCAACGCGAACAGCACGCAGATCGCCAGGGTCGCCAGCCTGATGTCGATCGCCAGCAGGAGCCCCAGGGCCACGCCGAGCAGCGCGCTGTGGGCGAGCGCGCCGCCGAAATATGCCATGCGCCGCCACACCACGACGCAGCCGAGCGGTCCGGCCACCAAGGCCACGCCGACGCCGCCCAGCATGGCGCGCACCAGGAAATCATCGAGCATCGGCGGCACCCGGTGCGCTGACGGTCGATGGCGTCGGGTCCACCACATCGCCCGCCAGATCGTGGACGTGATTATGGTGGTGGCTGTAGATCGCGAGGCCGGCCGCCGCCGCTGGGCCGAACAGCTGCCGGTAGGCGGGATCGCGGCTGACCGACTCGGGTCGGCCCGAGCAGCAGACATGCCGGTTCAGGCAGACCACCCGATCGGTCGCGCGCATCACCAGATGCAGATCGTGGCTGACCAGCAGGATGCCGCAGCCGCGGCGATCGCGGACCTGCTCGATCAGGTGGTAGAGCTCGAGCTGGCCGTTGAAATCGATGCCCTGGGTGGGCTCGTCCAGGATCAGGAGATCGGGCGCGCGCAGCAGGGCCCGAGCCAGGAGCGCGCGCTGCAGCTCGCCGCCCGAAAGCTCGTGCAGCAGGCTATGGCCGAGCCGCTGGATGCCGGTCTCGGCCATGATCTCGGCGAGCGTGCCCGGGTTGGGCCGCTGCCCGAGCGTGAGCATCCGGTGCAGGGTGATCGGCAGAATCGGATCGGCCTGGAGCCGCTGCGGCACATAGCCGATCGTCAGGCCTGGCCGCTTTCGAACCTCCCCTGAACTTGGCGCCAGGCCGCCCAGCATGACCCGCAGGAGCGTGGTCTTGCCGGCGCCGTTGGGCCCGACCAGGGACACGATCTCGCGGGGCCCGACCACCAGATCGACCGATTGCAGCAGGCTCAGCTGGCCGCTCCTAAAGCTGACGCCCCGCACCTCGATCAGCGGCGGTTCGGCGCCAGCGGCAGCCGGCGATCCCGCCGTCATCTTGTCGGCCGTGGCCAGCATGTCAGGCGTGCCCCGCGCCCGTGCACGCGGCGCATAGGCCATGGACCTCGATGGTGCGCCGCACGATCGTGAAGTGGCGAGCGGCCGCCTCGGTCTCGAGCGCAGCCGCGATCTCGGGCGCTTCGAACTCCACCACATCGCCGCATTTGCCGCAGATCAGGAACTGGCCGCTGTGGCTCGGCTCCGGCGCCGGGCAGCCGATGAAGGCGTTCAGGCTTTCCAGCCGATGCACCAGGCCATGGGCGATCAGGAAATCGAGCGCCCGATAGACCGTGGGCGGCTTGGTCTGGCCGCCCTCGCGGTCCAGCACCTTGAGGAGATCATAGGCCTTGACCGCCGCATGATCCTGCCAGACCAGCTCGAGCACCCGGCGGCGCAGGCTGGTCAGGCGCGCCCCGCGGCGCGCGCAGAGCGCCGCGGCCCGCGCCAGCGCGGCATCGATGCATCGGCCATGATCATGGCGGGCGCCCGATGCCGCCGGCCGCGCCTGGACGTCGCTGCTGCCAGCCATGCCATCCTGCTCCATGCTCTGCCTGAGGCGCGCAATGCTATACTGTATCAACCGCGCTTGCCAGCTTCGCCCGCCGCAGCCAGGGCCAGGGCTTGAAACGGCGCAAGGCTGCCATTCCGATTTGCCGGTTGCGAGTGGCGGACCTTGCTGGCATTGCTCCTGCATGCCTGGGCTTGACCCTGCCGCGCGCGCCGCGCGGCCGACCAGATGGACCCCCTCATGACCGAGACTGCCCTACCCCCGCTGCACCATATCGTCGTGGTCGGCGGCGGCGCCGGCGGCCTGGTGCTGGCGACGGTGCTAGGCCGGCGGCTCGGCCGGCAGAAGCGGGCCCGGATCACGCTGGTCGACCAGAGCCTGACCCATGTCTGGAAGCCGCTGCTGCACGAGATCGCCGCCGGCACGCTCAATGCCGATTTCGACAGCGTCGGCTATCTGAGCCACGCCAAGGCGCATCATTTTCGCTTCATGCAGGGCGAGATGGCGGGTCTGGACCGGGCCAAGAAGCAGATCTGGCTGGCGCCGGTGCGTGACATCCACGGCCGTGAGCTGGTGCCGAGCCGGGCGTTCGACTACGACACGCTGGTCCTGGCGGTCGGCAGCACGGCCAATGATTTCGGCGTGCCGGGCGTGGCCGAGAATTGCATCTTCCTGGACAATCAGCGCCAGGCCGAGGATCTGCAGCAGCGCCTGCTGCACGACTTCCTGCGCGCCCAGGTCCAGCCTGGTCCGCTCAGGCCAGGCCAGCTGCACATCGCGATCATCGGCGCCGGTGCCACCGGCGTCGAGCTGGCCGCCGAGCTGCATCGCTCGACCCGCGAGCTGGTCGCCTACGGCTTGGACCGGATCGATCGCGAGCACGACGTCAAGCTGACCCTGATCGAGGCGGCACCTACGGTCCTGCCGGCGCTGTCACGCCGGCTCCAGGATGCGACCGAGCAGCAGCTCGACAAGCTCGGCATCGAGCTCCTGACCAACGAGCAGGTCACCGAGGTCACCCCTGAAGCCGTCCTGACCAAGAGCGGCCACCGCATCGCGTCGGAGATCAAGATCTGGTGCGCCGGCGTCAAGGCGCCCGCCTTCACCACCCAGCTCGACGGGCTCGAGACCAACCGGATTGGCCAGCTGGTGGTCGAGCAGAGCCTGCGCACCACCCGTGATGAGGCGATCTTCGCGCTCGGCGACTGCGCCGCCTGTCCGCAGCCGGGCGCAAGCCGGCCGGTGCCGCCGCGCGCCCAGGCGGCGTACCAGGAAGCCTATGCCCTGGCCGACACGCTGGCACGGCGCCTGCGCCACCAGCCGCCGCAGCCGTTCGTCTACAAGGACTATGGCTCGCTGGTCTCGCTCAGCTACAGCGTGGTCGGCAATCTGATGGGCAATCTGTTCGGCAGCTGGATGGTCGAGGGCATCGTCGCGCGTCTGACCTATCTGTCGCTTTACCGCAAGCACCAGATGGCGCTGCACGGGCTGCTCTGGACCATCAAGACCGTGCTGGCCCGCCTCTTCATCCGCGGCACCCAGCCGGAACTAAAGCTCCACTGAGCGCCGTCTGCGCCTACGGCTGGGCGCGCGCAATCTGGCCGACGTCCTCGCCCGGCGGCAGCTGCCAGACGAAGCTGTCCGGCGCCAGGCCGTCCCGCTTGACGCTCTCGAGCAAGCTGCGCGCATCTCCTTCCGGCAGCCGCCGGCCAACCACCAGAGCATAGGTCGGGCTGTCGGGATCATAGGGCGCATGCAGCTCGAAATGGACCTTCGGCCAGCGGGCCTGATGCTCGCGTAGCATGGTCCAGCCCTCGTTCTCGGTCTCGGGCGAGGCGACGATCACGGCCCAGCGATTCGGATCATCCTGCAAGGCGCCGGCTGGCCGGAACCAAGCGGTATGCCAGGCAGCGCTCGGCAGCTGCTGCTGTTGCTGCTCGGCCGCCTTGACCAGCTGGGCGAGCTTTGGATCCTTCGGGATGCCGGTGCCAGCCGAAGCCGTCTGATTGAGATAGGACGCCAGATCGACATTGCCGGTGGCCGGCGGCGAGAGCGCATAGTCGAGGAACACGCGCCGGATGATCGCCTGCCGCTCGGCCAGCTCAGACGGGCCGCTCAGCACCAGCATGCCGCATTGCAGCGCCAGATATTGCAGCTTGACCAGGAGCTGCTCCGGCAGCTCGCCATAGGCCTTGAGCACCGCCGCCTGGTCGACGGCCTTGACGCCGCGCAAGCCTAGCGCGCCGACGAACCGGTCGAGCAGCCGCTCGGCCGTGGCCGCCGCCCGCTCCTTGGACATCTGCATGACCGGCACCGAGCCCGGACATTCGACCACCTGCGCAGACGCGGCGCTCGACATCAGCAAGGCGAGCCCGGCCGCGAGCCAACTGCGAACAACCACGGCGTTTTCCCCCTTGGTAGCAAGCGCGCGCCTTCCTCTACACCAGGAGCACGTGACTAGCCATCATCTCGATAAGTTTTGGCAATTTTTCTGCAAACATGGTGCCACGCTGCGCCGAGCTTCTAGCCGGCGACCTCGGCGCCGATCGGCACCGGCCAGATGAAAGCATCGGCCGGCAGACCCAGCACGCGCGCCAGGTCGAGGAGCTTGATAGCATTCGCCTGGCTCAGGCGGCGGCCGATGATCAGCGCCAGCGGCGCCCCGGCGCGATAGGGCGGCTGCAGCTCGAAATGCACCGCAGGCCAGCGGCGCTGATAGGCTTGCAGCAGCTCGTAGCCGGCGGCCTCGGTCGCCGGCGAGGCGACGATCGCGGCCCAGCGGCTGGCTTCGCCCAGCGGCTGGCTGGGATCGCGGTACCAGAGCCGGCGCCAGAGCTCTGCGGGCGTCAGGCCGATCGCCTGCTCGATCGCCGCGAGACGGGCGGGCCGGGCCGCGGCCGCGGGGCCCTCCGGCGCCGCCGACCAGAGCAGCGTCAAGAGCTCCGCCCGCAGGCGGCGTTGCTGGGCCGGGGTCGCCTGCGGCTCCTGCTGGACCAGCTGGGCGCAACGCCGACTGAGCTGGCCAAGCCCGTCGAGCAGCCCATTGCCCTGCCCGCGCATCACGCCGATCAGCTCGGTCCGCTCCGGCAGCACCGCCCTGCTCAGCCCCAGCACCGTGAAGTAGCGCTGCAGCCACTGCTCGATGACCACCGCTGCCGTGGCAGCGCTGCCCGCCGGCTGGGGCCGCTCCGGACAAGCCAAGGAGCGGCCGAGCGCCGTCTGGCTGGACAGCCCGAACGCGATCACGACCGCCAGCAGCCAGCCAGCTCGCAGCATGCCACTCCCCGAAAACGGTGCCTGCTGACCCTAGCTAGCCCATCGGCGCGGGATTGCGAAAGTACGCGTGGCCGCTGGTCGGCCGGTCGGGCTGCAGAATCCGGCAGCGGCCGGCATCACTGCCGACCGCCGCCGCGCCCCCCAGCCACTTGCTTAGTTGGTGCCGGTCACCTTCGCCATCAGCGGTGCCGAGACCATGTTGACTTGACCATCCTTGTGGAAGCCAATCCGGAACACGCCATTGACCGGATGCTCGCCCGGCTTGGTTGGCTTGACCGGAACCTTGAAGACCAGCTCGTCGCCTTCTTGCGTGCCGATGACGACTTCATCGTCAAACGCGACCGAATCGTCCTCGGTCGACAGCTTGATCAGGCGATTGCGGTAGGCCTTCGAGAAATGGTAGCCGTCCTGGACCGCGATCCGCGCCTGAATCGTGGTCTCCTCCCCGACCTTGGCCGCCGCATTCTCGACCTTGACCGCGTAGGCGTGATCGACCTCTGCCTTATCCGCCGCCGCGGCCGACCACGTCCAAGCACCGACGGCCAGCGCTGCGCTCAGGGTGATCAGTCTCGTTATTGCCATCGATGCCCTCCCTCCTTGGTGCTGGGCTGTGCAGCCGGACGGACCTTGCTCCAGAAATCCCCGGCCCGTCCGGCCGCGCTCGTCCTGGTCTACTGACCGAGGGCGAACACCCAGATCACGCCGCCTTGCGGCACCTGCACGTCGGTGCCGAGCAGCTCGTTCATCAGGCCCTGCTGGAAGGCCGGATCGACGCCCCAGCCGGACTGCACGGCGATGTACTGCTGACCATCCACCTCGAAGGAGCTGGGGGGCGCCATGATCCCGGAGTTGGTGCGGAACGACCACAGCTGCTCGCCGTTCTTCGCATCATAGGCCCGGAAGTAGCGGTCGTTGGTGCCGCCATTGAAGACCAAGCCGCCGCCGGTGGTCAGGATCGAGCCCCAGTTCATGGAGTTCTTGTAGAGCTGCTGCCACTTGACCTCGCCCGTATTGACGTCGCGGGCCTGGATCTCGCCGTAGTGGCTGGCGTCCTTGGTCAGCGTGAAGCCGATGTCGGGGATGTCGACGCCGGTCCACCACTGGCCGGCGACATATTCCTGCTCCTTGCCTTCCAGATAACCGCAGTGGTTGGTGTTGGACGGGATGTAGACCATGCCGGTCTTCGGGTTGAACGCCTCGTACGGCCAGTCCTTGCCGCCCCACAGTGACGGGCAGAAATCAGCATACTTGCCGGTGCCGGGCTTCTTGTTGTCGTGGTAGGTCGGCCGGCCGGTCTGCGGATCGACGCTGGCAAACACGTCTTGATGGACATACGGCATCGAGTTGACGTAGCCGATCGAGCCGTCGTCCTTGCGCTCCAGCCAGTACATGTAGCCGTTGCGCGAGACCTTCAGCAGGCCTTTGACCTGCTTGCCGTCCTTCTCGTAGTCGACGACCATGGGCGAGTTCATCTCATCCCAGTCCCAGCTGTCGTTCCAGTGGTACTGGAAGTGGCCGACCAGCTTGCCGTCGTCCGGATTGATGGCCACGGTCGAGGAGGTGTAAAGGTTGTCGCCCGGCCGCTGATCGCCGAACCACGGCGAGCCGTTGCCGGTGCCCCAGTAGGTCGTGTTGTTGTCGGCATCGTAGACGCCGGTCATCCAGACCGATGCGCCGCCGCGCTGCCAGGTGTCGCCGGTCCAGGTGTCATGGCCCTTCTCACCCGGTCCCGGGATCGTGAAGGTCTTCCACAAGGACTTGCCACTTTCGGCGTCGAAGGCCTGCACGAAACCACGCACGCCGAACTCGCCGCCGGACACGCCGACCATGACCTTGCCGTTCACGATCAAGGGGGTCATGGTCATATAGTAGCCGGTCTGCCAGTCCTCGACCGGGCTCTCCCAAACCGTCTCGCCGGTCTTGGCATCGAGCGCCACCAGCTTCGCGTCTTGGGCGGCGATATAGATCTTGTCGCCGTAGAGGGCGATGCCGCGCTTGGTGTTGTGCAGGGCGCCAAAGCCTTCCGGCAGCTCGCGCTTGTAGACCCACAGGCGATCGCCGGTCTTGGCGTCCAGCGCAATCACCTGATCGTAAGGCGTCGCGACGAACATCACGCCGTCATTGACGATCGGTGGCGCCTCGTGGCCGGAATCGACGCCAGTCGAGTAGCTCCAGACCGGCACCAGGTTCTTGACGTTGTTGGTGTTGATCTGCTCGAGCGGGCTGTACATCCAGCCCTGATAGTTGCCGCGGATCTGCAGCCAGTTCTCGGGCTCCGGATTCTTCAGCCGGTCGTCGGTAACCGGCGAATAGGCCAAGGCCGCCAGCGGAAACAGCGCGACGCCCAGGACCAACGCATTGCGCAAGAGCCTCATGAACACCTCCCCAGTTGTGGCGCCGCGCCAGTTCGTGCTTGCCGGCTGCGGCGCTAGATCGATCGCGACTACGCCTTCGACTTGGCGGGGCCGAGCGTGCCGATAAACTCGCCGGCCACCAGCACCGTGCCATTCTCGATCTTGACCGGCAGGATGGCGAGCCGGCGCTCGGCGGGCCCGAACACCTTCTTGCCGCCATCACGCGGATCAAACTGCGAGCCGTGGCAGGAGCAGTAGAAAACCTGCTTGTCCTTCTTCCAGAACGAGACCGGGCAGCCCTGATGGGTGCAGATCGCGGAAAAGGCCACGACCCCCTCGGCGGAGTGGTTCTGGCTCTCGCCCTTCAGCTGATCGGGCGCAAACCGCGCCAGCACGACCTGATTGAGCCGGCTGCCCTTGCGCACCAGATCGGCCTTGGGGTCCTTCGGAAAGGCCAAGGTCTGCGGCCCGCCAACCGGCAGGTCCTCGACCTTCACCACCTGATCCTTGAGCTTGCCTTTGATATGCACGAAGACGTCGCCGGGCTGAGGCTTGCTCTTGCTCGGATCGTCGGCAGCCAAGATCTCGCCGCCGCCACCCAGTAATGAGGTCGTCAGGCCGATCGCCAGGGCGCCACGCAGCAGGCTCCGCCGATCAGCGCACCCGCAGCCACAAGGCTCCTCGGTTCCGTCTTGATCGTCTGGACGACCCACTGCCATCGCCCACCTCCCAGGTGCATTATTACCAGCTAAGGGAGGTGCTGGTCCCGACTTCGGCAAGCCGCTGCCAGGTCACACGATGCCGGCTCGGACTCTTACGGTCCTGCACCAGCCTCCCCAGTTGATCGCTCGAATCATGTAGCACGGAATTGTCCAGCTCGCGAGCATTTGTTCCCGTCCACAGCAGCGTTTTTCCCTGATGCAGCTGGACTTGGTCCCTATGTAGAATTGTCGTCCGGGCGTTCGTTCAGGATCCGGGCATAAAGATCCGGATCGACATTGCCGCCGGACAGCACCACGCCAATCGTCCGACCGGCGGTCGGCAGCCGGCCGCTGAGCGCCGCCGCCAGGGCGACCGCGCCGCCCGGCTCCAGCACCAGCTTCAGATGGCGAAAGGCCAGGCGCATCGCTTCGGCCACCGCCGCGTCGTCGACCACCAGGCCGCCGGTCAACTGGCGTTGGTTCAAGGCGAAGGTGAGCCGGCCGGGCTGCGGCGCCAGCAGGGCGTCGCAGATCGAGCTGGCCCCCGGCGCATTGGCCAGCCGCTCGCCGGCCGCGAGCGAGCGGGCGGTATCGTCGAAGCCGGCGGGCTCCACGGCATAGAGCTCGCAGGCCGGCAAGAGGTGGCGCAAGGCAAGGCCGCAGCCGGCGCTGAGCCCGCCGCCGCCGCAGCAGATCAGCACCGCATCCGGGACCACTCCCAAAGCCTTGGCCTGGGCGGCCAGCTCGAGCCCGATCGTGCCCTGGCCGGCGATCACCGCCGGATCGTCATAGGGCTTGACCAGAACCGCGCCGGTCGTCTCGGCCAGCGTGGTCGCCAGCGCCTCGCGGCTCTCCCGATAGCGGTCGTAGAGCTGGACCCGCGCGCCCAGCGCCTCGGTGTTGGCGCGCTTGATCGCCGGCGCATCGGCCGGCATCACGATGGTCGCCGGCACGCCCAAGAGCGCCGCCGCGGCCGCCACCCCTTGGGCATGGTTGCCCGAAGAATAGGCGACCACCGGTCGGCCAGGCTGCTGGCTGAGCGCGTTGTAGGCGCCGCGGAACTTGAACGAGCCGGTACGCTGCAGCGGTTCCGCCTTGAGCAGCAGCCGGCCGCAGGTCAGCGCATTCAGCGCCGGGTGTTCGAGCAGCGGGGTGCGCACCGCAACCGGCGCCAGACGCGCCGCCGCAGCCTCGACCGCGGTAAAATCTGGCTCGGCCATCGCTGCGTCCGGTGTTGTTGGTCCGAGCATCATGCCGGTTCGCGGCCTCGCCGACCATAGCCGGCCGGCAGGTCAGGCGCCGAGCAGCGCCGGCAGGCCTGCCAGATCCGGCAGCTCGTGGCTGAGGGCACCCGGCAGACCGTCATCGGGCAAGCCAGACCGGTTGATCCAGATCGCCCGGCAGCCGAACGCGGCCGCGCCATGGGCGTCCCAGCAATTCGCCGAGAGGAACGCAATCTCGCCGGCCGCCACGCCCAGCCCCGCCACGGCCAGCTGATAGACCGCCGGATCGGGCTTGTAGCGCCCCACGGCCTCGACCGAATAGACCGCATCCAGCAGCGCTGCGAGGCCGGCGCTGGCGAGCGCGTCGGCCAGCATAGCCGGCGCCCCGTTCGAGAGGATCGCGAGCTTGAACCCGGCCGCGCGCAGCCTGGCCAGCACGTCTGGCACCTCCGGATAGGCCGCCAGCGTGCGATAGGCCGCCATCAGCTGCGCGCGCAAAGCCGGGTTCGCGATGCCATGTCGGGCGAGCGCATGGTCGAGCGCATCGCCGGTGACCTGCCAGAAATCGACATGCCGGCCGATCAGCGTGCGCAGCCAGCTGTAGTCGAGCTGCTTCTCTCGCCAGAGCGCCGACACGGCATCGGCCTGATCGCCGAGCTCGGCGCGGTGCCGGCCGACTGCGGCATGGACGTCGAAGAGCGTGCCATAGGCGTCGAACACGCAGGCCCGCAGGCCCGCCGGTCGGCGCTCGCCTACCATTCACCCGGCGCCGCCTGGCGCCCCTCGTCGGCCACCAGGGCCGCGCGGCCGGGCACCACCACCTCGATCATCTCAGCCGCCGCCTCCGCGTCATCGGGCGCCAGGACCGGCCGGACCCGGGCCGGCAGCGCCTCCGGCGAGCGCGGCTCGACCGCCGCCTGGACCTCCGCCAGCGGCCGCGGCTTGAGGCGCGGCAGGTGGACCGGCGGGTTGTCGCCAGGCATGGCCTGGGAGCGGCTGGCGCCAGTCCGGGCGCGCGGGACCGGCACCTGAGCCTTGTCGGCCTCCGCCAGGCTGACCGGCCGGGGTGCCGGCAAAGGCGGCGCCTTGAGCGCGCCCTTGCCGCCTGGAAACTCGATCATCGCGACCTCGGCGTCGGCCAGGCGGCGCTGATAGACGGTCGCCCCTTCGAGCACGCGCTGCACGTAGTTGCGGGTTTCGTCGAACGGGATCAGCTCGACCCAGTCGACCAGGGCATAGCGATCGCCGCGCGGGTCGCCGTGCTCGCCCAGCCAGCGATCGACCCGGCTCGGGCCGGCATTGTAGGCCGCCAGCGCCAGCACCGGCTCGCCGCCGTAGCGCTCGAGCATGCGCCGCAGATATTCGCTGCCGAGCCGGACGTTGTAGTCCGGCTTCGCGACCAGGAGGCCGGCGTTGTAGGGCATGCCCAGGCCACGCGCCATCAGCTTGGCGGTCTGTGGGATCAGCTGCATCAGGCCACGCGCCCCGGCATGGCTCTGGCTGGCGCTGTCGAACATGCTCTCCTGCCGGGTCACGCCGAGCAGCAAGGCCGGATCGGGGTAGCCCTTGGGCGGGCTGATCAGCCCGGTCAGCTGCGGAATCGGAAACGCCGCGGCCTCGTGCGGCTTGCCGAGATAGACCGCATAGCGACCGAGCGTCGCCACCAGGTCCGGTCGCCTGGCCTGCGCGAACAGATCGGCGAGCAGGCCGATCTCGCTGCCGTCCTGGGCCCGCTCGGCCAGGGCGCGGGTCAACAGGCGCAAGGGCTGGTCCGCGCTGGCCGTCAGCAGCAGCCGGGTCGCCTTGACCAGCTCGTCGCGCTTGAACAGCGCCCGCGCCGCTGGCCCCGGTGCCGGCGGCAAGGCGCGGGCCGGGGCCCAGTCCAGCTCCTGCGCCGCCAGCTGGCCGTAATAGGCCAAAGGATCGGCCGCTGCCCGGCGATACCACGAGGCGGCCGTGGTTTGATCCCCCATTGCCGCCGCGGCCCGGCCCGCCCAATAGGCGGCGCGCGGCCGCCGGGCGTTGCTCTCGACCCCCTCATAGAGCTCGGCGAAATGCGCCAGCGCCACCTTGGGCTGCTCGCGAAAACGCAAGGCCAGCCAGCCGGCCAGCCATTCCGCCTCGGCAAAGGCCCGCCCCTCGCGCTGGCCATGGGCACGCGCCAGGCGATAGGCGAGCCGGTAGTCGCGCCGGTCGAGCGCGTCGCGCAGCGCCCGCTCGCGCTCGGCCCACCAGCGCTCTGGCTGGCCCAGCTCCGCCGGCGGATCGAGCAGGATCTCGACCACGCCCTCGCTCTGACCCTTGTGGCGGCGCCAGCGCAGGCGATCGAAGACCAGGCCCGGATCATCCCGCAGCCGTGCCGGCACCGCCGCGATCGCGCCTTCCACCCCCGGCTTGCGCTGCTGCAGCCGCAGCCGCGCCTCGGCGAGGCGCCGCTCGCCGTCGGGCACGCGCTTCAGCATCCGCAGCGCCGCGGTGCGCTGATCGGTCCAGAGCAGCTGGTCGAGCCGGGCGATATGGTCGGACTTGCGCAGCTGCCGGCCGTGCCGGGTCAAAAAGGAGCGTTCCTCGGTCTCGGAGAAGATGCCGGTGGTCCAGGCCATGCGCAGCAGCTCGATCGCCGGGCCGTCGGCGCCGACCTCGAACAGGGCTTCGGCCAGGCGGATCCGACCGCGCGCGGTCAAGGGTGGCTGCGCCTTGAAATAGCGCCGGACCAGGGTGTGATCGGCCGGATCGACGATGCTCTCCTCGGCGCGGACCCGCAGCTGCTGGGGCACCGGCCAGGCCGGGTTCTCCAGCACGAAGCGCGCGATCACGGGGAAGCTGTCGCCGATTCCTGGCGCGTCCTCGACCAGGGCGACCCAGCGCAAGGTCTTGGTGGCGAGCGGCTGATTGGCCTGGCGAATCAGGCGGAACGCCCGCTCCCACTGGCCTTGGTCGCCGGCCTCGAAGGCTTCGACGACCAGGCTATCGGTGGCGGCTGGCGCCGGCAGCGGCCAGCCGATCAACAAGGCCACGAACAGCACGGTCCGCAAGCAGCGCGCAGCCAACGTGGCCGGCACCGGACAGGGGCGATCCCATGGGCTGGCGATGATGGCTCCTGCTCCTCAAATCAGATCGGTCGACGAGCCTAGGTCCCATGGGTTGCTCGGCCGCAGCACCCGCTTGCCGCCCCTCCCCCCTGCTCTTATGGTGCAGTCACCTTAATGATCGCCGGACAGGCCAAGAGGATTCAACCCGACATGTTCCGTGGATCCATTGTGGCGTTGATCACGCCATTCCGCAACAATGCGGTGGACGAAGCCGCGCTGCAGGCCCTGGTCGAGTGGCATATCGAGGAAGGCACGCACGGCTTCGTGCCGGTCGGCACCACCGGCGAGTCGCCGACGCTCAGCCATGACGAGCATGAGCGGGTGATCGACCTGGTGATCGAGGCCAATGCCGGGCGCCGGCCGGTGATCGCCGGCACCGGCTCCAATTCGACCGCCGAGGCGATCCGCTTCACCAAGCATGCCAAGGCCGCCGGCGCCGACGCCGCGCTGGTGGTGACGCCCTATTACAACAAGCCGACCCAAGCCGGCCTCTACGCCCATTTCAAGGCGATCCACGACGCCGTCGATCTGCCGATCGTCATCTACAACATCCCCGGCCGCTCGGTGATCGACATGAGCGTCGAGACCATGGCCCAGCTGGCCAGGCTGCCCAACATCATCGGCGTCAAGGACGCGACCGCCGACCTGACCCGGCCGGTCCTGACCAGCCAGAGCTGCGGCGAGGACTTCTGCCTTCTGACCGGCGAGGACGGCACAACCCTCGCCTATCTCGCCCATGGCGGCCATGGCTGCATCTCGGTCACCGCCAATGTGGCACCCAGGCTCTGCGCCCGGCTGCACGAGACCTGGCAGCGCGGCGATGCCGCCGGAGCGCTCGCCTTGCACCGCCGGCTGATGCCCTTGCACCAGGCCTTGTTCATCGAGAGCAGCCCGGCGCCGACCAAATATGCGCTGGGCCGCCTGGGCAAGGCCGCCCCCGAGCTGCGGCTGCCGCTGGTCGAGCCGCGCGAGGCCTCCAAGCAGGTGATCGACGACGCTCTGCGTGCGGTCGGCCTGCTGAACTAGCGCGCCCGTGTAGCCCGCCATGGCCAAGGAGCAGCTGCCGGGCCGCAAGATCGTCGCCCGCAATCGACGCGCGACCCACGACTATTTCGTCGAGGAGCGGTTCGAGGCGGGGCTCGCCTTGCTTGGCACCGAGGTCAAGTCGCTGCGCGATGGCCGGGCGACCATCAACGAAGCCTATGCCGCCGAGCAGGGCGGCGAGATGTATCTGATCAACGCGACCATCCCGGAATACCACTCGGGCAACCGCTTCAACCACGAGCCACGCCGGCCGAGGAAGCTGCTGCTCAAGCGCCGGGAGATGGCGAAGCTGATCGGCGCGGTCAGGAAGCAGGGCCAGACCATCATCCCGCTCAGCCTGTACTTCAATCCGCGCGGCTTGGCCAAGCTGGAGATCGGCCTGGCGCGCGGCAAGAAGACGGTCGACAAGCGCCATTCCATCAAAGAGCGGGATTGGCAGCGCGAGAAGCAGCGGCTGTTCAAGAAGACCACCCGGCCTGAGTAAGGCCGGCGCCCTGCCTACAGGCCGGCGCGCAGCAGCACGACCGCGGCGACTCCGAGGGCGACCGTCGCCAGCAGCGGCAGCCGCCATGCCGCCAGCGCGGTCAGGCCGGCGGCGATGGTCTCCGGCCAGCCGGTGGTCAGCACCATCGGCGCGATCACCGCGGTCAGCACTGCCGCCGGAATCGCATCGAACGCCGCCCGCGCCCGCCCGGCCCGGTCGTAGCGGCTGGCGACCAGCACGCCGCCGATCCGGCAGCCATAGGTGATCACCGCCAGCAGCAGGATCGCCGCGAGCGCCTCCGGTCTAAGCGTCATGCCAGGGCCGCTGGCCGCAGCGCGGCGAGATAGCCGGCCAGCATTCCGGCCGCAGCGCCGGCCATGATGTGCCAAGGCGAGCCAAGGGTGAGATGGACCAGGGCGGCGACCGCGCCGCTGGCGGCAATGGTCCAGCCGGTGGCCGGCCCCCGCCAGAAGCCGGCGATCAGGCCGATGAACAAGGCGGTGAACACGAAGTCCGCGCCGATCCGCTCGGGCGCGCCGAGCAGCGCGCCAAGGGAGGCGCCGAGCATGGTCGTGCCGCTCCAGACGGTCAGCAGCAGCAGGCCCTGGGCATACCAGTAGGCCGGGCTGATCGGCTGGGCTAAGGCGCGCTGCTCCGCCAGCGCCCAGGTCTCATCGGTGATCAGCGCGCAGGCGAGCAGACGCTGCCGGCGGCTGAGATGACGCAGCTTGGGCAGCAGCGAGGCGCTCATCAGGCCGAGGCGGGCATTGATCAGGAGCGTCGAGATCGCCAGCGTCGCGAGCGACACGGGCCAGGTCCAAAGCTCGACCGCGGCGAACTGGGCGCCGCCGGCGAACACCAGGATCGACATCAGCCCGCTCTCGGTGACGGACAGGCCCTTGCCAGCGCACAGCGCGCCGAACAGGAGGCCGATCGGCACGGCCGCGATCGCCACCGGGAGCATCGCGCGCAGCCCGGCCACGGCTTCCCGCGGGCCAGCCGAGCGTTGCCCCGCCAAATGGATCAGCGGCATGCCGGCACCGCCCGCCGATTGGCCGCAACTGGCTGCGCTGGGGCTGCCGCCCCGCTCACGCCGCGCCGGCGATGTAGTCCTGCAGCTGGTTGCTCTCGGCCTCCAGCTCCTGCAGCCGCGACTTGACCACGTCGCCGATGCTGATGATGCCGATCATCCGCCCATCCTCCAGCACCGGCAGGTGCCGGAACCGGCCCGAGGTCATCATCTGCATGACCTCGTGGACGCTGTCGCCCGGGGCGCAGGTCACGACCTTGGCGGTCATCAGCTGCTCGACCTGGAGCTCGAGCATGCCGGCCCGATGCTTGGCCAGGCCGCCGGTGACGTCGCGCTCCGAAATGATGCCGCACAGCCGGCCGTCGCCATCCAGGACCACCACCGCGCCGATCCGCTGGCTCTGCATCATGTCGACGACCTCGGCCATCAGCGCGTCCGGGCGCGTGCTGACCACGCTGTCGCCTTTGGCTGACAGGATCTGCCGAATAAACATCGCCGCTGCTCCCAATCGTTTTGCCGCGCTTGCCCCGCCCTGATTATGTCGAGCATGCCGCAATCACGGGATGATGTCTAGAATCCAGACAAAACCATGAGTTTATTAAGGCGCGTATTTGGCAACCTCCGGCGCCGGCCTGGTCCGGCGGGTGGGTGCGGGCCCTTGGGATTGCATGAGCGGCCGCCTTGCGGATAGATGACGGCTAGCCGATCAGCAGGCAAAAACTTGAGGAAACGGCACCATCGACCGCCCAGATCAGCCGCATCGCAGGCCCGCCGGATCGAGGCTCAAGCGGCACGGCTTCGGCCTGGCCCTGACGCTGGCGGCGCTTTGCCTTGGTCTCGGCGGCAGCGCATGGGCGGCGGACCACGATCTGGCCATTATCATCGACAATCAGCGCTATCAGACGCCCCTGCCACCGGGCGATGACCGACCGACCCTGAACTTCCCGCGCGCCCGCGACGAGGCGCGCAAGATCGCGGATTTCTTCCGCCGGCGGCTGCAGGTGCCGAACGTGATCGAGCTGACCGATGCCAGCCATTGCACGCTCTGCTCGATCTTTGGCGGCTGCTCCGGCCAGGCGGGGTTGGACGTGGGCCCGGCCGCCGGCAGCTGCGCCGCCGAGCAGGCCCAGCAGGCCGGGCCGTGGCCGCCTCTGCTCTGGCGGCTGACGCGGCGCAACCAGTCCCGGATCTTCGTCTATTATCTCGGCCACGGCCTGTTCCAGGAAGCGCCGGATCGGCAAAGCGGCCGCCGCCTGCTCCTGCCGGTCGACGCGGTCAGCCCGGACCGGCGCGCCTGCCCCGCGAAGGGCTACCCGGTGCAGCGGCTGCACGAGCAGCTGCAAGCCTCCGGCGCGCGCGCCAGCCTGGTGATCCTGGATGCCGGCTTTCCGCAGCGGCCGATCAGCTGCGGCGATCCCGATCCGCTTGCGGTCCGGCTGCATGACGCCCAGCGCACGGTCTATGCGGACCGGCTGCAGGCGGCGCGGCTGCCGGGCAACATGGCGGAGCTGACCGCCGCCGGGCCGTTCGAGATCGGCCACTGCCACTGGGAGTTCCGCGACCGGCTGTTCACCCGCCGGCTGCTGGAAGCGGTGGCGCCGACCGCCGCGACCGGGGCACCCTTGGCCGACCAGATCGAATTCGGCGGCGATGGCGATGGCGACTTGTCATTCGGCGAGCTCGCGACCTATCTGCGCAGCAATGTCATGCATGACGCCAAGTTTCAGTATGGCCGCAGCCAGACGGTCACGCTCACCGGCGACGCCCAGGCCGTGCTGCTGCGAGCGGATGAGGCAGGCGCAGCAGCGCCGCCCGGCGCCCAGGTCACGCCGGTGCTGCCCAGCGAGTGCGAGCGCGATGCCAATGGCCAGCCGATCCCGGAGCGCTGCCCGCCGGAATACACGCCCTACCACTCGGAATCGGCGATGGTCACCAATCCGGCCGCGGCACCACCGGCGGCCGCCACGCCGGCCGAAGACGACCAGCCGATCAGCTTGAGCCCGACCCAGATCGAGCTGGCGCAGCGCGCGCTCACGGTCGAGGGCTGGAATCCCGGCTGCCTCGACGGCACGCTGGGCGCCCAGACCCAAGCGGCGATCGCGCGCTGGCGGCTCGCCAGCCGCAGCCGCCAGGCCGGCCCGCTGACCGAGGCCGAATTCAAGCTCCTCGCCTACGAGTTCGGCCGCAAGTTCGAGCAGGCCGAGCGTTTCCCCGCCGCCGGCACCAACTAGCCGCAGCGCCTGGGGTGCATCGATGAATGGTGAGGGAGGTGCGCTCAGCCGAGCTCGTCGAGCGGCTGCCAGCCGGCATCGGCGACGCGGCAGGCGGTCTGAATCCAGCGCTCGCTCCGGCCATCGGCAGCACTATAGGTGATCTCGTATTCGCGGCAAAACTGGCCGGAGGCCACCTTGAAGGTGCGCCGCGGCGTGATCGTGCCGGTATCGCCGAGGCTGGGATCGCGCCAGCGCAAGGTGTCGCCGCTGGCCAGCGTCTCGAGCGCCCGCTGCACGGCTGCGGCCGGCACGTCGCGGCTAGCGGCTGGTGGCTGATCGCCAGGCGCGGCGCAGCCGAACAGCGGCAGGACCACCAGCAGAAAGGTCGGGCGCGCCATCGGCCGCATCACTGCCACCCCCGCTCGATCATCCGCGCCTCTTCGTCCGGCGACAGATCCCGGCCCCGGTCGAGCAGCTCACGCGCCGCCTCGCCCATGCCATTGTCATCCGACGCGGCGCGGTCGCCGCGCCGGTCGTCGGCATGCCGCTCGACCTCGACCTCGAGCAGCCGGCCGTTGTCGTCGAGCACCCGGCGGCCGTCCGGCCCCGCCACCGGCACGGACCGCACGCCTTTGATCGGCCCTGGCCGACGCTCCGCGGCGCCGCCATGGGTCTTCACCACCACCTCGCGCTGGCCATGCTCGTTCTCGATCTCGACCTCGAGCACCCGGCCCAGATCGTCGACCAGAACCCGCTGGCCGGCGCGCACCTCCCGCAGCTCCTGCGGCGGCAGGTTGACCTTCACCCGTTGGCGGTCGTCCCGACCATCGCGCTGGCGGTCATCGCCCCGGTTGTAGTTGTGCGAGCCCGAGGCTTTCGACCCCTTGCCGCCGCGGTCGGAGTCGTCATCGGAC